>NZ_JBHTTU010000049.1:24272-42872 GCF_042794375.1 Kitasatospora sp. NPDC056531 | reverse complement strand
ACCGGGGTCCCGGAGGGCATGACGAAGGCCCGGTCGGCGTCGGCGGACCGGGTTTGACGGCTGCGCTCGACCAACCCGCATCACTGGGGCGTCAGTTACCACTACGCGCTGCCCGTCACCGCCTCGCTCGCCAAGGACGACCTCATCGCCCAGGGCAGTGCCCGACTGGCCGACTGGTCGGCGCTGCTGGTCGAGATGCGCGCCGCCGCGCACGACCCGGTCCGGATCGAGTTCCTGCTCCCCGAACCGCTGCTCGGCCACAGCGCCGAACTGTGGTCCCCGAGCCGCTACGGGCAGCGGCTCGGCCACCACCACCCGGTGGTGGTCCGCTCCCTGGAGCGCTACGCCGACCCCTGGGTGCCGACCACCGCCTGGCGCGAACGGTGGCAGCACCTGTTCGCCGAGAGCATGGACCGCGACGCCGTCGACCGGATCGGCTGGCCGCCGCTCGTCCCCGAACACGCCGCCCCTGGTCGAGTACCTCCCCCGCGCCCGGTAATTGGGCCTGCGTGTGATCGTCGCCCGCCACACGGCGGGCGCCGGAAGTGCCCGCCCCGCCGGTTCCTTCCTGCGGGCCCTGCGCGACCTGGGCCCCCACGGCGTGATGCTCTCCGGCAACGCCGACGAGGGCCACCTGCTGGGTACCGTCGCGCCCCAGCCCCTCCCGCCGGGCCGAGGCATGTACGTCATCCCGAACTGGCTCCACGGAACGCTGAACCAGATCGGCTGGCTGCCGACCGCATGACAGCCCCGAAAGGGGTTTCCGTCATTTGTCGGCGCCGCCACAATGGGGCGGTCGGGCACGAGAGTTGGGGGACCGCGTGGAGTGGCTGCTGGGGATCGGGGGAGCGCTGCTGCTCGGGGTGGTGACCAACCTGGTGTACGACTTCGCGAAGTTCGGCGGGTCCCGGGTCCCGTTGGCGCGGGTGCGGCGGCGCAGTCTGACGGCGGGGGCTCGGGCGCATGACGTAGCGGCGGACGGGCTGGTGCCGCTGATCACCTGGTCGGCGGCGCGGCCGTTGACGCCGGGGACACTGGTGACCGGGTACGAGGGGCGGCTGCAGCGCCCACATGCGCTGGATCGCACGGGCTGGGCCGACGAGGTGGCGCGGCAGCGAGCGGCTGGCGCGGCGGGGCGTACGGCGTACATCGCGCGGCTGACGGTCGACCACGGCGAGCACAGTGCGGCCCGGGTGTGCGAGGTGGGCATCGCCGAGAGCGACTACGCGGAGTGCATGGCCACCACCCGGCTGGGGCGGGAGGACCCGGAGGCCGGTCGGCTGCTGCGGGAGGCGCTGGGGCAGGGCCTCACCGCGTTCGTCGCCGTCGCGCCGCCGACCATGGTGAGTGCCTGCGTGGCCGTGCGGGACCGGGCCGGGAAGCTGCTGCTGCTCCGGCGTTCACTGGCCGTCAACACCTTTCCGACGCAGTGGACGATCGGGATCAACGAGACGATGAAGTACCGGGACGAGCCGGGGGCGGCCGAGGACTTCTACGCGCTGGTGTACCGGGCGTTGGAGGAGGAGTTGGGCCTGCTGCCGGAGGACGTCGGGTCGCCGGTGATCGGCTGGTTGGGCTGGAGCGAGCCGGCCTCCTGCTACACGCTGGTCGCCACCGTCCGGGCGCGGCTCGACGCCGCCGAGATCGACCGGCGGCGCGAGGCCTGCCACAGCACCTTCGAGCACGACATGGCGGTGTGGCTGCCGTTCACCCGCCGGGCGGTGTCGGCGCTGGTCGAGGGCGGGGTGTGTCCGGACGGCTCGCGGCGCTGGTCGTACCTGGCACCGCTGGTGGCGCGGGAGGCCTGGCGGGCGGCGCAGCAGGAGCGTGCGTAGCGGGGGTGCGGGGTGCGGGGTGCGGGGTGCGGGGTGCGTGAGGGGTGTAGGGGCGTGAGGGGCCTCAGCGGTCAGGGGCGGACGGCGAAGACCCAGCGGTTGGCCGCCAGGGTGTCGTCCGGTTCGGGGAGCGGGCCGCGGCCGTAGTGGCGGGTGAACTCGAACGGGGTGTGGGCGGTGGTGGACCAGCCGCGGGCGGTGAGGTCGGCGGGGGTGTCGGGGCGGGGCTCGGCGTCGGAGAGGGCGAGCAAGTCGACGCCGGTGCGTTCGCGGACGGCGGTGTGGACGGGGTTGTCGCGTACCGCTGCCGACTCCCCGCCGATCTCGGCCTCGTAGGCCAAGGTGCTGCCGGAGCAACTGAGTCGGTCGACGACGGCGAAGAGGTCGCGTTCGACCGCGCTGGGCAGCCGGGGGAGCAGACCCTCGGCGAGCCAGGCGGTCGGTTGGTCCGGCTGGAACCCGGTGGCGGTGAGGGCGGCGGCCCAGTCGGTGCGGAAGTCGGCTTCGACCGTCACCCGGCGCGTCGCCCGAGGCCGGGCGTCGAGGCCGTCGAGCACCCGCTGTTTGAAGGCCAGCACCCCGGGGCGGTCGACCTCGTAGAGGGCGCAGTCGGGCGGCCAGTCCAGCCGGTACGCGCGGGCGTCCAGGCCGGCCCCGAGCAGGACCACCTGGCGAGCGCCGAGTTGGACGGCGCGCAGCAGTTGGTCGTCCAACGCCCGGGTCCGCAGGGCGAAGTAGCGGCCGAGCCGACCCCAGAGCGGATCGGCGTCGCCCTCCGGGACGTCCCGGGGGTGGACGGGCCACCGCGCGGAGGCGGGGGCGGCACGGACGAAGTGCTCGGCGTACGCGTCCCGGGCGAGGGCGTCGGGGCGGTGGGTCTCGATCGCGCGGGCGGCGGCGACCAGGAGGGCGGTGAGTGCTACGCCCTCGTTCGCACTGGTGATCTCGTCTACGCCAACACCCATGGGCTGCTCCTCAGGTCTCGGGATGCCGTGTCCAGACGGCGAGTCGGTCGTGCGTGGTGACGCGGGCGCCGTAGACCCGACGCATGAAGTCCAGGATCGCCTCGTCCGGCAGGTGCAGCGCCGCCGTGCAGTCCGTGAGGAGCGTGACGTGGAAGCCCTTCTGGAAGGCGGTCCGGGCGGTGCTGTCCACACAGACGTCCGCGAACACTCCGGCCAGTACGAGGTGTTGGACCCCGCCGCTAACGAGGTGCGCCTCGAAGCCCTCGCTCAGGAAGGCGTCGAAGCAGGCCGGCTTGGTGAACACCGCCTCCTCCCGCGCCGGGGTCACGGCGTGGAACTCGGCGCCCCAGCTGCCGTCCAGACATTTGGGCCGCTTGCCGAGCACGGCGTCGCGGTGGCGCCAACTCGCACCCTGGTGGACCGGATCGCCGATGAAGCGGACGAAGACCACCTCGGTGCCGTGCGCCCGGGCCGCCTCGACGGCCCGGGCGGTGTTGGCGGCGACGGTGGCGAGCCGGGTCGGGTCGCCGGGGTAGCGGGCGGCGGCCACCGGGCCGGCGCAGAAGTCGTTCTGCAGGTCGACGACGACCAGTGCGGTACGGCCGGTCGGGGCGCCCGTGGGGGCACTCATGCGTCCGGGCCCGGCAGCGCGCAGACCGGGGCGCGATCCGAGAGCGCGTCGCGGGCGGCGTCCACGGCGGCGATCCGGTGCGGGACGCGTTCGAAGACGGTCGCGGGCTCCGCGTCCGCTCCCCGGCCGACCGCGCGTGCGACGACGGGTGTCACATGGCCTCCTCGACCCAGCTCGGCTCGGGTGGGGTCGGACCGGGCGTTCCGTACCCGATCGGTCTCCCAACTATTGACCATGGTGGAGCGACGGGCGAGGCATGATCGCGGGGTTCACCTGATGGAGTGAAGTCGGTTCAGCGATACGGACGTTGGACGGGCGGGTCAGCGTGTCGCGAGCTGCCAGTCGGCCGGACCGGACGGCGGGAGGTGCTGCGGCAGGCCGGGCGTCCAGCGCTTCGTCCCGTCCGGCAGCACGGCCAGCGCCTCGATGCCCGGCCGTCGGGTGGCCCAGGCCAGCGCGCGTTCGGGGCCCATGGCGAAGGCGGCGGTGGCCCAGGCGTCGGTGCGGGCGATGCCGGTGCCCGGGGCGCCGACCAGGGTGAGCGAGGCGAGTCCGTCCGCGGGGCGGCCGGTGTGCGGGTCGAGGATGTGGGAGCCGCGCTCGGCGGTGCCGGAGGTGGCCACCGCGAGGTCGCGGCCGCTCAGTACGGCGACGAGCCGGCCCGGGGCCGTGGAGTCCTGGCGCGGGTCGGCGATGCCGATCCGCCACGGACCGCCGCAGGTCTGCACGTCCCCGCCGCCGCTGACGCAGTACTGCCGGGCGCCGGACGCGTGCAGCAGCGCGGCCGCCTCCTCGACCGCCCAGCCTTTGACCCAGCCGCTGGGGTCGAGCCGTCCGCCGGGCCGCTCGGTGAAGTAGCCGTCGGTCTCGGCCGCCACCTCGCGGCAGGCGGCGAGCACCGTGCGGACCTCCGGATCGCAGTCCGCGAGGGCCAGTTCACCGCGCCCGAGCCGGCTGATCCGGCTCTCCGGCCGGTACGTCGAGAACACCGCGTCGATCCGGTGCAGCCGCTCGACGATCCGCCGCAGCGCCCCGGGCGTGTCCGGGCCCGGATCGCGGACGGCGATCGAGAACACGGTGCCCATCACGGGCTCGGCGTGGCGCAGCACCGGGCCTCAGCTCTTCGCCCGGTCGAGCGCGCTCTGCAGCGATCGGACGTAGCCGTCGCTGGTGTAGGTCGCGCCGCTGACCACGTCGATCTGGGCGCTCTGCGCGGAGATCGCCTCCTGGTTGAGCACGGGCAGGGCGCTGGTGTTGATCTCGCGGTCCCGGCGTTCCTCGGTGGGGTACTTGACCACGTCGACGGCGGTGATCCGGCTGCCGGCGAGCGTGACCTGCACCTGTACCGGGCCGTACCGGGTGTTCACGGTGTCGCCGCTGATCTTCCGGGTGGTGCCGCCGGAGGAGGCCGGCGCGGGCGCGGCCGAGGGAGCCGAGGAAGCACCGGTGGAACCGGGCCCGGAGTCGGAGGCGGAGCCGGAGTCGGATCCGGAGGAACCCGCCCCCGAGCTGATCACCGGCGCGGGACCGGCCGCCTGGTGCGGTTTGAGTGAGAGCAGCAGCACCACCCCGGCTGCGGTGGCGGCACCGGTGACGACGGCTCGGCGCATGAGCGGAACAACTCCTCAGGTACGTAAGCGGATTCAGAAGACGAAGGACTCGCGGTGGATACGCCCCGGCCGTACCCCCGCCGCCCGCAGCGCGCGTTCGGCCTCCTCGGCCAGCGCCTCCGGCCCGCACAGGTACACCTCGTGCTCGGCCAGGTCCGGGACGAGCCGGCCGAGCGCCGCCCCGAGGTCCCCGACCTGCTCCCGCGGGCCGAGCAGCTCGTGCACCGCCGCGCCGCGCTGCCGGGCGACCTCGGCCAGCTCGGCCCGGAACAGCACGTCCTCCGCGCGCCGGGCCCGCTGGACCAGCGTGACCTGGCCCGGCAGCGTCTCGAACAGCGCCCGCAGCGGCGTGATCCCGACGCCGGCCCCGAGCAGCAGCACCTGGCGGCGGCGCTGCTGGCGCCCGGTGAACGCTCCGTACGGACCCTCCGCCCGCACCCGGGTGCCCGGGCGCAGCCCGGCGACGGCCGCGCTGTGCCCGCCGAGGTCCTTGACCGTGAACCGCAGGAACTCCGGGTGCGGCGGCGCGGACAGCGAGTACGGGTTGGCGGCCCAGCGCAGCCCGGGCGCCTGGAACTGGAGCCGGAAGAACTGGCCCGGCTCGGCCCGGAGTTCGTCCAGCCGCCGGCCGGAGAGGAACAGCGAGACCACGCCGGGGCCCTCCGGTCGTACCTCGGCGACCCGCAGCCCGTGCCGCCGGTCGAGCAGCCAGGGCCACAGCAGGCGGAACCACCCGACCAGCGCCGCCGTCCCGAAGTAGAGCGCGTACCAGGCGGCCTGGCCGGGCCCGCCGCCCAGGTCGGCGCCGGTGGTCAGCTGGTGCGCGAAGGCCAGCGCCACCGCGAGGTAGGTCGCCAGGTGCAGGTAGTACCAGGTCTCGTAGGAGAGGCGGCGGCGCGCGGCCCGGGCGGAGACGGCGCCGGTGCCCAGCATCAGCAGGGTGCCGAAGCTCGCCTTGAGCATGTCGGGGTAGTGGAAGACGATCTCCACGCCCTCGTCGACCAGCCCGCGTCCGTCGGTGAGCGCGTAGCCCCAGATGACGGTCAGCAGGTGCACCGTGACCAGGGACACCAGCCACCGGCCGCCGAAGGCGTGCCAGCGGGCCAGCCGGTCGGCGCCGACCCCGCGCTCCACCGGCGGCAGCCGGGCCATCAGCAGCAGCAGCACCGGCGCCGCGTATCCGGCGAGCAGTCCGGTGATCCGCCCGGCGCCGGTCAGCCAGCCGGCCGTGCCGACCACCTCCGGCGTGTTCACCCACCACAGCCCGAGCACGCCGAGCGTCCCGGTGGCGATCAGGCCGAGCGCCGCGCGCGGCGGCAGGGCGAGCGGCGGGTGCGGCGCCGCCCGGTGGCGCGGGCCGGCGGCGCCCGGCCGGGACTTCGGCACGGTGGCAGTGGTCATCGGGGATCCTCCTCAGCTCCCGGCGGTGGCGCGGCCCCGCCGAGGCGGTCCACGATCGCACCGCAAGCTCTGAGTCACCTCTGAACCGGAGCCGCCGCGACACCCGTCGGTGACATCATCGGCGCAGGTCAGAGTCGATACGGATGCTTACGAACCGATCTCGGTGATCTCACGGGTTTCTCATCGCGGCAGGCCAGGATGAACGGTGCCCACCGCAGACCCGAGGAGCCTCATGGACGACACCGCCACCGATCGCCCGGACTGGCGCGTCCTGGTCGTCGACGACGAACCGGACGTGGTCGAGGTGGTCTGCGGCGCCGTCCGCTACGAGGGCTGGCAGGCCCGCGGCGCGACCACCGGTCTGGAGGCCGTGGCGGCGGCGGACCGATGGCGTCCGCACGCCGTGGTGCTCGACATGATGCTGCCCGACCTGGACGGCCTGGAGGTGCTGCGCCGCGTCCACGCCGGGCAGCCCGAGGTGCGGGTGCTGTTCCTCACCGCCCGGGACGCCGTCGAGGAGCGGATCGCGGGCATCGCGGCGGGCGGTGACGACTACGTGACCAAGCCGTTCAGCCTGGCCGAGGTGGTGGTGCGGCTGCGCGGGCTGCTGCGCCGCGCCGCCCCGCCCACCGGGCCGCGCCCGGTGCCCGCGCACGCGCTGGTGCTCGGCGACCTGGTGCTGGACGAGCGGGCCCGCGAGGTGACCCGGGGCGGCGAGACGGTCGAGCTCAGCCCGACGGAGTACGCGCTGCTCGCCCACCTGATGCGCCACCCCCGGCAGGTGCTCAGCAAGGCGCAGATCCTGGACGCGGTGTGGTCGTACGACTTCGGCGGGCAGGCGCACATCGTGGAGCTGTACATCAGCTATCTGCGCAAGAAGGTGGACGCGGGCCGCAGCCCGATGATCCACACCGTGCGCGGCGCCGGCTACCTGATCAAGGCCGCGCCGTGAACCTGGCCCGGAAGCTCCTGCCCCGCACCCTGCGCGCCCGACTGATCGCCGGCCTGCTGGTGCTGCTGGTGGTCACCTGCGCCGCCGTCGGCCTGGCCACCGCGGCCGCCCTGCGCCATTTCCTGGTCGACCGCCTGGACCAGCAGCTCACCGAGGCCGGCGGCCGCTACGCCGCCAGCCTGGAGCACACCGGCACGGGCGCGGGCCCCGACACCCGGGCGCAGACCCCCGGCACCCTGGGCGTGCGGCTGCTGGACGGCCGGGTCACCGCCGCCGGTGTGGTCGACGGGGACGCCGACGACGCCGACAACCCCGACGACGAGGACGACCGGGTCGCCTTCTCGCCCGCCCAGCAGCACGCCCTGGCCGCCCTGCCGGTCGGCGGCCCGGCGGGCACCCTCGACCTCGGCGGGACGCTGGGCCGCTACCGGGTCCGCGCGGTGGCAGGTCGGGACGGCGACGTGCTGGTCAGCGGGCTGCCGCTGCGCCCGGCCGAGGACACCGTGGAGCGGCTGGAGACCCTGGAGCTGACCGTCTTCGCGATCGCCGTCGCCGTGGCCGGCGCCGCCGGGGCGGTGTGGGTCGGCTGGTCGCTGCGCCCGCTGCGGCGGGTGGTGGGCATGGCCGAGCGGGTGAGCGCCCTGCCGCTGGCCAGCGGCGAGGTGATGCTGGCCGAGCGGGTGCCGGACGACGACCCGCGCACCGAGGTCGGCCGGGTCGGGGCGGCGCTCAACCGGATGCTCGGGCACGTCGGCGACGCCCTCGCCCGGCGGCACGCGGTGGAGGAGCGGCTGCGCGCCTTCGCCGCCGACGCCAGTCACGAGCTGCGCACCCCGGTGGCGACCGTACGCGGCCACGCCGAGCTGGCGCTGCGCCACCCCGGGGACGTGCCCGCGCCGGTGCGGCACTCGCTGGAGCGGATCGACGCCGAGGCGCTGCGGATGGGCGCGATCGTCGAGGACCTGCTGCTGCTCGCCCGCCTGGACGCCGGGCGGCCGCTGGCCGAGGCGGAGGTGGACCTCACCCGGGTCGCGCTCAACGCCGTCGCCGACGCCCGGGCGGCCGGTCCCGGGCACCGCTGGCGCCTCGCCCTGCCCGAGGAGCCGGTGCTGGTGTCCGGGGACGAGCACCGGCTGAGCCAGGTGGTGGCGAACCTGCTGGCCAACGCCCGTACCCACACCCCGCCCGGAACCGGGGTCGAGCTGAGCCTCGAACCGGCTGACGGTCACGTCGAGTTGACCGTCGCCGACGAGGGCCCGGGGATCGCCCCGGAGCTGCTGGACCGGGTCTTCGAACGCTTCGTCCGGGGCGACCGTGCCCGCTCGCGCGCCACCGGCTCGACCGGGCTCGGCCTGGCCATCGTCCACGCCGTCGTCCAGGCGCACGGCGGCACGGTGACGGTGGCGAGCCGGCCCGGCCGTACGTCGTTCACCGTCCGGCTGCCGGCGGTGTGACCGGCGCGACCGTACGGAAGCGCTGGCGGTAGTCCGTCGGCGTGGTGTCCAGCCGGCGGCGGAAGGCGCGTACCAGGGTGTCCGTGGTACCGAACCCGCAGGCGGTGGCGACGCGTTCGAGGGTGTCGTCGGTGGACTCCAGCCGGTGGCGGGCGAGTTCGACCCGGGCCGACTCGATGTAGGCGCTCGGGGTGGTGCCCAGCTCGGTCTTGAAGATCCGGATCAACTGCCGTTCGCTGACGTGTGCGTGGGCGGCGAGGTCCGGCACGGTGAGCCGCCCGGAGAGGTGGCGCCGGATGTGGTGGCGCAGTTCCTCGATCCGCCGGGTGGCGGAGACCGGCTCCAGCGGGACGCTGAACTGGCTCTGGCCGCTGGGGCGTTTGAGGTACATCACGAGCTGCCGGGCGACCCGCAGGGCGAGTTCCTCGCCGAAGTCCTCGGCGACCAGGGCGAGTGAGAGGTCCAGGCAGGCGCTGATGCCCGCGCCGGTCCACACCCCGCCGTCACGGATGAAGATGGGGTCGGCGTCGACCTCGATCCGCGGGTACTCGGCGGCGAGTTGGCCCGCGGTCGACCAGTGGGTGGTCGCCCGTCTGCCGTCCAGCAGCCCGGCGGCGGCCAGCAGGTGCGCGCCGACGCAGACGGACGCGACCCGGCGCGCCCGGGGGGCCAGCCGGCGGATGTGCTCGACCACCGCCGGGTCGGTGAGCGCCCGGACCCGGCGTTCGGCGTCGACCTCGACCGATCCGGGCACCAGCAGGGTGTCGATGCCGCCCTCGGCGGCCTGGTCGAAGGTGAGGTCGGGCAGGATGCGCACCCCGGCGGCGGTGGTGACCGGCTCCAGGCCCTCGGCGGCCAGCACCACCCGGTAGCCGGTCGCGTCCCCGGTCTCCCGCCGGACCAGCGAGAACACCTCCGGCGGCCCGGTGACGTCCAGCAGGTCGACGCCCTCGAACAGGACGATGACGATCAGCCGCTGCGCTGTGTTCAAAGCCGGCCCCCTCGATGTCGGAATCTGCATGTTAGGCGACATTGCCGCCATGTGGAGTCCGCCCGTAGCGTTCCAGAGGCAGGCCGCACCCGGCGTGACCTGCCCCGATCCCGAACCCGACGAAGGCGGTACAGCCATGCCCACGACCACCCTGCGCACCCTCACCGGCCTCGTCGAGAAGCCCGCCGGGCTCGGCGCCGCCACCCTGATCCTGGTCGACTACCAGAACACCTACACCCGCGGCGTGATGGAGCTGACCGGCTGGCAGCAGGCCCTCGACGCGGCCGCCGACCTCCTCGCGCGCGCCCGGGCGGCCGGCGCCACCGTGGCCGAGCTGGCCTGACCCGAGCCGGGGAGCGGGGCCGGGCGCACCCCCCCCCCCCCCCCCCCCCCCCCCCCCCCCCCCCCCCCTCCCTCCCCCCCCCCCCCACTCCACTGTCATACGACATGATGCCGTCCCGGCCGGGGCGGCGGGAAGGACCTGATGCCCCATGAGCCGGGAGACCGACGAGGGCCTGGAGCGCGCCGAGCGCACCCGCCCCATCCCGGTCCACCTGAACACCCGGGTCAAGTTCCTGTGGGAGAAGGTCGCCAAGAACGACACTAAACGCCTCGCCCAGGCCGCCGGAGTCTCGGTGCGCACCGCCCAGCGCTGGGCCCGCGCCCTGACCGCGCTCGCCGAGGGCGAGCTGACCGGCGACATCCCCATGACGAAGGCCCACGCGGCGAAGGTGGAGCGGGCGGTACGGGCGGCCTGGCAGCCGCGGGTGAAGAAGCGGGTGCGCCGCGACGCCGAGCAGCGCGGCTTCATGCTCCACATCCAGGCGACCTTCGGCTACAGCGCGGCCGGCGGCTCCACCGACGACCCCCGCCCCCGGATGATCACCCAGAAGACGCCCGGCTCGGTCGCCCGGCGGCTGTACGAGGCCCGCGACGCCGGAGCCACCCAGGCCCAGCAGGAGCGGATCCTCGCCGAGGGCCTGCGCGAGCACTACTTCAAGGACAACGGCCACCGCGCCCGCGGCCTCGACGTCGAGCTGAACGCCATCGCGTGGATGGACGTCGAGCTGTAGGACCTGGTGCTGGCATCGGGTGTGCACAGCCGCGCACGGCGCTCGTTCTCTGAGGAGGTCGGCAGGTGCGGCGTTCCCGATCCTGGGCGGTCAGGCCGTGTATGCGCCTGCCATCGGCGGGCGCGGCGCGGTGCTGCATCTGGCTGTCGTGATCGGCTGCGGCACGGTGGCGGCCGACAGGTGGGACGGGGCGGTTGTCGGACGGCCGAGCTGAGCCCGACCACGACCGCCGCCGGCCGCCCTACCCCTGGCCACCCGAGCGAGCGCCGACCTGCTGATCGAGGCGTACGACAGCGCCCTCACCACCGACCTCGGTGGCCTCGCGCCAGCCGTTTCGCGAATCGCGCAGCAGGGCGACCGCTCCGGGGATCGCTATCGAGGCCGGCCATCGCTCGATCCGTCCGTCGAGGGGCCGTCACAGAGTCGGCCCCTCGACGGAGTCGATCAGAGAATCGGCTCGCAGCCGATTGCCTTGCCCCCGGCGGCGAGGAACTGTCGTACGAGGTCCTTTTGGTCGGGGAACAGAAAGGGCTTTTCGAGGCCGTTCGCGTAGCCGCCGTTGACGGTGAAGAAGACGTCCTTGCCCTGGCAGGTGGCGACGAGTGTCCCACCCGCGACCCAGCGGGCCCGTCCGACATCGGACGACTCCTTGCCGTCCTTCTGAGTCAGGGCGGTGGTCCGCGGCTCGGTCGTGATCGCGAAGACCTGTGCCCGGCTGTCGTACCTCGGGTTACCGCCGATCGTGCAGGACCAGATCGGGCCGAACGCGGTGGTGACCTGTTGCGGCATGCGCCACTGGGCCTCAGGGTTTTTCGCGGGCGCGAACCCGGGCAGGCCGCAGAGGTTGGCCCAGTCCGGGTCCGTCTCGGCCCCCTTCGCCGACAGGCTCCTCGGTGGCGACAGCTTCCGGCCTCCGCACGAGCGCGCCTTGGCCACCCCGTTGGCGAAGGTCACGGCCAGGGCGGCCCTGGCCTCGTCATGGCCCTTCTCGCTGGTGAACACCGCGGTGCGCACGCCCTTCTGACACCCATCCGGGAGCACAGCCCACGCGACGTCAGGGGTCACCGAGCCGGCCGTCTCGCCGGAGAGCAATCGGGCATCCGATGCGGCCAATGTGCCCGGGCCGTCGCCGATGTTAAGGACGATGTCGAACTGTACGACCTTCTCGGAAGTCTCGAACAGGCCGGATCGGACCGTGGCGGAGCAGCTGTTCCCGGTGAAGTCCTTCGTCGCCGAGTAGCGTCCCTTGTCCTCGCTGATCCGCCCGGACCCCAGGAGATCGTGCACCTCGTCCGCGGTGACGGCCCCGTCGCACACGCTGTCCGGCCCGCCGAGGTTCGTCAGCCGGTACAGCGCGAACCCCACCGCCCCGACCGGTACGAGAGACAGCGCCAACAGCACCACCGCCAGCCGCACGCGCAGTCTTCGGGTGGTGAACCCGCGCCGATCGAGCGCCGCGCCGATGCGCCCGTCAGGGCTGTCGGAGTCGTCGGGACGGTCGTTGCGCATCGTTTCCACCATCCTCACGACCGCCCGAACACGGTGCGGTAGGTGCCGTCGATGGCGACGTTGTAGGTGGTGCGCGCGTCCGTCTTGAGCTGCTGCGACACGCTCCCGGTCAGGTCCGCGGCAGCGGGGTCCGTCCCGAACCGGGCCACCCTTTCGTCGATCATCTTGTTCAACTGGTTCTGTCCCGCTGAGAAGTGGGAGCTCAGATTGCCCTGAAGCTGGGAGTCTGCCAGTGCCTTGGCGTCGTTGGCGTACTGGGCGGTCCCGACATCGACCAGGCGCTGCGCGATGTCGCCGAACGGCAGGACGTTCGAGACGGTCGGAAGCAGGTTCGCGGGCGTGCCGAGCAGGTGGTAGTTCATCTTCGCGTCCCAGTCCGCCTTCGCCTTCTCGGAGTCCGTGTGATCCGAGGAAGTGTCGGCGTACACCGCGTCAAGTGCGCCGAGGGCGGAGCCGGCCTCCTGGGTGAACGAGTGGAGCTTGTGGTTCGCGCCGCCCACCGCGTCGGGCTTGAACGCCTCGGGGCCGTAGTCGCCGAGACGGAGGGCGATCTCCCGGGTCTCGGCGCCGTGGATGATCGCGAAGGAGGCGGGATCCTCAGCGGCGCCACGGATCACTCGCAACAACTGGTCGCGCTGGACGGTGAGCCCGTCCGGCTGGGCAGGGCCGGCCAGCTCCTTGCCCAGGATCTCGTGCATGTCCGGCGCGTAGTCGGCGATCATGTCGGCCATCGGTCGACGGAGCGCGGCCGGTAGGCTGGCCTTGTCCCCGGGGCCGCTGCCAGCGAAGGACTTCATCGTCTCGTCCATGATCTGCGACATGACCTTGTCGTGCGGACGGACCGGCGGCTGGTTGCCGTGCGGGTCCCGACCGGTCGTGGCGGCCTCCAGGGCGTCGCCGAACGCGGCTCGGGAGGTGTCGCGCACGAGGTCGTCCACCTGGTTCTGCTCGTAGCCCTGGTTGGGCCACTTCCGCTCGTGCAGCAGGTAGTCCAGATTCTTGCTCTTCGCCGGGTCGAAGAAGTCCTTCGACGCCTCGGGGGCGTGGCTCAGCGCAGTCATCAGACCGCCCATCGGGTCGGTCTGGTTGGTGAGGGCACTCCAGTTCGGCCCCCAGAGCTCTTCGCCCTTGGTCTTGCTGTTCCGCTCGTAGTCGACCAGGTCGTTGCCGACCTTGAGGAGAAACGACTTGTCGAACGTCCCCTTCGCCCCCATCAGCGCCGTCAGCGCCGGGTAGTTGTCGTTGTACCCCGCCGCGGACGCCCCCGGGCGGCGGGCGGCGGCCAGTAGGCCGTCCTCCCAGGCTTTGCCCATGCCGCCGTCGCGGGTGGCCGTGGCGAGGACCGTCGACAGGTTGCCGTAGACGTCCTGGTAGCCCTTGGCGTTGTGGTTGCCGTGGGCGAGGTCGCCGTAGACCTTGGAGTACTCCAGCAGGGCGTCCGGGCCGGTCTTGCCGCCGTAGTTGAGGCCGTTGAGCAGTGTGGTGGAGAAGTCCTTGTTGCCCGCGTTGGCGGCCATGAGGGCCTGCAACTGCTTGAGCTGGTCATCGGAGAGGCTGCCGGCCTTGGACATCAGGTCCTTGGCCCGGTTGGCGTCAGCGATCGGGCCAGCGCCGTACGGCTTCGGGTTGAATGAGGTGGTGCTGGTGCCGATGTCGCTCTGAAGGGCGGCGGCGGCCGTCTGATCGGCGGCGGTGGCCCGGTCGACGGCCTTGCCGAGGCGGGTGGAGATCGCGTCGGCCTTGGCCCGCATCTCGGTGTTGTACTTCTTGGCGGCCTCGACCCCGTCGGGGTCGTTCCGCGAGCCGGGCAGCGGGGCCCAGCAGACCTCGCCATCGGGGGTGACGGTCAGCTCCTCGGTCTTCGCGTCGTAGATCGCGGTGAGGAGGTCGTTGTGGGCCGCGCGGAACTCCTCGGCGGCGGTGGTGATGATCGCGGCGAGGGCGGTCGCGACTGCCGACGCCTGTTTGAAGTCGGTGTCCACCCCCTCCAGCGCCGAGTTCGCGTTGGCCGCCGCCACGCCCTTCCAACCGGCCCGCTGCGCCGTGCTGGTGAGGTCCTTGCGGACCCGGCCGTCCAGGGTGGTGAGGGTCTTGGCGATGCTGGACCAGGCTTCGGACGCCTCCGTGACCGCGTCCGGACGGGCTTCGTATAACTGCTTGAAGGACACCATGTGCCCGGTTCCCCCTTAGTGAACTGCCGTGCCGAACAGCTGGGCGTTCTTGTCCTCGTTGGCCGTGTACGTCCGCTGAGCGGTGTCGAGGTTGGTGGCGATCCCGTCGATCCGGTCGTGCAGGGCTGTGCACTGCTTCAGCCACCGTTCGGTGCAGCTGGTGACGGCGCTGCTGAAGGCGAAACCGCAGGTACCTGCCGACGCGGCGCTCATGTACTCACTGAGGCCCAGCGTGAGGGGCCCGCTGTTGCTGTTGGCCTGGTTGAGCTCGGTGGCGATCTGCCGGGCTATCCCGGCCGAGGCGGCGAGTTCGTGCGGGGTGTTCAGTTGGGTGGTCGCCATGCCGGGGGGAGCGGCGTACCAGGGCGCTGTGTTGTCGCTCTTGGCGGGATTGGCGTACGGCGAGGTGCTGGGCGGCGTGCCGGGTGTCGATGCCGCCGCCGGGGCGACCGGGCCGGTGGTGAAGTCGGGTTCTCCCATGGGTGTGTAGCTCTCCTTCCCTCTGCGTGGGGGCAGTTTGCCCTGCGACACGCTGACCGTGTCGTGCCCCACTGTCGGTGTACTGACGCACTCTCCGCAGCGGCGGTTGCACGTGGGGTGGGGGAGACGGGCCGGGGCGTGGAGGTCTTGTTACCGGCGGGTCGCTTCTCTGACACGGGCAGGTCCCCGGCGTCGTGCGCCTGGCAGGCGCGATCGGCTCGTCCATCGCCGGCGGGACGGTGTGGGTGCGCCAACATTCGGGCGCACCCTCACTTGAGCGCGGCCAGCCGGCTGGAAGCCGTCCGCCCTGACCTGCACTCACGCCGACCGGACAGCCCGCTCGCAGCGCGGGCAGATGTGCCCGGCGTACTGCGGCGGGTACCAGCGCGATGCCTGGCCGGGATGGCCGCTACGGGTCGACGGCCGGGAAGGAGCAGTGTGAGCCGGGAGATCGACGAGGGCCTGGAGCGGGCTGAGCGCACCAAGCCGATCCCGCTGCGCCTGAACACCCGGGTCAAGCCTGGCAGCCACGGGTGAAACAGCGGGTGCGCCGCGACGCCGAGAAGAACGGCTTCATGCTGACCCTCAGCGGCACCTTCGGCTTCAGCTCGGCGGCCCACTCCACCGACGACCCCCGCCCGCGCATCATCACCTACAAGATGCCCGGCTCGGTCGCCCAGCGGCTCTACGCTGCCCGCGACGCCGGCGCCAGCCAGGCCGACCAGGAGCAGATCCTCGCCGACGCCCTCAGCGAGCACTACTTCCGCCAGCGCGGCTCCCGCGCCGGCTCCCTCGACGCCGAGATCAACTCGGTCGAATGGATGGACATCGAGCTCTGACACCCCTCCACAGCGACCGCGTGTCGCCGAAATAGGACCGTCCCGGCTGCCAAGAGCGGCCGGGATTTCCTTTTGTGCCGCCCGGTGAGTGAATTCACCGGCGAAATCCGAAAAGAAGGCATGGGTCTACGGGGCGGTGTGCCCGCGGCGGCGGGAGCGGGCGGCCTGCTGCATCTCGGCCTCGGCCAAGTGTCGGCGGCCGGCGGCGAGCTCTTGGCGGACCTGTTCCTCAGCGGCGGTGAACACGCGGTAGTAGGTCCGGTCGTACGCCTCGATCAGCTGGTAGGTCCACATGCCCGGGACGACGTCCCGGCCCAGGATCTCCCGCTCGACCAAGCCGGCTTGCTCCTCGTGCCCGGTCTGGCGCAGCATCCGCACCGCCTCGGCGAGCATCCGGTCGGCGCCGTCGGTCAGGTGGTGCACCGCGTACAGGTGTCCGCGGGCCCGCTCGGTGTACTCCAGCGCCTTCGTCAGCATCCCCAGCGCCTCGATGGTCGCGTCGTCCACCCCGGGCGGCCGGCGGTGCGCCTCGTCCGGCTCTTCGGTCCCGACGTCATCTGTCACCGATGCCTCCCGACGTGCTCGCCCGACCCCTTCACCGTCGTCCGGCCCGGGAGTAAGCGCATACGGGAGAGGGCCGACCGGCGGGTCAGGCCGCCGGTTGCTGCGCGGTGTCCGGGCGGGCGGCCTGCTTGAGCTTCATCTCGGCCTGGTGCCGGTTTCCCACCGTGGCCCAGTGCGAGTGGGAGTACAGCTCGGCGCCGACCGCGGCGAACGCGGCCCGCTGCTCCTCGGTCGGGTCGGCGGCCCAGTCGGCTTCGGCGGCGTACCAGCGGCGCTGGAGTTCGAGCAGGTCAGCGGGGAAATCGGTGTCGGACACCGGCCCATCGTAGGTCGCACACCCGTGCGGCTGACGGCACGGCGCCCCGGGTCGGCACGGGGTGGCGATGCTGACCAGAACGCCCCACGGACCGGCCCAGGGCGGCTACCGTCGACAGCACAGGGCCCGGCCCGGCGCCGGACAGACCACACGGAGAGGGGTACGGGGATGAGCGCCCAGCCCGCCGAACACGGACATGGCGGGGGCCGCCTCGGCCTGCCGCCGATGGACACAGTGCAGGAACTGCGAGCCGCGCTGCGCGCCGGCCACGGCTACCCCGGAGACGCCGAGCGCCTGGACGCCGAGCTCGCCGCCCAGCTGCTGCGCCGGGTCCCGGTAGACCGGCTCGATCAGGTGGAAGAGGTCGGCACCGTGGTCGACCTGGTCGCGGTCGGCGAGATCGTCGCCGCCTACCGCGGCCGCGTTCATCTGGCCGCCGACCGGGACGCCGCCGACGCGATCGACGAGACCGTCGCCGGCCTGCTCGCCCGGCAGGGCGCCGAGTGAGCGACCCGCACCAGGAGCAGCCGGACGGCCCGGTGGTGGCGGTGGTCACCGACCGCGCCGCCCAGCGCGCCAAGGAGCTCTTGGCGCCGGCGAAGTGCTGGAGGCGCTGCGCGCCGAGTTCGAGCACCGGCCGCGGCTCGGCCGCCCGATCCGCACGGTCACCGAGGGCGGCCAGCGCATCGAGCTGTACTCCACCCGGATCGAGGGCGACCCCGCGTCCGGCCGACCGGCCGTCAACGTGGTGTTCGCCTACGCCCCGGCGCCGCCGTGGCCGCCGACCGTGCGGATCGCCGCCGTTGTCCCCGAGGATCCGCCCCACCCGCAGCCGTAGGCGACGGCCTTGACTGCCAGGCCGGACCGGACGGCGGCGACGTCCGCACTATCTCCGTCGGCCGGGACACGGCCGTCACGGAGATCTGGCACACCGACAAGTGCCCCACCTACACGATCGAGCGGATCCTGACGGGGGCCAGCGCCGCGAAGGTCAAGGAACAGAACGCGAGGGCCAAGGAGGCCTTTCCCGCAGCCCACCAGCAGCTCCATGAGGCCGCCGCTACCATCCCGGCCGACAACGCCGCAGCACCATTCGTCACGGCCCTCCTGGAACTCGTCCAGGCCCAGGCCGACGACGCCGGCCGCTTCGTCACCCTGCCGACCTGGACCGAGATCCTCGACCGGAACTTCCGGTCGCAGGAACCAACCTGAGCGGCCCCGCCACACGTAGCTGACCGCGACATGCCGAAGGCGCCAGCCACCACGGGTGGCTGGCGCCTTCGGCATGTCGGGTGGTGAGTCAGAGCTGCTTCATGGCCGGCGCTTCCTGCTGTCTGGCTCCGGCTCGGGGCGTCTGACCGGCGGTCCTGGTCGGGGGCCTCTACCCCGCACCCTCGACCAGCGGAACTACGGCCTCACCGCCTGATCACCAGCTTCAGCGAAGCCCACCCAATGCCTGACCATCTGGACCATAAACGCCGAGGGACTGGTCCAGATAGTTCACCAGCAACCATTCCGCAACCGGGCTGCCTTGGTCAGCCTCCAGGGGAGCCATGGCGTAGCGAGCGACCGAGCCGCCTTCGGCGCCGAGGACAGTCAGTTCTGCCGGAACGTAGGCACCCCCGCTAACGACTACCACCGGCCGACCGCCGGTGGGGTGATTTGGTGAGGTGGGGGTGGGGGGGCCGGCAAGGCCCCCCCCCCCCCCCTTGGGGCGCCACCCCTCCCCCCCCCCCCCCCCTTTCCCCGGTCTCTTCCCTTTTTTTTTTTCTTTTCCCGCTTTCCCCGGGGGGTGGCTGGGGTTTTTTT
>NZ_JBHTTU010000049.1:0-24262 GCF_042794375.1 Kitasatospora sp. NPDC056531 | reverse complement strand
TGGGAGGCAGGTGGGTTTTGCCGGACATGAGCCCCCCCCGCAAAAACCCACCGCGGCCGGCGGGTGGGGGGGGGGGTGGGGGGGGGGGGGGGGGGCGGCCCGCCCCCCCCCCCCACCCCCATGGTGGGGACGCGGCCTGCCGCTCGCACGTGCCGGTGGCGCGGGTCTCGTCAGTTTTCTGGTGCCTGCGCCGGCTTGCCGGGGCGGTGGATGCGGTTGCGGTGTTTGGCGGCCCGCAGGAACAGCACGGTGGGCACGGAGCACACCAGGATCGCGAAGATGCTGGCCTCGGGGCCGAAGATCCCGCCGGTCAGGATGTCGGGGCCGCTGATGGCGGCGTGCAGCAGGCCGCCTGTCCCGGTCCCGGAGCCCGATTCGGCGGTGCCGAAGATGCCCTGCTCGGCGGTGTTCCAGGCGAAATGGATGCCGATCGCCAGCCACAGCGAGCGGGAGGCGGCGTAGGCCGCGCCGAGCATCAGCCCGGCTTCCACGGCGATCGACAGCGCGCCCCAGAGCGTCGCGTTTTTGTTGAGCAGGTGCAGGCCGCCGAACATGAGTCCTGAGACGAGTAGCGCCCCGTAGGTGCCGGTCTTCTCCTCCAGCACCCGGAACAGTACGCCGCGGAAGGCCAGTTCCTCGGTGACCGAGGCGCAGCTCATCAACCCCGTCGTGGCCAGCGCGCCGCCGATCGAGCCCCAGCCGTGCACGCGGTAGCCGCCGGCCAGCGCGACCAGCCCGATCGTGGCGCAGAACAGGCCCAGCCCGAGCATGATCCCTTGACGCAGGTCCGGCCGTGCCCGGGAGAGGGCGAGCTCCTGCGGCCTGCGTCCCTCCAGGTACCGCACCAGGGCGGCGTATGCGGCCAGGGCCAGTCCGGCCGTCGCGGCCCCGGCGATCAGGGCGGTCAACGTCATGCCGTCGGCGGCGCCGTTGATCCCGGCGCCGATCGCGTCCACGGCCAGCATCAGGACGAACAGCACCGGCAGGCGCACCCACGTGGAGGCCGCCCACCGCGCGCCGCGCCCGGTGTGCGCGTCGGTAGCCGTGGTCGGGTGGACTTGGCCGCCGGCCGGCTGCGCCTGTGTTCGGGGGTTGTTGTACGGCATGGTTTCCTCCTCGATGACCCGCTCGCAGCGGGTGGTGCGCTCTCTCGACGCCGGAACGCTACGGGCGATGGCCGCTGCGGATCGTCACCATGCGGTGGGCAATTGCCGCACCGTCCGGTCCCCCGAGCGAGCTACCGGGTTATCCCGCCCGGGGGGATGCCGCCTTCCCCCACCAGGCACTACGTTTGCCGTGCAAGACCGTCCGCCCGCACGGGACGCGGGCCGGGCGCAGAAGACGACAGGTCCCCCGTTCCGTCCGGAGAGCGAGCCGGCGGGCCGGCGCCGGACCCACCAGATCATGGACGGTGTATGGAAGGGCAAACAGCCCGTGACCCGTCGGAGCCGGCATCCCGCGTGCCGGGTCTCCCTCTCTGCCCGGGCCGGTCCTCGGCCGACCCGCCTGCGGCGCCCTCTGCGCGGGGCGTGGTTCTCGCCCCGAAGCTGCTGGCCACCGCCCTCACGCGGTTCCGGGGGCTGGCGCAGTGGTGGGGATCGCGCCCAGCCGTCACCAGGGACCGCGAGTTCGCGCTCGTCTTCACCGTGTTGTCGTTCGCGGACCCGCTCTCGCACATCGGGGCGCAGCTCGGCGACCTTCCTGCCCACCAGGCATCCGTCGCGAGCGTGCTGCTGACCCTGGGTCAGACCCTGCCGGTCGCCGTGCGCACCCGGTGGCCGGCCGTCTGCCTCGCGGTGACGGGAGTCTCCTTCGCGCTCCACGAGTGCCTCGGGTACCCGCCGACCTTCGGCAGCATTGGGCTGTACATCGCCCTGTACTCGGCCGGCGCCCACCAGTACCGCCTGCGCCGGGCCGTCGCGCTCGGGGCGACCGGCGGATACGTGCTCTTCGGCATCGTCCTGCACGCGCTGGGCTCGCCCGACAACGCGGGCGACCTCCTTCTCTACTATGGGGTGCTGGCGGCGCTGTGGGCCCTGGGCGCCCTCGTGCGCAGGCGGCGCGCGCAAGAGGCGGAGCAGCGGCAGCGCTCCGCGCAGGCGACAATCGCCGCGGAACGCAGCCGTCTGGCCCGGGAGTTGCACGACGTGGTGACCCACCACGTCACCGCGATGGTCGTGCAGGCAGGAGCCGCGAAATACCTCACCGGGGCCCCGGAACGTCTCGAGGAAACCCTCGACGCCATCAACGACACCGGCCGCCGGGCACTGGCCGAACTGCGCTTCCTGCTCGGTGTCCTGGACGCGACCGGAGAATCGCGGACAACCCAGGAGCGCACGCCGATGCCGGGCCGGATACCGGACCTGGTGGAGCACACCCGCGCGGGCGGTCAGCCGATCGAGCTGACCGAGGAAGGAGAACAACCGGAGATGACCATGGCCGCTCGGCTCACGGCGTACCGCGTCGTGCAGGAATCCCTGACGAACGCCGTGAAGTACGCCGCAGGCTGCGAGACACGGGTACGGCTGGCGTACAACCCCGGCTGGACGCACGTCGAGATCACGACCGCAGGAGCCGCCGGCGCGGCGCCCGTCTCCGTCGCACTGCGCGGTGGCGGACCGCACATGTCGGGAGGCCAGGGTCTGGCCGGGCTACGGGAACGGGTGGAGATGCTGGGGGGCGAGTTCGCGGCAGGTCCCGCCCCGGACGGCGGGTTCCGGGTGTCCGCGCGCATCCCGGCAGCAGGTGCCGCATGAGCACGCCACCCACGACGACCAGGGTGCTGGTGTGTGAGGACCAGGCTCTCGTACGCGCCGGCTTCGTCACGATCTTCTCCGCGCAGCCGGACATGCAGGTCGTCGGGCAGGCCGCGGACGGGCGGGCGGCGATCCACCTCGCGCAGGAGCTGAAACCCGACGTCATCGTCATGGACATCCGCATGCCCGTGCTCGACGGCATCGAGGCCACCCGTCGCCTGGCCGGCCCCGATTCCCCCGAACCGGCGAAGGTCCTCGTCGTGACGACCTTCAACGTCGACGAGTACGTCTACGAAGCCCTGCGCGCCGGCGCCAGCGGCTTCCTCCTGAAAGACGCGCCACCGCCCGAACTGATCCACGCCGTAAGGACCGTCGCGCGCGGAGATTCCCTCCTGTCCCCGGTCGTCACGCGCACCTTGATCGGCCGCTACGCCGAACGGCTACGCCCCGCCGACGCCCCCGCATCCCCCGAACGCGACCGCCTCAAGGCCCTGACCCCGCGTGAACACGAGGTCCTCCTGCTCATCAGCGAGGGGCTCTCGAACATCGAGATAGCCACCAGGCTGGTCCTCAGCCCCGAAACCGTGAAGACCTACGTCTCTCGCATCCTGGCCAAGCTGGATCTGCGCGACCGCGTCCAGGCCGTGGTCCTGGCGTACCGGGTGGGCCTGGCTCCGGGAGGCGAGCGGCCCTGACCGCGCGGGCGGTTACAGCCGGGGAAACCGCCGGAGCAGAGCGCAGTCCCCGGCCCGATCCCCGCCGCCGGGGATCGGGCGGAACCGGTACACCACGCCAACACGCGCAGGCTTGCGACCCGGGCGAGCGGACGCTCGTGCTGGAACGGTCTGCGGACCACCACCCCCGGGAGGTGGCCGGGCGATGCCGTCCGGCCTCCCCGCCGGATGGCGGCCGGCACCGACGACCGGCCGGCCGTACGCGGACCTGGAGGACTTCGCGGCCCTGCACCGGCCTGCCCGCGCCCGCCCTCGAAGCCCTCGCCACTGCCGGAGCCTTCTCAGCCTGGGTCTGACACGCCGCCAGGCCCCCGGAGCGGCTGCGCCGCGACCGTGCGGCGCTCGGATTGCGGGGCTCCTGGCCCCGGCGGCCCCCATCGCGCCCGCTGCCCCGGTGTCTGCCACCAGGGTGCGGCGACGCCCGCCGGCGCTCTTGTTGCCGCGCCGTGCCGGGCTCGGCCCTGGCCGCGGCGGACGGCGGCCGCCCTCCGGGTGCCGCCCGGGCCTCGGGGCCGGGCGGCATGTTGGCGGTCGCCGTTGTTGGACCCGCCGGGCGATGGGGCCTGCGGCTGAGGTTCCGGCCGTTCGGGCGGCCCGGCGCAGGGCCGTCGGTGCGGGGCTGCGGTGGAGCGTGCGCGAGCTCCTTGTCAGCCGCTCAGCTTGACCGCGCGGCGTAGGTCGTCGGCGTAGGCCTCGGGCTGTTCCCAGGCCGCGAAGTGGCCGCCGACAGGGTGTTCCACGTAGTCGCGAATGTTCAGGAACGCCTCGGCGCAGCTTCGCGGTTCCGGTTTGATGTCGTGCGGGAACACCGAGAGCACGGTCGGCGTGTCGATCCGGGCGGGAAGGTCGACCGGCTCGACGTAGGTGGTGAAAGAGGTGCCGATTGTGCCGGTGACCCAGTAGGCGGTAACCCGGTGAGAAGCTCGTCCGTGGTGAAGGCCGGCCCGTCGGACCAGGACTCCAGCTTCTCGACGATCCACGCTGCGAGGCCGGCGGGGGAGTCGCCGAGGGCGACCGCGAGCGTGTTCGGCCGGGTCGACTGTTCGGCGATGTACCCGCCCTCGGTTCGGAACCACTGCGCCGACCGGTCGAGGTAGGCCGCTGCGTCGGGCGTGAGCGTCGCCGGGTCTGCCGTGAGCGCACGCTGCGGGGCGATGTTCGTGAGGTGCAGGGCGGCCACCCGGTCCGGGTGTTGACGCCCTCGGTGCGGCCGTTGTGGTAGGGCAGGGTCAGGCCGGCGTTGACGGCGGCACGGTCGAGTTCCAGGCCGTTGCAGAAGCTGTGCAGGTGGGTGTCGGGCTCGGAAAGTCATCGTCGCAGGTGGCAGTGGTGGAGCAACCTCGGCTGGCACTGTCCGCGTGATCGTTTCGCTGCTTTACAAGGTGGCCCGCAAGCTGTTGTCCGTACCCGGGGTACTGCTGCGCCGCGACATCGCCAAGGACGCGGAGCTGCTCGTGCTCCGGCACGAGAACGCTGTGCTGCGCCGCCGGATATCAGGACCGCTCCGCTACGAGCCCGCGGACCGGTTCTGGCTGGCAGCGCTCTCCAGCCTGATACCCCGTCGCCGTTGGCGGACAGTCTTCCCGGTCACGCCCGGAACCCTGCTGGCCTGGCACCGCCGACTCATCGCGGCGAAGTGGGACTACAGCACACTGCGCGCCCGCACCGGACGGCCGGCGACCAAGGCAGCACTCAAGAAGCTGATCCCGCAGCTCGCCCGAGAGAACGCGCAATGGGGACACAGGCGCATCCAAGGCGAGCTCGCTCGTCTCGGGCATACGATCGCCGCATCCACGGTATGGGAGATCCTCCATGCCGCCGGCATCGAACCGGCCCCCCGCCGTACTGGCCCGACCTGGCGCGAGTTCCTCACGAACCAGGCCGAAGGCATCCTCGCGGCGGACTCCCTCCGTCTGGACACCGTGCTCGGCCGGCGGCTCTACGCGCTGGCGTTCCTCGAACACGGCACCCGACGCCTGCACATCACCGGCATCACCACCCACCCCACCCGGGACCGGGCGGCACAGTGGGCCCGGAACGTGGCAGCCGACCTCGGCTCCCACGCGGAGTCCCTCCGCTTCCTGCTACGCGGCCGGGACGGCAAGTACGGCCAGTCCTTCGACGCCGTCTTCGAGGCCGAGGAGATGGAGATCCTCAAGAGTGCGCCGCGAACTCCCCGGATGAACGCCCACTGCGAGCGAGTGATCGGGAGCATCCGGCGTGAGGCCCTCGACCATGTCCTCGTCATGAACGAGGCCCACGCCCGGCAGGTCCTGACCGCCTACCAGCAGCACTACAACGCACACCGCCCCCACCGGGCACGAAACCAGCTACCTCCCGGCGCCCACGAGCAGCCCACCACACACGACCTCGAAGGCCGCAAACTCCTGCGCACCCGCGTCCTCGGTGGCGTCATCAACGAGTACCGATACGCAGCTTGACCAGCAGCTATGATTTTCCGAGCCTCACAGGAAGAACGAGGCGGAGGCCCCGGCGATCGCCAAGGCCGTCGCGGAGCACTGCGCGCGGATGCGCAACCGCCTCGCGGTGCTGCACACCCAGCAGGACGCCACACCCGAGGCCGCCGCGAAGGTCCCGGGGCTGTTCGGGCTGGGCGAGGACGAGGCCCAGTGCACCACCGTGTACTACCCCTGGCTGCAGGTGCCGGGGATCGATGGTGCGGCCCGGACCGTTCCGCCGACGGGCCACGTCGCGGGGATCTGGGCCCGGACGGATACCGAGCGCGGGGTGCACAAGGCGCCCGCGAACCAGAGCGTCCAGGGCGCCGACGCGCTGCACACGGCGCTGACCGACGCCGAGCAGGGACCGCTGAACCAGGCCGGCATCAACTGCCTGCGGGCCTTCCCGGACCGCGGCCTGCTGGTGTGGGGCGCCAGGACGCTGTCCACCAGCCCCGACTGGAAGTACCTGAACGTCCGCCGCCTGGTCAGCTACCTCACCGAATCCATCCACAGCGGCACCGACTGGGCCGTCCTTGAACCGAACGGCGAACGCCTGCGCGCGAGCCTGCGCCAGGCCGTGACCTCGTTCCTGGAGAACCAGTGGCGCCAGGGCACGCTCATGGGCCGGACCCCGCAGGAGGCGTTCTACGTGACCTGCGACGCGACCAACAACCCGCCCGGCTCGACGGACGGCAAGGTGGTCATCGACATCGGCGTCGCCCCGGTACGCCCCGCCGAGTTCATCCAGTTCACCGTCACCAGGGCCTGCCGCGCGTAGCCGGGCCGGCCTACAGCCCCGACACCGTGTTCGCCGTCGGGCCCCGGTTGCCGGGCCGGCTCCGTCGACCATCTCGGCGAAGTGCTGACCCTGAGATCCCCGGCGGGAGTCGAGCTGACACGGGCTCCCCGGCCTGTGGTCCTCAGCCCTTGCCGAAATGCACCGCGGGGAAGGCGCCGGCTGCCCTGAGGGTTTTAGAGAAGCCACCGGCCAGTTCGGTGAGGCGTGCGGTCGCGCCCGGGCCGAGGTGGTCGTACGGGGCGGCGTCGAGACGGTCGGTGAGTGCTTCGGCCTCGCCGCGCAGGGTTGTGCCCGCCTGCGTGAGGTCGCCCGCCTCGTCCAGCAGGCCGCGCTCGCGCAGATGCTCGCGGGCGGTGTCCCACTGCTGCGCGGACCATCCGCGGGTTCGCATGAACAGCGCCGATGTCGGCGCGGTGCCGGTGGCGTTGTGCAGGACCAGCGCCTCGATGCCGGACAGGCCGGCGATCGCCAGGGCGGCGAGGTGGCCGTCACCGCGGTGTTCCCGCAGCAGCGTCGCCGCGTGCCACAGGGCCAGATGCGGTTCTTCGGGTACCGGAAGGTCGGCGTTGGCAGCGTAGAGCGGCCGTGCCTCCCGGCGGCAAGCTTCGGTGGCGCGCAGCGCGAGTTCGGCCGCCTCGGTCAGGTCCGCGGACATGAGGGCCTCCTTCCCGAGTAACCGCCGCAGCGTCCGGTCCGCGCCGCGCAGCCGTGCCGTGAGCACCGCGTGCGGTGGGGTGAGGGTCCACGCGGCGGGGATGTACCGCTGTACGTGCTCGTGGTTGAAGTTGTAGAACGTCGCGGTGACGGTGCCCGCGTCGATGGCCCCGAGCGGTGCCGCGCGGCTCGCGAGGTAGGCCATGGCTCCGCGCTCCAGCCCGAGTGCCGCGAGTTCGTCCTGCGGCTCCGGCGCGAAGTACACGGATGCGTGCAGCGGGCTGACGGCGTTGTGGCAGTGGCGGCCCGTGCTCGCCTCGAGGTTCGTCATGGGGTGGCTCCGACGTCGGTGATCAGGTGGGGTCGTGCGGCCGGACGGGAAGGGCGCGTCATGCTTCGCCCGTGGGTCCGTGGTGGGAGCGGTCAGTCAGTCCGGCCGCGGTCTGCGTGAGGTGGCGGGTCAGGAGCTCTACTGCGGTGTCGGCGTCGCGGGCCAGCGCCGCCTCCTCCAGCCGGCGGTGCTCCAAGGCGCCGTCCCGGTCGGGATTGCGGTGCGCCGACCAGCGGCGGGCCAGCTCGCTCGCGGTCCACATCCGGTCGAAGGTCTCCAGCAGGACGGGGTTGCCGCAACCCTCCAGCAGAGTGCGGTGGAAGACCCGGTGGGCTTCGGCCCATGCGCTGCTGTAGTGCTCACCCTCCTCCGGCACGTACGCCGGGGTGCGGGTCAGGCGGTGGTGGGCGGCTCGTACGCGGGCTTCCCAGTCAATGTCGCCGCGTTCGACGGACATGCGCAGCATGGCCGGCTCGATGGTCCGGCGGGCCTCCGCGACCTCCTGCCAGCGACGGTCGGAGAACGCCGGGACGGCGAAGCCGCGGTTGGGCAGCCGGTCGGCGAGGCCCTCGCCGACCACCCGCACGAGCGCCTCACGTACGACGGCCAGGCTCACCCCCTGCTCCTTGGAGAGCTCCTGGGGCTTGAGGGCGTCACCGGGGGCGTGGTCCCCGCGCATGATCGCGTCCCGCAGACGGAGGTAGACCTGCTCGGAGAGCATCTGCTTCCCGGCCGGGGCCTGGGTGTGGGTCGTCTGGGTCATGTCTGCATGATAGACGATCAGAAGAATAATCGATTAAAATCTCTATGGTCGATCTCGGCGATGGGCGAGGCGCAGGAGCGGCACCACCGACCCCGGGGGCTGCCGCTGACCAGTGCGGCCCCAACGCCGAGCAGCATGGTCCCGGCGACGAGGCCCGCCATGCCCTCCAGGCTGCGGGGGCGCAGCCACTGCGGCGCCGTGGTGAGCGTCGGCAGGAAGGCGCCGGCCAGCAGCGCGACGAAGACGCTCGCATCCGACCGCGCAGCTCGGAAGCAACCTGCTCATGGAGATCGAGGACGCGGGCAGCACGGCCAGGTTCCTGATCGGTGACCGCGACTCGGAGTTCACCGCCGCGTTCGACGCCCTGATGACCGACACTGGCCTGAACATCGTGGCCACCGGCATTCGGATGCCGCGGATGAACTCCCTGATGGAGCGCTGGATACAGACCTGCCGCAGGGAGCTCCTGGACCGCACCTTGATCTGGAACCAGCGCCACCTTCTCCACGCGCTGCGCGAGTTCGAGACCTTCTACAACGAGCACCGGCCGCACCGAACCCTGACGCAAGCCGCGCCACTCCGCCCGCTACCCGAACCGATCAACGAACCAGCACAGATCAGACGTCTGGAGGTCCGTCGGCGAGACCGACTGGGCGGCACCCTCCACGAGTACCAACATGCCGCTTGACCAGGCCGGATGATTAATCGGCACCCGCAGTGATGGCCAAGATCGAGCGCGACTACAAGCGGATGTGCGAGTACGTCGGCATGGCCCGCCGCTCTGGCCGCATCCCTTGGGACGCGATCCGCGACGACACCCAGATCGCCGTTGAAGCTCCGCTCTCCTTCACCGGCCCCGGGGACTTCTTCGCCGCCGTGGAAGCGGCCGTCGACGATTACCGTGTCGACCGCCAGGCCGGCCAGCCCGTTCGGCTTGAGCTGTGGTGCGAAACGGCAGGAATGGTCCCACAACTGGCGAAAATCGGTGCGGAGTTCGGCATCGCCTGCTTCTCCGGTGGCGGATTCGATGGCCTCGCGGGCAAGCACGACGCCGCGATGCGGGCCATCGCGGGCGGCGCCAAGACGCGCATCCTCCACGTTGTTCTCTCGGGCTTCCGTGGGTGTGGTATGACGCTTCACTAGCCGTTTGACCTGGGGTTTTCTCTAGCATCTCTGGGGCTGTCAACCGCCACCCCGACCGCTCCTCCAACTGAACAAGGCCCCGGCCCGCCGACCGCTCGATGGCTGACGGCCGGGGCAGAAGCGGTGACTCCGCCCCGGCCCGGGGAGTTCACTGGAGGCCATGTCGAAGCACGTCGTCGTCGTGCCTCTGCGGGACCGTCTCAATTGCCGAGTCCGACCGCGCGGCGCAGATCGGTGGCGTAGGCCTCGGGTTGCTCCCAGGCGGCGAAGTGGCCGCCGGCATGGTGTTCCACGTACGCGCGGACGTCGAGGAACGCCTCGGCGTAGCTTCGCGGTTCGGGTTTGGTGTCGTGCGGGAAGACGGAGAGCACGGTCGGGGTCTCGATCCGGTGGGGGAGGGTGACCGGTTCGGTGTAGGTGGCGAACGAGGTGCCGATCGTGCCGGTGGTCCAGTAGGCGGTGACCCAGGTCAGCAGTTCGTCGGTGGTGAGGGCCGGCCCGTCCGACTGGTCCGACCAGGACAGGAGTTTCTCGGTGATCCAGGCCGCCAGTCCGGCGGGTGAGTCGCCGAGCGCCACGGCGAGCGTGGTGGGTCGCGTGGACTGGGCGGCGATGTACGCGCCCTCGGTACGGAACCACTGGGCGGCTCGGCCGAGGTAGGCCGCCGCGTCGGGCGCCAGTTTGGCCGGGTCGGCGCTGAGCGCGTGCTGCGGGGCGACATTCGTCAGGTGCAGGGCGGCGACCCGGTTCGGATGCTGGACAGCGAGGAGTTCCGCGACGGTGCCACCCACGTCTCCGCCGGAGACCGTGTACCGCGTGTAGCCGAGCTCGGCGAGACCGTCCCCGACGATGCCTGCGATCTTGTCGGCCGACATGCCGGGTGTGGTGAGCGGGGGTGCGAACGGGAAGCCCGGCAGCGCGGGGACCACCACGTGCAGGTCGGTGAGCAGGGGCAGGATGCGCTCGAAGCGAAGCACGGAGTCCGGCCAGCCGTGCAGCAGGACGACCACCGGGGCGCCGGGATCGGCGCAGCGCTGGTGGATCACGCGCAGGTCGGTACCGTCCGTCTTCACCGTCTCCCAGGGCAGTGCGTCGATGCGGCGCCGGTGTACGTCCCAGTCGTATCCGTTCGCCCAGCGGTCGAGCAGTTCGTCGAGGCGGGTGCCGGTGATACCGCGTGTCGTGTCGTTACTCCACGGGCTCGCGACGCGCCGGGTCCGCCGGATTCGTTCTCGGGTCTCCTCATCCATGTGTATGAGCGTACACATGATGTGTATTCTCGTACACATGATGGAACGGAATGCCGACGCCACCAAGCAGCGGATCCTGGAACACGCGCAACACCAGTTCGCCCAGCACGGGTACACGGCGGTCACGGTCAAAGCCGTGGCCGACGCGGCCGGAGTCTCGCCCAACCTGATCACCCGCTACTTCGGCGGCAAGGACGGCCTGTTCCTGGCGGCGACCCAGGTGCGGATCCCCGTCTCGGACACCTTCGACGGCGACCGCTCCACCCTGGGCGCGCGCCTGGCGGCCAGCATCGTGGAGCGATGGTTCACCACCCCCGGCCAGGACCCGCTGCTCGTGCTGCAGCGCGCCTCCGGCGAACGCCCACAGGCCGCCGAAGCACTCGCCGACTTCCTCGACACCAACTCACTCGAACCGCTGCACCACTACCTGCGCGAGACCGGCCTGCCGGACGCGGACGCCCACAGCCGCGCCGCGGCGATCGACGCCTTCGTCCTCGGCGTCTCGACCCGCCGCCGCGTGCTGCGATCCGAACTCGGCGACCGAGCCGCCCTCCAGGCCTGGCTGAGCGCCACCATCCAGCGCCTCGCCGACGGATGAGGCGCGAAGGCCCGTCGAGGTCACCCACCCCGGGCCGTGGGCAGTCCAGCGCAGCGCGACCGCACTGGACTGCCCACGGCCAGTCCAGTGGCGGACCCGGGAGTCCGCCGCCAGCCGCACATATGGGAGCGCCAGCGCCGTGCCGCCCTCCAGTCAGCCGGCCTGCTGGTCCATGGCACGGCCGAGCGCCGTGACGGCGCCGTCAACCTCGTCGCCACCCGCCTCGTCCCGCTCACCCTCGCGCCCGGCGCCCGCAGCAGGGACTTCCGATGACCGCTGCGCGCCCCCGATTTGGCATCCGGGCAGGTCAGCGAACCCCAAAGCCCGGTGACGGACCCGCAGAACGCCGGATACAGTCAACACCCGCACGATCGAGAGGGCGCCATGGCCGACACCACGACAACCCGCGCCCGCAGCGGCCGGCCCCCGGGCGTGCGTACCGAGGCCGAAGGCCTCACCGAGCGCCAGCGTCGGGTGATCGAGGTCATGCGCGACTCCGTCCGGCGCCGCGGCTACCCGCCGTCCATGCGTGAGATCGGCCAGGCCGTCGGCCTGACCAGCACCTCCTCGGTCTCCCACCAAGTGAAGGCGTTGGAACGCAAGGGCCTCCTGTACCGCGACCCGAACCGGCCCCGCGCCTACCGCGTCTGGGCCGATTGCCAGGCCACGCCCGCCGACACCACCGGGAACATCGGCGTCCCCGTTCCTGTGCCGCTGGTGGGTAGGATCGCCGCCGGCGGCCCGATCCTGGCCGAGCAGACCGTCGAGGACGTCCTCCCGCTGCCCCGCCAACTGGTCGGCGAGGGCGAACTGTTCGCGCTCACCGTGCGCGGAGACAGCATGATCGAGGCGGCCATCTGCGACGGCGACTGGGTCACCGTCCGCCGCCAGCCGGTCGCCGACAACGGCGACATCGTGGCCGCGATGATCGACGGCGAAGCCACGATCAAGCGACTCAAGCGCGACAACAGCGGGGTCTGGCTGATGCCCCACAACCCCGCCTACGAACCCATCAACGGCGACAACGCCACCATCCTCGGCAAGGTCGTCGCCGTGCTACGCCGTCTCTGAGGGTCCGGACGGTGGCCAGGGACGAGGACAGGACCGTGCCGGAGGAGATGACCGTGCGGGAGTTGTGGGACAGGACCTATCTGGCGCTGCTGCCCTGGACCCGGGTACCTGTGGGTGATCTGCACGCACGCTGCGCGGAGGCGGTGACCGCGGCGCTCGCCGTGCTGTGGGACGGCTTCGGCGACGCGCTTCTCGACGCGCCGGCCACGGACGGGCAGGTCCACGCGATCGTCGCCGCTCAGAGGGCGTACGGGCTCGGATGGCGGGACGCGGTGCTCGGCGATGTCGCGGCACGGGCCCGGGCCGCACGGCTGGGCGATGGGCCGGGCGGCCTGTGGACACCGGCCGAGCGCTGGAACCGTGGCCGGGGACGGGCGTTCCGCCCCACCCTTCGCCGCAACCTGGAATTCTTCGCGATGCATCCCTGGGCTGCGGAGTTGGAGCACCTGCGGACTGTGCGGTGCGCCGTCGAGGCCTCCGCAGCCGATCCGCGCTCCGCGTTCACCTCGCTCTTCCGTACGGCCTGGACGAACAAGGCCACCGAACGCCGGGGGTGGCAGGACGCCGAGTGGTGGCAGTATCTGGAGGTCGAGGCTCTGGCGTCCTGGGCGGTGGTCGCCCTGGGCCTGCCCGCAGAAGACCCCGCGAGCGTCGGACTGGCTGTTGAGGAAGCCGCCGAGGCGGTGAGTCCGTCCGACTGGACCTGGACGGGAACGGGCCTGCCGGACGGCTTCCTCGACGCGGCCTTCGCCGCACTGGCCCTGTGACGCCGACAGGTGTCGAGTTCCCAGTCGAATCAACGCCCGCCATCGAGCAGGGTCTACGCCAGCGGCCACCGCACGATCTTCAAGAGTCCACACCACCCTTGATCGTCTCGCGGTAACCGCACGCGTCAGGCGCCGTAGTACTCACCGTCGTCACCCTGAACCTTCGCTTCCAGGACCTTCGCCGCCTCGCGCATCTTCGTGATCACCGCATCGCTCGGGTTCTTGGACACGATCCGCCCGGCACTCCACCACATTGGAACCACCACGAGACCGGGATCAGGCCGGGCACGACTCCTCCCGCGTGCCGCAGGTGCCGGCGGCCATCGTGGAGTCCCACGTCACCGACGGCACCCCGGGCATGACCTTCTCGCAGGATCTGCGCCTTCCCGACCCGTCTTGACCTTGTCACCAGACCAGCGGCCCGACCAGCCCGCACCCGGAACAGCTCGCACATCCTGCCCCGGGTGAACCTCTCCTCACGCTCGGCTCAGCCGCCCGACGTCTCTGGTACGGACGGGAGTTGTCAGTCCTCGTCCCGCAGGCGGGCTGCGGTGACCGCGACCAGGCCGTGAAGGTCGCACACCGGCACCACCGGTGCGGGACTGATCCCAAACTCCCCATCGGGCAGATAGGCGACGTTGCAGCGAAGGCAGAGAAAGGTGGCGCTCCAGGCGGCGGCCAGCGACGGCTGGATCTCCGAGTACTCCTCGAACTGCCGCCGGAACCGGTCCGCCTTCCTGGCGCGCCTGACGGACAAAGCCACCCCCGCGACGACGAAGGGCCCGCCCAACATGCCGAACGCCAGCAGAAAACCCCGGACGTGAGGCTTGTCGGACGTCAAAACTGGCGGCAGGACGAACAGCAGGAACACCGACGCGAGAAAAAACAGGGACGCAATCTCGCATCCCAGACCGGGCTTGGCCAGCCGCGGCCGAGGCGGTGGAGCGATCTGAACCGCCAGCAGACTGCTGGAGACGCCCGAGGTATGGACGGTCGACCGGCCGTAGGCCGGCACCACACCGACCCCGCTCGCGTACGCGACACCGGAGGAATAACCGGTACTCGTCCCGGAGTACCGGCTACTCTGCGACTGGTAGACGCTCGGCACGCTGCGCACCTGATCGAGCGCGCCGCACTGCGGGCAGTTGATTCGGCTCACAAGTCCCCCGAGGTCGGCCGACAGCAGATGATCACGGCACAGGCGGCAGAAACCCGGCAGATGACTGATGCCAAGGGCTCGCTGGCAGGCATGACATGAAGCGAGGGAGTCCAAAGATCGGTTGTGACGCCTGACCTGGGCTCTCGTCCGCGCCCTGGACCTGACGGGCCGGATGGTGCCGGACGTGCCAGCCCCGCGATTACGGCCGACCGGCCGCTTCTGGACCAGCCGGCCTGGTGAGGAAATGCTGCCGTACCTTGTCGGTGACGACCCGCCGCAGTGTCGGCTGCACCACCTCGGAGGTCGGGATCGCATCCCACCTCATGTACGGCCACCAGCGCTCGTGCGCGGCCAGTAGCATCCGCTCGCCGCCCGCGACGTCGCCCTCGACGGCGTACCAGCCGGCGAGCCACAGGCAGAGGTAGTACTGCTCCGGGAGCTCACCGAGCGACTCGACCAGCCCGCGGCCGCGGGCGAAGTCGTTGGTCTCGGCGATCGCCTCCCAGGCGACCCGCTTCTCGCGCGGCCCCAGCGCCGCGAAGTCGCGGTCCAGCAGCCACTCGCCGATCACGCCCTCCCGCGGCACGAGGGGCCCACCCCAGTCGTAATGGCACGGCAGCAGCCACTCCACCGGCCGGAGGTCGAGTTGCTCGGCCAGCCAGAGCAGCCGGTCTCGCAGGATCCGGCCCTCCGGGATGTGGTCGGCCGCGGCGCGCAGTCGGGGCTGTGCGGGCGCGCCCGCATACAGCTGGGCGGCCAGGAACGCCTCGTCGAACGGCATGTCCTGGTCGCACAGGGTTCCGCCGCCCGGCCCCTGGTGTCCAATCAGCAGTTCGGCCAGCTCGCCCGCCTCCGCGAAGCGGTCCTCCCAGCAGAGGATCTGGATGGCCGCCGCTCCGGCCTCCCATGCCGGGTCGGGTCGTGCGGTGGGATCGGTGGCCAGCGCGAGCAGTTTGGGGAGCACCTCTCGGTGTCCGCCGTGCCGGGCTCGGGAGGTCAGGCGTTCTGCAGATGTCACCCCACCACCCAAGCACAGTGGGAAGCCACTTCGGGAGGTCGCGGTCGGCCGGTGCTTCGGCGGTTCGTCGTTGGCCGGCCGTGGCGTGCAGAAGCCGTTCCCTGTCGTAGGGCACGGCCGTGGCCGTCGCCGTGACGACCGACCGCACGAACGGCGCGAGTGCTGGAACTGCTCTGCGACGAACGGTCACCGGTCGACTGGGCCGCCTCGGCGGACGTCCTGTGCCGGATCGGCGACCTTCGACGGCGGTGTGGCCGCCGCAGCAGGATGACCACGGCGTGGTGACCGACCGGGCCGACGAAGAGGCCGAGCTTGTTGCGGCCCCGGCGGCCCGCCCAGCAGAGTCTCAATACCCCGTGGTTATCCCGCCCGCCTACTGTGACAATGATCCAGTGAAGGAAGCCCCCACTTCGCCGATGCCCGTCGTCCTCGGCATAGACGACCTCCGGCCGCTCCCCAGGGCCACGCGGATTGCCCGCACCAGCCGCGAAGGCATCCAGCTCCTGGAAGAGCACCGCGACAGATTCATTGACGAGCTATGGCTCGACCACGATCTCGGCGGCGACGACACCATCATGCCGGTGGTGACCCTCATGGAAGAAGCCGCCTTCAACGGACGACCCTTTCGGATCGGAGCGGTCTTCGTTCACAGCGCCAACCCCATCGGTGCCGAAACTGTCGTCCGGTCACTCGCCCGCTGGAGCTATCGTGTCCAGCGGGCAACGGCCTAGGGAGTCCGGACTGGACCGACTCCGCCTACCTGGGCGGACTGCGATGCACGACCACATTCCGCCGCTGGCCGATGAGGTCCTCGCTGGTCGCGGTCTGCTGGCCGCGGATCCGGTAGGTGCCTTGTCGAGGGCGGCGGGTGTAGACCGGGCCCGCACGCCGACGTCGGGTGACAGACTGTCAGGATGGATCACTCCGGCCGCCCGGTACGGCGCCAGCTTGCCCCGCCGTTCTCCCACGCCGATGCCGCGATCGACGTGCCGCTCGTCGAGCGGCACGGGCCTGTGGGGCGTTCCCCGTTCTCCACGCCGGCTCCGGATCAGACGGCACCCGCGAACGGGTCGTGCCGGGCAGATGCGCACGGCGCGCGGCGACGCCTCGGGCCCGGCGGATTTGCCGCCCTCTCCAGCGGGAACGAGGGCTGATAGCGATGCGGACGTGGGGGAGCAGGACCGGCAGGGCCACGGCGGGGGGCTGCGCTGTTGTGCTGGCCGCGATGCTGGGGCTGACCGCGTGCGCGGCGCCGCCGGGCGGCCACGACGGCCCCGTGACGGCCGAGGGAAACAGCACGCCGTCACCGATAGCGGCACCGGCCACGAGCTCGCAGACACCGTCCGGACCGAAGGAGGAGACCTACACCATCCCGCCCACGTGGACGGAACCGGTGCGCTGGGCGGTATTGCCGCGCGGCTCCAGGACCGCCGCCACAACCGGCTACCAGACCGGTTTCCCGGACACGACCGAGGGCGCGGTGGCTGTGCTGGTGGCCGGGACCGCAACGAACATGCAGTCCGGCACCAGCCATGCAGACCAGCAGGCGGCCATCTACCACACCTACCTGTCCAGCACCGACCAGAGCCCGGACGGCGAGGCCAAGGTCAGGGCGAAGGCACAGCAGACCGAAGCCGAGAACCGCAGCGAACTCGGGCTGCCGACGGACGGCCCCCTGCCCAGCGGGGCCTTCGTCCGCAGCAACGTGGTGGGGTTCAAGGTGATCCAACAATCCCCGAGCGAGGTGACGGTCTATCTGCTGACCAAGGTCAGCCGAAAGGCGGGCGACACCTCCCCGGTCAAGGACGCCTACGTGATCTCCGTGCTGGGCGCCGCGTGGCAGAACACCGACTGGAAGATGAGCGTGAAGGCGACCACCGACGCCGTGGCCCGGACCCGCGGACAGCAGTCGCCCGCCCTCGCTGCACCGGGCGACGCCAAGTTCAACGACGCCGGGTGGACCGCGCTTCGGCAGGCGGCCTGAGAGGGTGTAGGGCGTCAGGGGGAAGGGTTTACGCGCGGCATGCGTCGGAGCGCTGACCGTCGTGTACTGCTTCTGGTGGGAGGCCGCTGCCTGCGCGTGTACGCTCGGGCTGCTCGCGATTGTGGGGTCGCTCGCGATGCCTCGTGTGGCGTCAGTGATTCCAGGGCCGTCTCTCGCCCGGGTACACCTGGGAGGCGCAGTCGTCGGCGAGCACAGCGATCGTCGCGCGGCCTTCGACCCGCTCCAGCCAGTGCTGCGGCAGGCGTACGTCGCCCTGGTGAGCGCCGAGGAGGTTGCCGCAGATCGAGCCGGTGGAGTCGCTGTCGCCCGAGTGGTTGACGGAGAGCAGGAAGGCGGCCTCGATAGGGGTGCGGGCCGGCCTGGGGTCGCAGACGGTGCCCTGACTTCCGATGTAGTAGGTCTGGACGCGGGTACGACCCAGCAGCGCGTAGACGCCGATTGCCAGGGCCTCCTCCGCGACCCAGCCCGCGCCCAGGGTCTGAAGCTTCTCCGCTGTCGCCTCACCGTCGGCGGCGAGGTCGACGGCCTTGCGCAGCGCGGTGGTTGTCTCCTCGTGGCCGGGGTAGCGGGCGAGCAGCTCCATGGCTCGCAGTACCGCACCCTGCGGTGACTCGCCGTGGACCAGATGGTTGATCATGGCAGCGAACGTACCGGCGGCGTAGTAGCCGGTGGGGTGGCCGTGCGTGATCTCGGCACACTGGGCGGCAAGATGGAGCTGGTGGACCGCTGATTCGTGCTGAGCCTGCGTCTGGGCGAGGGCGGTATTCGTCTGCCAGCGGACGGCGACGAGGGCCGCGGGGATACCCGCGAGGGCAGCGATCGAGGCTATGACGGACAGGTCCATCCCGGCAGAGTAGAGGCATCGTAGCAAGCAGGGGAGGCCGCTTTGAGCAAGATGACGGGTGGGCCGACGGCCTCATGGCATCCGGCACCAGGGTGCTGGGCGTGATCATCTTCCAGACGGTGGGCTGAGTGCCGGTGGCTGTGTAGCGGTCGTGCGGGACCGGCGAGCGGTCGCCCAAGGGTTCTGCTTCTTGGCTCGGATCGCCCGGAAGTAGCGCTTCATGGCGGCGCTGTCTTTCACCCAGTCGCCCATCTCCGCGATCTGGTCCTCGGGCACGTCGGCTTCTTTGAGCTCGGTGGCCCCGCCGGCGCGCAGCCCGTGCGCGGTGACCTTCACGGCGGTGGCCGCGTTCAGCAGGGCGTTGAAGCCGAGTTCGACACGCTGCGTCTCGCTCAGGTGGGCAAGGCGCCGTTCGGCGGCCTTTGCATGGGTCTTGACGTACCTGTTGATGGCCTCGCCGCTGAGGAACGACAGCTCGGTCCACTGCTCGGTGGTGAGGTCGTGCGGGGCGTTCGGCACGCAGCCGCCGCCTTGGTGGAGGGGACAGGATTGGGGGGTGAGGCGTACGGCCAGGCGGCCGGCCTTGTCGAGGGCGCGGAATGCGGCCTCGTGCTCGGGCTGGTGGATGCGGCGGCCGTACTCCAGCCAGGCGCGCATGCGGCGCACCGGGCATAGCTGAGGTGCGTCGTCGCGGGCGGGCACCCAGCCTTCGTATACCGAGCCGTCCTTGCGGGTCTTGCGGTCTGCCAGGCGCACGTCCATGCCGTCCGGGTACAGGGTGAGGTGGGTGACCGTGAGGCGGGCGAGCTCGATCCGGCGTGTCAGCAGATGGAAGCCGAGGGTCAGGATCGCGGCGTCGCGCAGGTCGGCCGGCCGGGAGCGCTCGTCGCACACGGCGAGCATTTCCTCCAGGTCGGCCTCGCGCACCGCCGGGGACTGCTTCTCGGTGTTGGTCTTCGACCAGCGGGTCCGGTAAGTGGCGATCATCTCCTTGACCTCGATGGTGCCCGGACGGGTGCGGCCGGGGGTCTTGCGTTCCTGCCAGGTGACGACCGCGGACTTGTACGCCGAGACGGTGTTCGGGTCGTACCCACTGTGGATCATCCAGCCGATGTACTCGATCAGCGTCGCCGTCGTGCACGGCAGCGCGACGCGGCCCCGCTCAGCGCACCAGTGCTGGAACAGTTTGACCTGGTTGTCGGCGTTGCGTCGGGTGTTGTGCGGCCAGGCGTCCTGGTACAGCCGGGCGGTCTTTGCGCCGATGACGAAGTCCCGTGCGGTATAGGTGGGTTGGGCGAAGGGCGTGGGCAGCTCCTGGCCCGCGACCAGCACGGTGTCCCGGGTGAAGTCACTGACGTCCAGGCCTGTGGGCTTGTCGCGTACGGCAGGCAGCCGGTCGGCGTCATCGGCGAACTCGCCGTTCAGGACCTCCAGTTCGGTGCTCACTGGCTGCTTTCCGTCGGGGCGGGGATGTGGGGGTGCGGGCTGTAGGGGACGCGGTGCGGGTTGCGGTCGACCTCCCAGCCGCCACCGTGGTTGACCATCGGCCAGCCGCCGGGGATCGAGGCGTCGGTGAGAGCGGGATCGCCGGTGTGTCCGGCGACGATCACGATCAGGCCCGTGGCTGAACTGCGGCCGTACCACGGTGCATTGCCGGATGGCTCGGGTTCTGCGACACGGGCTCGCTGCTGGCCGGCGGCGGCCCGCCGCTCGCGTCGGTCCGCCTTCGCCTGGGCGGCGAGCTCGGTGCCCAGCTCGTCGATCCGCCGACCATAGCTGCGCAGCTCGGCGGCGAGTCTCTCGGCTGCCCGTTCGGCCAACTCGGCCCGCGCCTCGGCGCTGCCGGCGCGCTGCTCGGCCGTGGCGGGGTCGCGGCCGGTCTTACTGGCGGCGGCGTCCGGGGTCTCGGAGTGCTGAGTCACGCGCGGAGCCCTTCTGCTGAGGATCGCTCTGACAGCGGTTGCCTCGTATATTGCAACTTATACGAGGCTAACAATGTTAGCCAGTGGCGGAAGGTCAGGAGAGGTGTAGGGGCCCGGCCCTGAGGCACGTACGAAATCTCGGGGATGGTATCGCACCCCGTGCCGGGCTCTCGAGCACCGCACGAATTCGGGCGGTGGGTCGGCCTGGCCGGCACCGGGACCCGTGCGCGGCAGCCGCCTCGGGGCCACGTGGTCCCGAGGCCTCGACGGCGAGAGCCGAAACCGTCCCCCGGGGGGACGGTTCCGCCCCCAGGGCAACGGGCCCGGATGTCACAGGCCGCCGTCGGCCCGCTGGTGAAGTCGGATCGCTTTTCGGCGAACAATCATCGGTCTTCCCGGATGGGGAAAATGGCTAAAGTGCCATTTCCGTGAAGTCGCGGATCTGCGATGTTTGCACCGCGTCCTCGGCGACAGGTACAATCTAACAGCGCTTTGGACGAGCGAAGTCCTTATGTCGCCACCATCAAAGACTTCGAACGACTCCACTTCAAACCGTTTTACTAAGAGTCATTGGCGTGGAACTGATGACAAGCGACAGTTTCGAGATCGGTTCTGACCGAAAATGTCACCCGATCCCGTCATGAACTCCGGTGATTTCGCACCGGACATGGTGAAGCCCGCCCGGACCTTCCGTCGAAGTCGGTTCCGAGCGGGCGCTGCAGGCCGCGCGAGCGCAGCCGATTCACCAGCGGCGCAGCAAGGTGGCCACCTTGCTGCGCCGCACCTAGTCGCTAAAGGCCCTGACCACGGCGGTCACGAACCTCAGGATCTCGATGATCAGCGGCAGCTTGTCGCGGCGTTCCGCGTCCTCCGGTTCGATGTTTCGGCTGGACCCGCCGTCGCCAGCGCTCTCGTGCTGGGGCGACTCGTCGACCTCACCGGGCTTCCTCCACCTGAACCACCTGAACATGGAACGCACTCCTCTCAGTAGAACCACCCGAGCGGGCGCCCGGGCGCCGGGGCGGCGCCCAGAACACGGAGAGAGGAGTCCAGGAAGGCCCTGGAATTCTGCTTCGAGCGCGATGATATCCATCAGCTGGGGAAATCTTCAAACCCGCCGTCGGGGCGGCTTGGAATCAATATCGCCGCGATATCGGGGAGTGTCGGTGTGTCCGCTTTTGACGGTTGTCCGGCGGAGCTAAATTACCGTCAGGTAGCATTCGGTGTGTCGCGGACTTCGACCGATGCCGACCGCGATCCGCCCCCTTGGAGGCCACGATGACCGCACCCCTCGCCCGGATCGCCGCCGTGCGCGCCTTAGTACTGCAACCGCAGTTATGGGGTGTGGCCTCGGCGTTTGTAGTGGCTGCGGCGGGCCCGGGTCTGGCTACGCCGTCGCCAGTATGACCAGCACAGATGGTGTGCGGCGGTGAGGCAGTGAGGGTGGAGGAGCAGGCCGATGAGTCGGCGGATCTCCGCGACGGACAGGGGTATCAGGCGGTCGTGGCCGGGTCCGGAGCCCCCTTTGACAGCTCGTGTGCGCGGATGGCGGTCAGGCAGGCGAGTGCGGCCATGGACAGGGTGATGTGCCGGTACCACGCCTGGTAGCGGCGGACCTGGTAGTGGTCCAGGCCGCACTCGTTCTTCGCGACCTGGAAGCACTCCTCCACCTGCCACCTCGACCCGGCGACCTTGGCCAGGTCCGTCAGCCGGGTGCCGGCAGGGCCGTAGCAGACGTAGTAGGCGGTCTCTGTCGGGTCGCTGACGCTGCGTCGGGCAAGCACCCAGTGGCCGAAGCCGTTCTCCCAGCAGATCCGGATCGGCACCCGGGCCCAGTCGTAGATCCGCTGGCCGTGGGCACCGGCTCCGCAGGACAGGCGCTTCCACGCCTGCCGGGGCAGGGAGGCGATGAGCTGGTCCACCCGGGCATCCCCGCCACCGGTGGTGATCACGGTGTCGTTGACCTTGGTGGCCAGTACGTGGGCCACACCGCGTTCCTCCAGCCAGAACCGCAGGGTCTTGACCTGGCCGTATGCCTCGTCGGCGGTCACCCAGGCGAACGGGACGTTCGCGTCCAGGGCGCGTTGGAGCATGGCCCGGAAGTGCTCGATTTTCGTGGCGAACGGAACGTCGTCTTCGATTCCGGCGGCCCGGCAGCGCGCACGGTCGTCGGTCCAGGACGCCGGCAGGTACAGCTCGCGGTCGATCAACGCCCGCCCCCTGGGCGAGGCGTAGGCCAGGAACGTCCCGATCTGGCAGTTTTCGGTGCGGCCGGCAGTACCGGTGTACTGGCGCTGGACGCCGGCCGAGCGGGTGCCCTTCTTGAGGAAGCCGGTGTCGTCGCCGATCAGCACCGCCTTCTCGTCGCCGATGCTCTCGATGACGAAGTCCCGCACGTCGTCACGGACGGCATCGGCGTCCCAGTCGGCCGAGTTCAGCAGCCGCTGCATCCCGTCCGGGCACTCCTCACCAGCCCGTTCCGCCAGCGACCACCCGTTCTTGCGCTCCAGCGGGGCGATCAGTCCCGCCATGTACTCCAGCGCCCGCCCGCGAGGCTCCGACCTGGTGAAACGCGACGCGAAGCGGGCGTGCAGTCCCGCCAGTGCCGCCTTCCACTCCTCGACCTGTCCCACCCCAAGATCAATCACTCGCCAAGTCAACCATGATCAAGTGCGGTTGCAGTACTAGGGTCTGTTTCAGAAGTGGATCAAGGTCATGCGATGATCATGTTCCATGGCTCGGGGAGATCTGACGGACGCCCAGTGGGCAGTGCTGGAACCGCTGCTGCCGCAGGGCATCAAGCCCGGTCGGCCGCCAGTGCACACCAAGCGGCAGCTGATCAACGGCATACGGTTCCGTACCCGTACGGGCATACCGTGGCGGGATCTGCTTGGGCGGTACGGGCCCTGGGAGACGGTGTACGGGCTGTTCCGCCGCTGGCAGCGCGACGGCACGTGGCACCGGATTCTCGAGCAGCTCCAGGCCCGCGCTGATGCAAAGGGCCTGATCACCTGGAACATCTCCGTGGACTCCACGATCGCTCGCGCGCACCAGCACGCGGCTGGTGCGCGCAAAAGGGGGACCTGCAGGTCGAGCCGCCCGGCGGCGTCTTCGTCGAGCCCGACGACCACGGGCTCGGGCGCTCTCGCGGTGGACTGACCACCAAGATCCACCTGGCGGTCGAGCAGGCGCAGAAGCTGATGTCGCTCGTGATCACGGCCGGACAGCGCGGGGACTCCCCGCAGTTCCAGGTCGTCCTGGGCCGTGTCCGTGTGCCGCGTCTCGGCCCTGGACGCCCGCGTACCCGGCCGGACAAGGTCCGCGCCGACAGGGCGTACGGCTCCCGCGCGAACCGCGTCCACCTGCGCAGACGTCGTATCGGCTGCACGATCCCGGAGAAGCGCGACCAGATCGCCAACCGCAAGAAGCGCGGCTCCCACGGGGGCCGGCCGCCGAAGTTCGACAAGGACGACTACCGCGAGCGTCACGCGGTGGAGTGCGGCATCAACCGTCTCAAGCGCCACCGCGCGGTCGCCACGAGGTACGACAAACTCGCCGTCCGCTACGAAGCGACCGTGCTCGTCGCAGCCATCAACGAGTGGCTGTGACCAGCACTTTCGAAACACGCCCTAGCTTGAAAGACGCGCGGGATCGTGGCGTGCGCGGCGGGGCGGGACTTCGTGTGGGTCGACGACGAGATCGGCGACGCCAACCGGGCGTGGGTGGCGGCGCACCACCCGGGGGACGCGCTGCTCCGCCGGGTGGAGGCCCGGGTCGGGCTGGCGGCGGACGACTACCTGGCGGTGGCGGCGTGGTTGCGGGATCGGACGGGTGGGTAGCGGGGGAAAGGGGGTGCGAAGTGGCGCAGAAGGTAGGCGGTTACGTCGCGGTCGGGGGGGGGTGCCTCTATGGGGTTCGTCAAGGAAATCGGGCTGCGGTCGGGTGGCACCGGCAGGCAGCATGGCGGCATGCCGGATCTGCTGTGG
>NZ_JBHTTU010000048.1:0-55702 GCF_042794375.1 Kitasatospora sp. NPDC056531 | reverse complement strand
GTCGGTGGTCGCCGTGGACGAGTCCGGGCTGGTGATCGGACACGCCCTGCTGACCCGGCTGCGGGTCGGCGACGGCGGTGGCGGCGTCGGCGGCGGTGACGCGCTGGCGCTCGCGCCGGTCGCGGTCGCGCCCGAGTGGCAGCGCAGGGGCGTCGGCGAACTCGTCGTCCGGGCCGCGCTGTCGGCGGCCGAGGGGGCGGGGGAGAAGCTGGTGGTCGTCCTCGGCGATCCCGACTACTACGGCCGGTTCGGCTTCACCCCGGCCGGGCGGCACGAGGTCACCGGCCCGTTCGAGGTGCCGGACGCGTACCTCCAGGTGCTGCCGCTGGCGGCGTACGACGGCGGGCCGCGCGGGCTCTGTCGCTATCCGGAGCCCTTCGTCGGGGCCTGACCGCCCTTTTCGTTCCGCGCCGACCTGCGAGGTCACCGTTTCGCGCCTACGGTGAAGGGTCATCGGCAGCAGTCGGACGGAGGACCCGAGGGTGACCACCGAGCAGCGGACCGCGAAGCCGGAGCCACTGGCGAGGAAGCCGTACGAGCAGGAGCTGTTGCGGCTGCAGCAGGAGTTGGTGAAGCTCCAGGAGTGGGTGCGGGTCGAGGGGGCCCGCGTGGTGGTCGTCTTCGAGGGGCGGGACGCGGCCGGCAAAGGCGGCGCGATCAAGCGGGTGACGGAGTACCTGAACCCGCGCATCGCCAGGATCGTGGCGCTTCCCGTCCCGACCGAGCGGCAGAAGACCCAGTGGTACTTCCAGCGGTACGTCGAACAGCTGCCGGCGGCCGGGGAGATCGTGCTGTTCGACCGCAGCTGGTACAACCGGGCCGGGGTCGAGCGGGTGATGGGCTTCTGCACCGACGAGGAGTACCGGCAGTTCCTGCACCAGTGCCCGACCTTCGAGCGGATGCTGATCGAGGCGGGCATCCTGCTGCGCAAGTACTGGTTCTCGGTGAGCGACATCGAGCAGGAGCGGCGGTTCCGGGACCGGCTGGAGGACCCGATGAAGCGCTGGAAGCTCTCCCCGATGGACGTCGAGTCCATCAAGCACTGGGAGGACTACTCGCGGGCCAAGGACGAGATGTTCCTGCACACCGACACCCCGGACTCGCCGTGGCACGTGGTGGAGAGCGACGACAAGCGCCGGGCCCGGATCAACATGATCGCCCATCTGCTCTCCACCGTGCCGTACCACGAGATCACCCCGCCCATGATCGAGCTGCCGCCCCGCCCGGCCCCGCGCGGCTATCAGCGGCCCCCGCGCGATCTGCAGAAGTACGTTCCGGATCACGCTGCCGGACTGGAGTAGGCGGGGCTTCCGGGCGGCGGCGGTGGGCGCGCTGGGCGCCACCGCGCGGTCGGTGGAGGAGTTCGAGGTGGTCCTGCCGGACCGCCGTACCCCGCGGGGATACCGGGCCCGTCTCCGGGGTTCTGTCGGGACCCGGCAAGGAACCAGGAGTCAGGCTCCGGTGTCGGCGGCCTCAACTAGGCTTCCGGTGTGGACGAACCGGACCTCTTCACCGCCGCCGCCGAGGAACGCCAGAGCAAGGAACCCGGGCGGGCGCCCCTGGCCGTACGCATGCGCCCGCGCACCCTGGACGAGGTGGCCGGCCAGCGGCAGCTGCTGAAGCCCGGCTCCCCGCTGCGGCGGCTGGTCGCGAACTCGCGCGGGCCGGCGGCCACCAGCTCGGTGATCCTCTGGGGGCCGCCCGGCACCGGCAAGACCACCCTTGCCCATGTGATCAGCCAGGCCGTGGAGGGCCGCTTCGTCGAGCTGTCCGCGATCACCGCCGGGGTCAAGGAGGTCCGGGCGGTGATCGACGGCGCCCGGCGGGCGGTCGGCATGTCCGGCCGGGAGACGGTGCTCTTCCTGGACGAGATCCACCGCTTCTCCAAGGCCCAGCAGGACTCGCTGCTGCCGGCCGTGGAGAACCGCTGGGTCACCCTGATCGCGGCGACCACCGAGAACCCGTACTTCTCGGTGATCTCCCCGCTGCTGTCCCGCTCGCTGCTGCTCACCCTGGAGTCGCTGACCGACGAGGACGTCCGGGCGCTGCTGCGCCGCGCGGTGGCCGACGAGCGCGGCCTGGAGGGCGCCCTGGAGCTGACCGCGGAGGCCGAGGACCACCTGGTGCGGCTGGCCGGTGGGGACGCCCGGCGGGCGCTCACCACGCTGGAGGCGGCGGCCGGGGCGGCGCTGGAGAAGGGCGAGGCGAGCATCACACTGGCTACCACCGAGACCGCCGTCAACCAGGCGGCGGTGCGCTACGACAAGGACGGCGACCAGCACTACGACGTGGCCAGCGCGTTGATCAAGTCGATCCGCGGCAGCGACGTGGACGCCACCCTGCACTACCTGGCCCGGATGATCGAGGCGGGGGAGGACCCGCGGTTCATCGCCCGGCGGCTGATGATCTCGGCCAGCGAGGACGTCGGCCTGGCGGACCCGACGGCGCTGCAGACGGCGGTGGCGGCGGCCCAGGCGGTGGCGCTGATCGGCTTCCCGGAGGCCCGGATCATCCTGTCCCAGGCGGCGATCGCGCTGGCGCTGGCGCCGAAGTCCAACTCGGCCTACCTGGCGATCGACGCGGCGCTGGCGGACGTCCGGCAGGGTCTGGCGGGCGCGGTGCCGCCGCACCTGCGGGACGCCCACTACGGCGGTGCGGGCAAGCTCGGCCACGGCAAGGGCTACCAGTACCCGCACGACCTGCCGGAGGGCATCGCGGCCCAGCAGTACGCGCCGGACGCGGTGCACGGCAGGGAGTACTACCGGCCGAACCGGCGCGGCGGCGAGGTCCGGTACGCGGACACCGTGGAGTGGACGCGCGGGCGGCTGCGGGGGGAGCGCAGAGTGGAGAAGAAGGCGGAGAAGGTGGAGCAGGTCGACAAGGCGGACAAGGCTGAGAAGAAGGCGGATCAGCAGCCCGGGGAAAAGGGCGACTGAGCCGCCGGTATACTTCGTCGGAGTGCCGTGTCCCGGGACGGCGGCGGGGGAGACCCCACCGACCGGCCGCACCAGCGGGGCATCGGCCGTAGGCCTCCGTCAGGAGGCCCGCACCAGGAGCGTCGCGCACCGTTTTCGGTGTCGCGGACGGCCCGGCTTCCGGGCCCTTCGTGTGACCAGCACTTTCGTGCCCGGCTCCGGAGAGCGGCTGATCCCTTCGCGCACGCGTCGGGGTTTTCTCCGGGTCGCGACATGCGACCTCCGTCAACACCTGGTGAAAGCCGTATTCGCAAGCAAGGAAGGTTTGGTTCATGGCGAACCAGAAGCGTCCCAAGGTCAAGATCGCGCGTGCGCTCGGCGTGCCGCTGACCCCGAAGTCCGTCAAGTACTTCGAGGCCCGCCCGTACCCGCCCGGCCAGCACGGCCGTGGCCGCAAGCAGAACTCGGACTACAAGGTCCGTCTGCTCGAGAAGCAGCGTCTGCGCGCCCAGTACGACCTGAGCGAGAAGCAGATGGCGCGCGCGTTCGACCGCGCCAAGAAGGCCGAGGGCAAGACCGGTGAGGCGCTCGTCGCCGACCTGGAGACCCGTCTGGACTCCCTGGTCCTGCGTTCGGGCATCGCCCGCACCATCTACCAGGCCCGCCAGATGGTCGTCCACGGCCACATCGAGGTCAACGGTGGCAAGGTCAACAAGCCGTCGTTCCAGATGAAGCCGGGCTACGTGGTCACCGTCCGCGAGCGCAGCAAGGAGAAGGTCCCCTTCCAGGTCGCCCGTGAGGGTGGCTACGCGGGTGAGGGCCAGACCCCGAAGTACCTCGAGGTCAACCTGAAGGCCCTGGCCTTCCGCCTGGACCGTGCGCCGCAGCGCAAGGAGGTCCCGGTGATCTGTGACGAGCAGCTGGTCGTCGAGTACTACTCGCGCTGACCCGCGCTCGGTTCCGCAGTTCGCGAAACCACAGCGAGCCCCCGTCGCCTTTCGAGGCGGCGGGGGCTCGCTGCTTGGTGCGGTCAGATGCTCTCGCCGGTCATCGCGGCGGCCAGCCGCAGGTGCGGGCGGGCCTCCTCGGCGCGGCCCTGGCGCTCCAGGGTGCGGCCGAGCATCAGCCGGGCGTAGTCCTCGGCCGGGTCGAGGTCGAGGATCCGGCGCAGTTCGGCCTCGGCGCGGCCGAGCTGGGCGGAGTGGTAGTAGCTGCGGGCCAGCAGCAGCCGGACGGAGAGGTTGGCCGGCTCCTCGGTCAGCACGCCTTCGAGCGCGCGGGCGGCATCGGCGTACGCCTTGGACTCGAAGTAGAAGTTCGCGAGCCGGTACTCGTCGTGGACGGCCATGGTGTTCCTTCCGGGCGGTTCCTTGCCTCCTCCAGCAATGGACAAGTTTCAACTATTCCGCACCGGCGAGGGTGCCGGCGCGGGCGGCGCCGAGCAGGGGCGGGGGCCCGGCTCCGGGCCGTCCGCCGAGCCCCCGTCGCCGAGCGCCCGGGAGACGGCGGCGTCCAGGTCCAGCCGGGTGCCGGCCCGGTAGCACTCCTCGTACTCCTGCTCGGTCAGCCCGGCCCGGGCCCGCTCGGCGCACTCCTGGTGGGTGCCGAAGAAGGAGCGCGAGCCCAGGAAGGGGTTGCCGACCGTCCGCCAGATCCGGTGCGCGGAGCCCTGCAGCACCCGGGCCTCGCACAGGTCGGCGGGCTCGCCCGGGCCGGCCGGCTCGGTCTCCAGCAGCGCCAGCAGGTCGATCCCCAGCACGATGCCGAGCAGGTCGTGGAAGAGGTGGTTCAGCCGCACGCACTCCCGGGCCATGGTGCGGGCCGGCTCTACCGCGCCGTCCAGGTAGTGCGAGTACGCCGTCGCGTACAGCACGTAGGCATACGCCCACTGCTCGCCGTGCTCCTCGCACACCTGCCGGGCCTGGCCGAACCAGAGCGCGCCGCTGTCCCGGTCGCCCTGGAACAGGTAGGCGAGGCCCAGCTCGATCATGCCCATCACGACGTTGCTGTTGAGCTCGCCGATGGTCCGGTAGTGCCAGAGCGCCTCCTCGAACAGCTCGGCGGCGCGCTCCGGGTCGTCGCCGATCAGGGCGGCGCAGCCCTGGCGGTGGACGGCGTAGGCGAGGGCCCGGTCGTCGCCGGTGTCCAGGGCCTGGCGGCGGCACTCCTCCAGCGCCGGGCGGGCGGCGCCGAGGTCGCCCTGCAGGGTGGCCATGTAACCGGTCACCCAGAGGGCCTTGGCGCGGGCCTCGGTGGGTTCGCGGCCCAGGGTGAGCGCCCGGTCCAGCCAGTGCCGGCCCTCGCCGAGGTGGCCGCAGCCGACCCAGTAGAACCACAGGGTGCCGGCCAGCAGCAGGGCGATCTGCTCCTCGCCGGGCTCGGCGAGGCAGAACTCCAGCGCGGCCCGCAGGTTGGTGTGGGCGAGCCCGGTGCGTTCGGCGGTCTCGGCCTGCCGGGGGCCGAACCACTCGACCTCGCCCCAGGTGGCGACGCCCAGGTACCAGTCCCGGTGGCGGCGCAGCAGCCTCTGCTCCTCGCCGGCGGCGCGCAGCCAGTGGCCGCCGTACTCGCGCAGGGTGTCCAGCAGGCGGAAGCGGACGCCGAAGGTGCTGTCCTCACGCAGGACGACGGACTTGGCGATGAGTTCGTCGAGCAGGTCGAGCACGTCCTCGGGCTCGATGCCGTCGCCGGCGCAGACGTACTCGGCGGCCTCCAGGTCGAAGCTGCCGGCGAAGATCGACAGGCGGGCCCAGAGTAAACGTTCCTGCACCGCGCAGAGCTCGTGGCTCCAGCCGATCGTGGTGCGCATGGTCTGGTGTCTGGGCAGCGCCGTGCGGCTGCCCCCGGTGAGCAGCCGGAACCGGTCGTCCAACCGGGCGGTGATCTGCTCCACCGACAGCGCCCGCAGCCGCCCGGCGGCCAGCTCCACGGCCAGCGGGATGCCGTCCAGCCGGCGGCAGAGCTGGCCGACGGCCTCCGCGTTGGCCGCGGTCACCTCGAAGGAGGGCAGCACCGCCCGGGCCCGGTCGGCGAACAGCCGCACCGCGTCCGGCAGCGCGCCCGTCGGTCTGTTCGGCAGCGGGTCGACCGGCAGCGGGGCCAAGGTCAGCACGTGCTCGCCCGAGGCCCGCAGGGCGGAGCGGCTGGTGGCCAGCACCCGTAGCCCGGGCAGCGCGCGCAGCAGCGCGTCGGTCAGCTCGGCGCAGGCCTCCACCAGGTGCTCGCAGCCGTCCAGCACCAGCAGCAGGCGGCGCCCGGCCAGCCGCTCGCCCAGCACGTCCAGCGGCGGGCGGGCGGTGCCGTCGGTCAGTCGCAGCGCCTCCAGCACGGCGTGGCCGAGCAGCAGCGGGTCCTGCACCGGGGCCACGTCCACCAGCCAGGTGCCGTCCGGGAAGGCGCCAGCCGCCCGGGCCGCGGCGCGCAGCGCGAGCCGGCTCTTGCCCACCCCGCCGGGCCCGGTCACGGTCACCAGCCGGGCGCCGGCCAGCAGGCCCGCCAGCTCGGCCAGTTCCCGCTGTCGCCCGACGAAGCCGGTCACCTCGGCCGGCAGCCGGCCGGGCTCCGGCTCGCGCGGCCACGCCGCGGGCTGTGCTGTCCAGTCGCCGGCCAAGCGCTGCTCCCCGTTGTTCCGGGTCCGGACCGTCGCGGTCCGGATGTGCGTCGGGCCGTACGGGCGACGGCCTGCCTGGCAGAACGAGGTGACCGGCCGGTAGGTTACGCGCGCGGTTCGCACACCCGGGCGAGGCCACCGGCGACAGCCCGGTCCGGAAACCGGGTGTGGGCGCGATAGGGTTCGGTTTGGAGAACAGCAAGGCGAGGGAGCGCGCAGAAGTGTCCGTGGGAGAGCTGGCCGGATTGCTCGTCGCCGTGTTCTGGGCGGTCCTGGTCACCCTGCTCGCCGTGGTGCTGGTCCGCCTCTCGCGGGTGCTGAAGGAGGCCGCCGTCCTGGTCTCCGCCGTCACCGAACAGGCCGTGCCGTTGCTGACCGAGGCGGGCGCCGCGGTGCGCAGTGCCAACGAGCAGCTGGAGCGGGTGGACGAGATCACCGCCAACGTGCAGGACGCCGCCGCCAACGCCAACGCGCTGTCCTCCACCGTCGCCGCCACACTGGGCGGACCGCTGGTGAAGGTCGCGGCCTTCAGCTACGGCGTCCGCAAGGCCGTCGCCAAGCAGCAGGGCGGTCTGTCGACCGTGCCGACCCAGGCCGGTGACCGCGAGGAACTCGCCCGGCTGATCAGGGCCGAGGTGCGCGCCGCGACCGCGCCGAGGAACGGTTTGCTCTCCAGGGTCCGGCGCGCGGTGAGGGGCTGACGACATGGCACGCATCTTCTGGATGGCGGTCGGCGCCGGCGCCACCGTCTGGGCCATGAAGAAGGCCAACGCGGCCGTCCACCGGCTCACCCCGGACAGCCTCTCCGGCACCGCCGCGCGCGGTGCGCTGCACCTGGGCGACCTCGCCAAGCAGTTCGCCCAGGACGTGCGGGCCGGCATGGCCGAGCGCGAGGAGCAGCTGAAGGACGACCTCGGGCTGCACGGCACCGCCGTCGTCGAGCCCCGCAGCACCCGCCGGGTACTGCGCGGCGAGCCGCAGTACCGAGCTATCTCGGCGGCGCCCGGTCGCCCGGCCGCCGCCCTGCCTCCCGCTCGCAGTGCTCGAACCACCCCACAGACCATTGAAGAGACGCCCCGCCGAGCCCTGCCGCGGGGCGGAACGAACCGGAAGGACCACTAATGGAGTCGGCTGAGATCCGCCGCCGCTGGCTGCGCTTCTTCGAGGAGCGCGGCCACACCGTCGTTCCGTCGGCGTCCCTGGTCGCCGACGACCCCACGCTGCTGCTCGTCAACGCCGGCATGGTGCCGTTCAAGCCCTACTTCCTGGGCGAGGTCAAGCCGCAGTTCTCGCGCGCCACCAGCGTCCAGAAGTGCGTGCGCACCCTGGACATCGAGGAGGTCGGGAAGACCACCCGGCACGGCTCCTTCTTCCAGATGTGCGGCAACTTCTCCTTCGGCGACTACTTCAAGGAAGGTGCCATCAAGTTCGCGTGGGAGCTGCTCACCACTCCCGTCGCGGACGGCGGCTACGGCCTGGAGCCGGAGAAGCTCTGGATCACCGTCTACAAGGACGACGACGAGGCCGAGCAGATCTGGCGTGACGTCATCGGCGTGCCCGCCGAGCGGATCCAGCGCCTCGGCATGAAGGACAACTTCTGGTCGATGGGCGTCCCCGGCCCGTGCGGCCCGTGCTCGGAGATCAACTACGACCGCGGCCCCGCGTACGGCGAGGAGGGCGGCCCGGCCGTCAACGGCGAGCGCTACCTGGAGATCTGGAACCTGGTCTTCATGCAGTACGAGCGCGGCCACGGCGACGGCAAGGACGGGTTCGAGATCCTCGGCGACCTGCCGAGCAAGAACATCGACACCGGCCTCGGCCTGGAGCGCCTCGCCGCCATCCTGCAGGGCGTCGACAACCTCTTCGAGATCGACACCAGCCGGATGATCCTCGACCGCGCCGCCGAGCTGACCGGCCACACCTACGGCGCCGACCACAAGTCGGACGTGTCGCTGCGCGTGGTCACCGACCACATCCGCACCGCGCTGATGCTGGTCGGCGACGGCGTCACCCCCGGCAACGAGGGCCGCGGCTACGTGCTGCGCCGCATCCTGCGCCGCGCCATCCGCAACATGCGCCTGCTGGGCGCCACCGAGCCGGTGGCCAAGGAGCTCATCGACGTCGCGATCAAGGCGATGGCGCCGCAGTACCCCGAGCTGGAGACCGACCGCAAGCGCATCGAGACGGTCGTCATCGGCGAGGAGTCGGCCTTCCTGCAGACCCTGAAGGCGGGCACCAACCTGCTGGACGTCGCGGTCACCGAGACCAAGCAGTCCGGCGGCGTGGTGCTCTCCGGCGAGCAGGCGTTCAAGCTGCACGACACCTACGGCTTCCCGATCGACCTCACCCTGGAGATGGCCGAGGAGCAGGGCCTCCAGGTGGACGAGGCCGGCTTCCGCCGCCTGATGCAGGAGCAGCGGGACCGCGCCAAGGCGGATGCCAAGGCCAAGAAGATGGGCCACGCCGACGTCGCCGCGTACCGCGACGTCGCCGACAAGTCCGGCGCCAGCGTCTTCACCGGCTACACCCTGACCGAGGGCGAGGCCACCGTGGTCGGCCTGCTGGTCGACGGCGTTCCCTCGCCGGCCGCCACCGAGGGCGACGAGGTCGAGATCATCCTCGACCGCACCCCCTTCTACGCCGAGGGCGGCGGCCAGCTCGCCGACCACGGCCGGATCCGGCTGGAGTCCGGCGCGGTGGTGGAGATCCGCGACGTGCAGCAGCCCGTCCCGGGCGTCATCGTGCACTCGGGCGGCGTGCTGTTCGGCGAGGTCGTCCTCGGCGCCTCGGCGTACGCCACCATCGACACCGACCGCCGCCGGGCGATCGCCCGCGCCCACTCGGCCACCCACCTGACCCACCAGGCGCTGCGCGACGCGCTCGGCCCGACGGCCGCCCAGGCCGGCTCCGAGAACGCCCCGGGCCGCTTCCGGTTCGACTTCGGCTCGCCCGCCGCCGTTCCGGGCAGCGTGCTGGTGGACGTCGAGCAGAAGATCAACGACGTGCTGGGCCGTGAGCTCGACGTCACCGCCGAGGTCATGACGATGGACCAGGCCCGCAAGGCCGGCGCCATCGCGATGTTCGGCGAGAAGTACGGCGACGAGGTCCGGGTCGTGACGATCGGCGACTTCTCCAAGGAACTGTGCGGTGGCACGCACGTCGGCAACACCGCCCAGCTGGGCCTGGTGAAGCTGCTCGGCGAGTCCTCGATCGGCTCCGGCGTGCGCCGCGTGGAGGCGCTGGTCGGCGTCGACGCGTACAAGTTCCTGGCCCGTGAGCACACCGTGGTCTCCCAGCTCACCGAGCTGGTCAAGGGCCGCCCGGAGGAGCTGCCGGAGAAGATCTCGGGCATGCTCGCCAAGCTCAAGGACGCCGAGAAGGAGATCGAGCGCTTCCGCGCCGAGAAGGTGCTGGCCGCCGCGGCGGGCCTGGTCGACTCGGCCGAGGACGTGCACGGCATCGCCGTGGTCGCCGCCCAGGTCGCCGACGGTGTCGGTGCGGACGAGCTGCGCAAGCTGGTCCTGGACGTGCGCGGCCGACTGGGCTCGCGCCCGGCCGTGGTCGCCGCGTTCACCGTGGCGGGCGGCCGCCCGCTGACCGTGATCGCCACCAACGAGGACGCCCGCGGCCGCGGCATCAAGGCCGGCGAGCTGGTCCGGACCGCCGCCAAGACCCTCGGCGGCGGCGGTGGCGGCAAGGACGACGTCGCCCAGGGCGGCGGCTCCAACCCGGCCGCGGTCGGCGAGGCCATCGCCGCGGTGCGCGGCCTGGTCGCGGAGCGCGCCTCCTGATGACCGAGCAGGAGCCGAGGCCCTTCCGGCGTGGGCGGCGGATCGCCGTCGACGTCGGCGACGCCCGGATCGGGGTCGCGTCCTGCGACCCCGACGGGGTGCTCGCCACGCCCGTGGAGACCGTCCCGGCCGGGGTGAAGTCGCAGGCCCGGATCGCCGCGATCGTCGAGGAGTACGACGCGATCGAGGTGGTCGTCGGGCTGCCGCGCTCGCTCAGCGGCAAGGAGGGCCCGGCGGCGGAGAAGGTTCGCGCGTACGCCGCCCGGCTGGCCAACCGGCTCTACCCGGTGCCGGTACGGCTGGTGGACGAGCGGATGTCGACCGTCACCGCGACCCATGGGCTGCGTGCCTCGGGGGTCAAGGCGAAGAAGGGCCGCTCGGTGGTCGACCAGGCCGCCGCGGTGGTGATCCTGCAGACCGCCCTTGAGTCCGAACGGGTGAGCGGACGCCCGCCCGGTGAGAGCGTCGAGGCGGTCGGTTGATCGGCCTGCTCTAACGTCCCGTTGAGGGGTCCGTGCGGACGCGTCCGCACGGACCCCTTTTCGTTTGATTCCGTGTCCGTTTCGGGTCGGTCCAGATCGATGCAGATCCATGCAGATCCATGCAGGTCCATGCAGATCGGTGTGAGTGACTCGGATCGGTTCGGACCGCTTCGAAGCGATTCGGGACCGCAGAGGGGGCGCAAGCCATGACCGACCAGGACTTCCACCCGGGGCTCACGCCCGGACACCTGGGTGCTCCGGTACTGGAGCCGGAGGGCAGTCCCCAGGGCGCGCCCCGGCCGCGCTTCGATGCGCCGGATCCGCACCGACGGCGCAACGAACTGGCCTGCGGGCTCACCGCGCTCGCGCTGGTCGCGGTGTTCGGCGGGATCGGGCTGACCGGCTACACCTGGCTCCAGGGGCAGCGCAAACCCTTGGCCGCCGCCGACTACGCGGGGCAGGGCACCGGCAGCGTCCAGGTCTCGGTGCCGGAGGGCGCGGGCCTGGCCCAGATCGCCTCCGCGCTGGTCCGCAACGGGGTGGTGGCCAGCTCGCTCGCCTTCACCAGGGCGGCGAAGGGCAGTGCGGCCGCCGCCGGGCGGATCCAGCCCGGGACCTACACCCTGAAGCAGAAGATGTCGGCGGTCGCGGCACTGGCCGTCCTGATCGACCCGGCCAACGCCAACGGCCTCACCATTCCCGAGGGTTGGCGCGGCTACCAGATCTTCGCGGCGATCGACAAGAAGCTGAACCTGCCCGAGGGCACCAGCCGGAAGACCGCCCAGGAGCAGGCCGCCGAACTGGGCCTGCCGGACTTCGCCAAGGGCAGCCCCGAGGGCTACCTGTTCCCCGCGACGTACAGCGTCACCGACGGGACCACCGCGCTGGACCTGCTGAAGCAGATGGTCGGGCGGGCCGGCAAGGAGTTCAGCCGGGACGACGCCAACGTCGTGGCGCAGACCCTCGGCCAGAGCCTGTACGGGCTGGTCACCGTGGCCAGCATGGTCCAGGCCGAGGCCGACAACACCGAGGACATGGGCAAGGTGGCCCGGGTCATCTACAACCGGCTGGCCAAGGGCATGCCGCTGCAGCTGGACTCCACGATCAACTACGCTCTCGGCCGCTCGACCCTGAACACCACCGTCACCGACACCAAGCTGGACTCCCCGTACAACACCTACCTGCACCCCGGGCTGCCGCCGTCGCCGATCTCCAACCCGGGGCGGCAGGCGATCACGGCGGCCCTGGACCCGACGCCGGGGGACTGGGTGTACTTCGTCACCGTGAAGCCGGGGGACACCCGCTTCACCGACAGCTTCGAGGTGCAGCAGCGCAACGTGGCGGAGTTCAACGCCGGCCGGGCCTCGGCGAAGCCGAGCGCCACGCCCGCCGCTCCGGCTGCCGCGACGCCCTCGGCCACGGCCGCCACGACGCCGTGACGGGCCCGTTCGCCGAGGGTGAGGTCGCTCACTGACGGTACGTCCCGTCCGGGCCGGGCTACGGCTGCGGTACGGTAACGTCTCCTCCCAGGCGCTGCGCTAGCACGCCGGTTCGAGAATCAGCCGGGACGACGTCGTCCCGGACGGCCGGTCCGATCCTCCGGTCGTCACCGTCGGTTAAGGGGATCAATGACCGATCTGGGTCGGGGCTACGGCCCCCAGGGCGAGCCGTGGCACCCCGGTGATCCCGGGTACGGCGGCCAGCAGCCGGTCCCCGGCCAGCAGGACGGCCAGTGGCAGCAGCAGTACCCGCAGCAGGGCCAGCAGGTCCAGCAGCCGTACGGTGACGTGCAGCAGCAGGCGTACCAGCAGCAGGCATACCCTCAGGGGTACGAGCAGCAGATGCCGCAGCAGGGCCACCCCCAGCAGATGATGGCGCCGCAGCAGATGATGGCGGCCGAGGGCTACCAGCAGCAGATGCCCCAGCAGGGCTATCCCCAGCAGCAGATGCCGATGCAGCCGGGCATGCCGCAGCAGGGCATGCCCCAGCAGCAGATGCAGCAGATGCAGCTGGGCCACCCCCAGCAGATGGCGGCCCAGCAGCAGATGCCGATGCAGCAGCAGGGCATGCCGCAGCAGCAGGTCCAGCAGCCGCCCGTCCAGCAGCGGGGGCCGCAGCAGGCCCAGCCGGCCGCGCCCGCCTCCGGCCCCGGTCCGGACGGGATCGACTGGGAGGCCGAGGCCGCCGCGCTGGAGTCCGGTGCCGACCCGGTCGGCGCGGCGCACGAGCCCGCGGTCGAGGAGTGGGACGGCCACGAGGACGGCCACCACGAGGAGGACGGGTACCTCGAGGAGCACGCCGAGGCCGAGGAGGTCGGCTTCCTCGGCGAGCAGGACGACTCGCGCGAGGCCAAGAAGAAGCGCAAGGAGAAGGGCAAGAAGGCGGGCCGCCGCAACGGCGGCGCCTGCCTGCTGGTCGCGCTGGTGCTGCTCGGTGCCGTGGGCGGCGCCGGCTGGTGGGGCTACGGCTTCTACCAGCAGCACTTCGGCCCGCCGCCGGACTTCACCGGTGACGGCAGCGGCTCCGTCCAGGTCGAGGTCAAGCAGGGCGCGGTCGGCGGCCAGATCGGCCTCGCGCTGAAGAACGCCGGTGTGGTCAAGAGCGTCGACGCCTTCACCAAGGCCTGCAACAACGAGCCCAAGTGCGGCACCATCCAGCCCGGCTTCTACGGGATGAAGAAGGAGATGTCGGCGGCCGCCGCGCTCAAGGAGCTGCTCGACCAGGCGGGCGGCGCGGCCCTCGTGGTCCCGGAGGGCAAGAACTCCTCCGAGATCTACACGATGATCGACACCAAGCTGAAGCTGCAGAAGGGCACCACGGCGAACGTCGCCAAGGCCCAGGTCAACGACCTCGGTCTGCCCGCGTACGCCCAGGGCAACGTCGAGGGCTTCCTCTGGCCGACCCGCTACAACATCGCCGACGGCATGAAGCCCGAGGACCTGCTCAAGGCGATGGTGAAGAACGCCACCGACAAGTACGCGAGCCTGGACGGCCAGGCCGCCTCGGTGGGCCTCAAGAACGGCTACGAGGTGATCATCGAGGCGAGCATCCTGCAGCGCGAGGGCAACAACACCGCGGACTTCGCCAAGATGGCCAAGACCATCCAGAACCGCCTGGCCAACGAGCCCGAGACCCATCACCGCCTCGGCATGGACACCACGCTGCAGTACTCGCTGGGCCGCAAGGACCTCAACAAGAGCGACATGGACAACGCGTCCAACAAGTACAACACCTACCTCAACCCCGGCCTGCCGCCGACGCCGATCTCCAACCCCGGCGACGACGCGATCAACGCGGTGCTGCACCCGGCGGACGGCAAGTGGCTGTACTTCATCGCGATGTCGCCGACCGAGACCCGCTTCGCCGAGACGGCCAAGGAGCACTACGCCAACGTCAAGGAGTACTGCCAGGCGGCCGGCCAGGGCTTCGACGAGGCCCGCGGCCACTGCACCACCAAGTAGTCCGCACCGGTAACCCGCCCACGGAGAGGCAGCGTTGACCACCAAGCACCGGGCGGCCGTCCTCGGCTCGCCGATCGCCCACTCGCTCTCGCCGGATCTGCACCGGGCCGCCTTCGCGGCGCTCGGGCTGGACGACTGGTGCTACGACCGCTTCGAGATCGACGAGGCCGGCCTGCCCGGCTTCATCGCCGGACTGGACGAGGCCGAGTGGGCCGGGCTGTCGCTGACCATGCCGCTCAAGCGGGCGGTCATCCCGCTGCTGGACGAGGTCAGCGCGACGGCCCGCTCGGTGGACGCGGTCAACACCGTGGTGTTCACCGCCGACGGGCGGCGCACCGGGGACAACACCGACGTGCCCGGACTGGTCAACGCGCTGCGCGAGCGCGGCATCACCGAGGTGAGCGCCGCGGCAGTGCTGGGCGCCGGGGCCACCGCCTCCTCGGCGCTGGCGGCGCTCGCCCAGATCTGCACCGGCGAGGTGACGGTCTACGTGCGCAGCGCCGAGCGGGCCCGGGAGATGGCCGAGCTGGGCGAGCGGCTCGGCGTCGTCGTCCGGACCGCCGACTGGGAGCGCGGGGCCGAGGCACTGGAGCGGCCGCTGACCGTCTCCACCACGCCGGTCGGCGCGACGGACGGCTTCGCGGCCGCCCTGCCCGCCGCGCCGGGGGCGCTGTTCGACGTGCTCTACCACCCGTGGCCGACGGCGCTGGCCGCCGCCTGCGCCGAGCGCGGGGCGACCGTCCTGGGCGGGCTGGACCTGCTGGTGCACCAGGCGGTGCTGCAGAGCGAGGCCTTCACCGGGCGCGGGCCCGGGCCGCTGGCGGCGATGCGCGAGGCGGGCGAGAAGGCGTTGGCGGGGCGCTGAGTCGCAGCTTGCGGCCACCCCACGGCCGGATGGTGACCGGTTGCTGTCCGTCACGCGGACTGTGACCCCGGGTGCCGCTGGGGCATGAAAGGATTCAGGCACAAGGCACGTCCGGGGCGGGCCGCGGCGGTGCCGTGGGCCGGTCCGCTGATGAAGGAGCTCCGTTGGGTACGTTGCGCTGGCTGACGGCGGGGGAGTCGCACGGCCCCGCACTCGTCGCGACGCTGGAAGGCCTGCCCGCCGGTGTACCGGTCACCACCGCCATGGTGGCCGACGCGCTGACGCGCCGCCGGCTCGGTTACGGCCGCGGGGCGCGGATGAAGTTCGAGCAGGACGAGGTGACCTTCCTCGGCGGCGTCCGGCACGGTCTGACCATGGGCAGCCCGGTGGCGATCATGGTCGGCAACACCGAGTGGCCGAAGTGGGAGCAGGTCATGTCGGCCGACCCGGTCGACCCCGAGGTGCTGGCCGGTCTGGCCCGCAACGAGGCGCTGACCCGCCCCCGGCCCGGCCATGCCGACCTGGCCGGCATGCAGAAGTACTCGATCGACGAGGCCCGGCCGATCCTGGAGCGCGCCAGCGCCCGCGAGACGGCCGCCCGGGTCGCGCTGGGCGCGGTCGCCCGCTCGTACCTGAAGGAGACCTGCGGGATCGAGATCGTCAGCCACGTGGTCGAGCTGGCCGCCGCCAAGGCGCCGGCCGGCGTGCTGCCGCTGCCCTCGGACGAGGCCCGGCTGGACGCCGACCCGGTGCGCTGCCTGGACGCGGACGCCTCGAAGGCGATGGTCGCCGAGATCGACCAGGCCCACAAGGACGGCGACACCCTCGGCGGCGTGGTCGAGGTGCTCGCGTACGGCGTGCCGGTGGGCCTCGGCTCGCACGTGCACTGGGACCGCCGCCTGGACGCGCGGCTGGCCGCCGCGCTGATGGGCATCCAGGCGATCAAGGGCGTCGAGGTCGGCGACGGCTTCGAGCTGGCCCGGGTGCCGGGTTCGAAGGCGCACGACGAGATCGTCCCGACCCCCGAGGGCGTCAAGCGCACCTCCGGCCGCTCCGGCGGCACCGAGGGCGGCCTGTCCACCGGCGAGGTGCTGCGGGTGCGCGCCGCGATGAAGCCGATCGCCACCGTGCCGCGGGCGCTGCAGACCCTGGACGTGCGCACCGGCGAGCCGGCCAAGGCGCACCACCAGCGCTCGGACGTCTGCGCGGTGCCGGCGGCCGGGATCGTCGCGGAGGCGATGGTCGCGCTGGTGCTGGCCGACGCGGTGAACGAGAAGTTCGGCGGTGACAACGTGTCGGAGACCCGCCGCAACGTGGAGAGCTACCTCGACCACCTGATCATCAAATGAGTGGGCGAAGCGAGCTCATCACCAGGAGGCGCCCGTTGTGGTCATCGCCTGCCGAGCTCAGCGAGGCGGGGGCATGACCAACCCCGTCGTGGTGCTGGTCGGCCCGCCCGGCAGTGGCAAGTCCACCGTCGGGCGGGCCCTGGCCGAGCGCCTGGGCGTCGGCTTCCGGGACACCGACGCCGACATCGAGGCGCTGGCCGGCAAGCCGATCCCGGAGATCTTCATCGACGAGGGCGAGCCGCACTTCCGCGAGCTGGAGGTGGCCGCCGTGCGGACCGCCGCCACCGAGCACGGCGGGGTGCTGGCGCTCGGCGGCGGCGCGGTGATGGCCGGGGCCACCCGTGAGCTGCTGCGTGAGCTGCCGGTGGTCTTCCTGGAGGTCCCACTGGGCGACGCGGTCAAGCGGGTCGGCCTGGACGCCCCGCGCCCGCTGCTGGCCGTCAACCCGAGGGCCCGCTGGCGCGAGCTGATGGAGGCCCGCCGCCCCCTCTACCTGGAGGTGGCCACCGCCGTGGTCGACACCGCCGGCCGCACCCCCGCGCAGGTCGCGGACGCCGTACTGGAAGCACTGGAGCTGAAGACCCCCCATGACTGACAACATCGTCAGGATCCACGTCGGCGGCAGCGCCGGCCATGACCCGTACGACGTGCTGATCGGGCACCAGCTGCTCGGTGAGCTGGCGCCGCTGATCGGCGGCCGTGCCAAGCGGGTCGCGATCATCCACCCGGAGGCGCTGGCCGCCACCGCCGACGCCATCCGGGACGACCTGGCCGGCGAGGGGTACGAGGCGATCGCGCTCCAGGTGCCCAACGCCGAGGACGCGAAGAGCGTCGAGGTCGCCGCGTACTGCTGGTCGGTGCTCGGGCAGACCGGGTTCACCCGCAGTGACGTCATCGTCGGCCTCGGCGGCGGCGCCACCACCGACCTGGCCGGCTTCGTCGCCGCGACCTGGCTGCGCGGGGTGCGCTGGATCTCCATGCCCACCACGCTGCTCGGCATGGTCGACGCGGCCGTCGGCGGCAAGACCGGCATCAACATCGCCGAGGGCAAGAACATGGTCGGCGCCTTCCACCCGCCGGTGGGCGTGCTGGCCGACCTCGGCACCCTGGAGACCGTGCCCAAGCACGACTACGTCTCCGGCCTCGCCGAGGTCATCAAGTGCGGCTTCATCGCCGACCCGGCCATCCTCGACCTGATCGAGGCCGACCCGGAGGGAGCGAAGACCCCGGCCGGCCCGCACACCGTCGAGCTCATCCGCCGCGCCATCCAGGTCAAGGCCGACGTGGTCTCCGGGGACCTCAAGGAGTCCGGCCGGCGGGAGATCCTCAACTACGGCCACACCCTGGGCCACGCCATCGAGCGCAACGAGCGCTACAAGTGGCGGCACGGCGCGGCGATCTCCATCGGCATGGTCTTCGCCGCCGAACTCGGCCGGCTGGCCGGGCGGTTGGACGACGAGACGGCCGACCGGCACCGCACCGTGCTGGCCTCGGTCGGCCTGCCGCTGAGCTACCGGGCGGACGCCTGGCCGAAGCTGCTGGACGCGATGAAGATCGACAAGAAGTCGCGCGGCGACCTGATCCGCTTCATCGTCCTGGACGGCCTCGGCAAGACCTCCGTGCTGGAGGGCCCGGACCCGTCCCTGCTGGTCGCCGCGTACGCGGAGGTCTCGGCGTGACCCGGGTGATGGTGCTCAACGGCCCCAACCTCGGCCGGCTGGGCAGCCGTGAGCCGGACGTCTACGGCGCCACCTCGTACGCCGGACTGGTCGAGCGCTGCACCGCGCTGGGCGAGGAGTTCGGCTTCGAGGTCGAGGTGCACGAGACCAACTCCGAGCAGCAGATGGTGGAGTGGCTGCACGAGGCGGCCGACGGGAAGGTGCCCGTGGTGATCAACCCGGGCGCGTTCACCCACTACTCGTACGCGATGCGGGACGCCGCCGCGCAGCGCACCGCGCCGCTGATCGAGGTGCACATCTCCAACCCGTACGCCCGGGAGACCTTCCGGCACAACTCGGTGATCGCCGCGGTGGCCTCCGGCACCATCGCCGGGTTCGGGATCGGCTCGTACGAGCTGGCGCTGCGTGCCCTGGCGGAGCAGCTCACCACGCGGTGAGCCGCTACCGATCTGAAACGGCGTGGGACGAGCGGAGTTGATCCGAACCGACTCGAACCGACCTGACCCGTTCTGAGTTGCCCCGGGCCGCCTGCGGGTTGACCTGAGCTGATGTCGGCCGAGGTCGGAGCGGAAGGGACGAACCGGTGGCCCGGTGGCGGACTGTGCCCGCCGCCGGGCCGCCGTGTAGTGTCCCCGCTGAGAAGGTGTCGGGAGGTGCCGTGACGCAGTACGCCGGAGGTGGGCAGGTCCCGCCGCGTCCCGCCGCTCCGCCGGTGCCGCCGGGGGGCGGTGCGGGGGTGTCCCCGTCGGGGGCGCCGGTTCCGCCGCCTCAGCCTCCGCCGCCGACGGTTCGGCCGACCGCTGCTCCCGCGCCTTCCAGCGCTGCGGCTCCCGCGCCGGTTCCCGCTCCCGCGCCGGTTCCCGCTCCGGTTCCCGCTCCGGTTCCCGCTCCCGGTCCGGTGCCCGCCGCCGCTCCCGCCGCTGCCCCGGTGCCGCCGCCTCCGGTGGCTCCCGCACCGGCTCCGGCACCCTCTCCGGCACCGGCTCCGGCTCCGGCTCCGGCTACTGCGCCGCCCGCACCCGCACCGGCTGCTGCGCCCGGACCCGCTCCGGCCGCTGCGCCTGCGCCCGCGCCGAGCGCGCCCGTTCCAGCCGGGGGCACCGGGCACTTCGTGCTGCCCACCGGCGCACCCGTCCAGCTCCCCGTCCACCCTCCGCGGCGGCACGCGCCCGCCGGTCCGATCGCCGTGCTGCTGATCGGCCCCGCCGGGGCGGGCAAGACCACCGTCGCCCGGTACTGGGCCGAGCGCCGGGCGACCCCGACCGCGCACATCAGCCTGGACGACGTCCGCGAGTGGGTGCAGTCCGGCTTCGCCAACCCGCAGTCCGGCTGGAACAACGCCTCCGAGGCCCAGTACCGGCTGGCCCGCCGCACCTGCGGCTTCGCCTGCCGCAACTACCTGGCCAACGGCATCTCCTGCATCATCGACGACGCCGTCTTCCCGGACCGTCCGGCGATCGGTCTCGGCGGCTGGAAGCGGCACATCGGCCCCGGCATGATCCCGGTCGTCCTACTGCCCAGCCTGGACTCGGTGCTGCGCCGCAACGCCCGCCGCAGCGGCACCCGGCGGCTCGGCGACGAAGAGGTGGCGCGGATCCACGGGCGGATGGCCGGCTGGTACAACTCCGGGCTGCCGATCATCGACAACTCCTACCTGGACGTCGCCGGTACGGCCGCCGAGCTGGACCGGGTCATCCTGGCCCGGCTGATGGGCATGCCGGTCCGCTGACCTGCGCAGTCGTGGAGCTGTCGGTGGCGGCTGCGATGATGGACCCCGTCCTGCCGTACCACTTCTCGGGGAGCTGACGCCCGTGCCGGAAGGCCACATCATCCACCGCCTCGCCGCCGAGAACCGCAAGGCCTTCGGTGACCGCCCGGTCGCGACCTCCAGCCCGCAGGGCCGGTTCGCCGACGAGGCCAAGGTGATCGACGGGCAGTTGCTCACGGGCGCGGAGGCCACCGGCAAGCACCTCTTCCTCGGCTTCGAGGAAGGCGCCTGGGTGCACATCCACCTCGGCCTCTACGGCGGTCTCACCTTCGGCACCGGTCCCGCGCCCGACCCGGTCGGGCTGGTCCGGCTGCGGCTGGCCAACGACGACGGCTACGCCGACCTGCGCGGACCCAACACCTGCAAGCTGATCACCGATGCCGAGAAGGCCGCCGTCGCCGCCCGGCTCGGCCCGGACCCGCTGCGCGCCGACGCCGACCCGGAGGCCGCCTGGCGCCGGATATCGGGCAGCCGTACGACCGTCGCCGCGCTGCTGATGGACCAGAAGGTGCTGGCCGGGGTGGGCAACGTCTACCGCGCCGAGGTGCTGTTCCGGCACCACATCAACCCGCACCGGGCCGGCCGTGACCTCACCCGCGGCGAGTGGGACGCGATCTGGGCCGACCTGGTCGCCCTGATGCGCGAGGGCGTCGCCGCCGGCCGGATCGACACGGTCCGCCCCGAGCACACCCCCGAGGCCATGGGCCGCCCGCCCCGGGTGGACGACCACGGCGGCGAGGTGTACGTCTACCGCCGCGCCGCGATGCCCTGCCTGGTCTGCGGCACGGACGTCCGGACCGAGGAGCACGCCGCCCGCAACCTGTTCTGGTGCCCGACCTGCCAGGCGGCCTGAACGGCTGATCCGCCCACCGGCCGGAGCCCCGGCCCCGTAGGCTGGGCCCCGACCGGCCGGAGGGAGCACGCGGATGGATCGGCGCGAGGTGACGAACACCGTGTCAGGCGCCACGGTGGGCGGCCACGTGGTGCAGGCCGACAGCATCGGGGCGGTGCACCTCCACCAGCCCGAGCCGGTGCCGAGGCCTCGTCAGGTCCGGCCGCCGCGCGGCCCCTTCGTCAACCGCGAGCCGGAACTCGCCGCGCTGACCGGGGCGTTGGATCGGGTGGAGGCGGGCGGGCTCGGGATCGTGGTGTTCACCGGCCTCGGTGGGGTCGGGAAGACGGAGCTGATCGCCAAGTTCACCGAGGAGCACCGGGCCAGATTCCCGGACGGAGACCTCTACGCGGACCTGCTGGCCTACCGGCACCAGGGCGGGGTGGACCTGCCCGAACTGTTGGCCGGCTTCCTGCGCGCGCTCGGCTCCGAGCCCCCGGCGGTGGAGGCGGAGCGGTTCACCAAGTTCCGGACCGTCACCGCCGAGCGCCGCTGCCTGTTCTTCCTGGACAACGTCGAGCACGCCGCCGAGGTCCGGGCGCTGCTCCCGTCCAGCGGGCTGGTGGTCGTCGCGGGCCGGCGGCGGCTGCCCGCGCTGCGGATGGACGGCGCCGAGGTGCGGCAGCTCGGGCCGCTGAGCGGGACGGCGGGAACGGAGCTGGTGCGCCGGTGGCTGGGCGCCGGGCGGGGCACCGAGGTGGAGTTGGCGGCGCTGGTCGAGGAGTGCGGCGGGCTGCCGCTCGCGCTGAACGCGGTCGGCAGCCAGCTGCTCGACCGGGAGCACCTGCCGGTCGGCCGGGTGGTAGCCGAACTGCGCCACCGGGAAGGCGGGTTGGCCATGCTGGACGACGAGGGGAGCGACCTCGGCCCGACCTACGACGCGGTGTACGAGCGGCTGTCGCCGCAGGGCCGGGCGCTCTACCGGCTGATCGGTGTGCACCCCGGCCCCTTCCTGTCGGCCGAACTGGCGCGCGCGGCGGGCGTCGAGCAGGCCGCGAAGGCGCTGACGGAGCTGCGGGCCGTGCACCTGGTGGACGAGGTGCTGGACGCCGACGACTCCGAGGAGCGCTTCCGTGCCCATGACGTGGTACGGCTGCACGCCTACGGCCGTACCCGCGAACTCCCGGGCCGGGCCGAGCTGCTGGCCCGGGTGGTGGCGTACTACCGGGGCCGGTCCTCGCTGGCCGACCGGGCGATGGGGTCGCGGCTGCGGCTGCAGGAGGCCGGCGGCGCGGGGCTGCCCGGCTTCGCCTCCGGGGCGGCGGCGCTGGAGTGGCTGCACGCCGAGCGGTCCAATCTGCGCGCGGTGGTGGAGGCGGCGGCCGAGCAGCGCTGGCACGGCGAGGTGTGGCGGCTCTGTGAGTCGCTGTGGCCGCTCTACCACGGCCGCAAGCTCTATCAGGACTGGATCGCCACCCACCGGCTCGGTGTCGAGTCGGCCCAGTGGGACAACCAGCCGGACGCCGTGGTCCGGGTGCGCAACCAGCTCGCCCGCGCCCACTACGAGCGCAAGGAGTACGGGCCGGCCGCCGAGCAGTTGGCGCTCGCCGCGGAGCAGCTGCCGCTGGTGGTCGAGCGTCGGGTGGCGGGGGTGCTGCTCGAGACGGACGGCCTGCTCTGCCTGGCCGACGGCCGCCCGGGCGAGGCGGTGGACCGGTTCACCCGAGCCCTGGCGGAGAACCGGGGCGATGCGCACGGCGAGATCGTGCAGAGCTACAACCTGGCGCAGGCGCTGATCGCGGACGGCCGCCCGGAGCAGGCGCTGACCGTGCTGGCCGAGGCCGCCGCGCGGGCCGAGGCCACCGCGGACCACGACATGCTGATGAAGCTGCCGCTGGTCCGCGCCCGGGCCCACCAGGCGCTCGGGCAGCTCGACCTCGCCGTCGCGGCCGCGGGCGACTGCGCCCGCCGGGCCGGGGAGCGCAAGCAGTACCCCAAGGAGGCCCAGGCCCACACCCTGCTAGTGGCTCTGGCCGAGGAGCTGGACGACCCGGAGCTGGCGGAGCGCAGCCGGGCCCGCCTGCGGGAGCTGCGGCCCTGAGGCCCGTCTAAGGACCGGTCCGGAAGGACACCCGGGTGCGGTGCTCGCCGGTGCGGACGGTGAGGCCGTGTTCGGGGAGGCCTGCCGGGTCGCCGCCGTCGGCGAGCCAGGAGGCCACGGCGGAGCCGAGCAGCAGCGGGTCGAGGACGGGCTCGGCGCGGCCGAAGTCCCGTTCGGCGAGGGCCTCCAGCAGCTGGCCGGTGTGCAGCCTGAGCAGGTGGCGGGCCGGGCCGAGGGCGGCCACCACGACGGCGAGGCCGGGGAGTTCGGCGGCGGTGTCGGCGAGCCAGTGGACGGCGGGGTGTTCGGCGTGCGGCTCGGTGCGGGCGAGGACCTCGGCGGTGTAGCGCAGGGCGTCGCCCGGGTGGTCGTCGGTGAGCGCGTGGAAGCCGCGCGGGGTGGGGTCGTTCGGGTCGAACGGGTAGCGCCGCAGGCTGACCTCCGTCCCCTCGCTCTTGCCCTCGACGTCGTACGCGGTGGGCCGGTCGGTGCCGCCGGGGCGCGGGACGGGCTTGGGGTAGGGCGGCAGGACGGGTTCGCCCTCGGGTTCGTCCAGGCGCTCCAGGAAGGAGTAGAGCAGCGGGCGCAGCAGCCGGGCGGATTCGCCGCGGTGGGCCAGCGAGCGGTCGGTGATGTCGCTGAGGTCGGCCGGGTCCCGGGCCAGGGCCTGTTCGAGCTGGGCGGCGAGGTCGCCGTCCGGGTCGAGGACGGGCGCGGCCTGGCCGAAGGCGTAGCTGGGGGAGTGCGGGTCGAGTTCGGCGGCGCCGGTGGCGACCAGCAGGGTGCGGCGGCCCAGGGCGGCGCCGTAGACGGAGACCGAGCCGTGGTCGCCGATCAGGCAGTCGGCGGCGACCAGCGCGGCCTGCCAGCCCTGGTGCGGCGGGATCAGCCGCAGGCCCATCCGGCGGGCGTCGTCGAGCAGGGCCTCGGGGTCGTGCCGGCTCCAGATGTTGGGGTGCAGCACGACGGCCACCGTGTACTCGTCGGCGGGCAGCCGGCGGACCAGGCGGCGGGGCAGGTCGGGGCGGCGGCCGAGTAACGAGTGCCCGCTCCAGGTGGAGTTGACGACGACGAGCCGGCGGCCGTCGACGGCGCCGAGTGCGGCGCGGTAGGCGTCCCGGGAGCGTTCGCTGCCGAGGATCCGGTCGAAGCACGGGTCGCCGACCACCCGGGCGACGTCCAGCGCCTCGGGGCAGGAGACCCGCAGCCGGTCCAGCTGCTCGGGGTGGGAGAGGCCGAGGACGTCCACGAACACCCGCCCCCGGTGGGTGAGTTCGTTGCGGGACAGGCCTGCGGCGCTGACCGTGTCACCGGTGGACTCGGTGACCAGGCGGTTGTAGCCGGCGCCGTGCGGGAGGACGACCAGGTGGGCGTCCAGCCGGTGCATGGAGGCGTGGACGGCGCAGGCGACGGCCAGGTCGAAGCGGCGGCGGACGGCGTCCTCCCACTCCAGCACGGTGTAGCCGGGCAGGCCGCGCAGGTAGTCGGTGAGGCCGCGGTCGGCGAAGGCGGAGCCGGGGTTGACGGTGAAGTACCGTTCGATGCCGTCCTGGTTCAGCAGGGTGAGGACGTCCAGGACCCGGGTCGCCGAGGTGAGGGTGCGGGCGACCGCCAGCACGCGGGCCTTGACCGGGCGGGTGTTCCAGCGGTCGGCGGGCCAGACGTGGGGGTGGGACGGCACCTCATGATCGTACTCATCCAGCCGCTCCCGGGGTGCCCCTTGCGAGAGACGGCCGGCCCCGAGTGTCGGTCAGCCCGCCGCTGCGGTGGGTTCGTGGTGCTCTCCGGCGGCGCACTCGTCGAGGAGGGGGCGCATGCTGTCGTCCACGAGCCGGTAGCGCACCACGCGTCCGTCCTTGTCTCCGGTGACCACGCCCGCCGTGCGCAGCAGCCGCAGGGCCTGGGACACGGCGGGGTCGCGCATGCCGGTGGCAACCGCCAGGTCGGTGACGGCGAGCGGGCCGGCCCGGTTCAGGGCGAGCAGCAGGGCGAGCCGTCCGGGGTCGGCGAGCAGGGAGAACCGCTCGGCCCAGGACCGGACGTGCGCGGTGTCGCCGATCGCGGCGATGGCCTCGCAGACCCGGTGGCCGTCGATGGTGCGGTGGCCCGCGCGGTCGGCCGGTACGAGATGCATGCGGACATTCTTGCAGGCAGGGGCCTGTGATCCTGGACACCTGCACAGGTGCGCAACCTTGCGAGGGTGAGGCCGGAGCCCTACGGTGTTCCCCGCCGTGGTGCTCGGGAAGACCGGTGACGGACCCTCAGGGGTCCCAGTCCGGAGCGGCCCTCGCCACTGTGATCGGGGGAGAGTTGTCCGTACCCACGTGCCACTGGGCGCCTCGTGCGCTTGGGAAGGCGGGTCCGGAAGCCCCGTAAGCCAGGAGACCGGCCACGGCATCTCACGAAGTCATTCCACGAGGTGCTGGAGCGTGATCCGAAGATGACCCTGCCCGAAACCGCCACTCCTGCTGAGGCGGCCCCCTCCGTCCTGCCCACCTTCAGGTGGAAGCGCGAGGACACCATCCGCACGGCCGGGCTGATGGGGGTGATCCTGGCCATGCACGTGGTGGCCTTCGGGACGCTCATCTTCCTGGTCGCGCCCCACAACTACGCGGTCGGTACCCAGGTCTTCGGGGTGGGCCTGGGCATCACCGCGTACACCCTCGGCATGCGGCACGCCTTCGACGCCGACCACATCGCGGTGATCGACAACACCACCCGCAAGCTGATGGCGGACGGCAAGCGGCCGGTCTCGGTCGGCTTCTGGTTCGCCCTCGGGCACTCCTCGATGGTGGTCATCATGGCCGCCCTGGTGGCGGGCGGCGCGCAGCTGGCGAACACGCTGATGGACGACGACTCGGCCACCCACAAGTGGCTCGGGCTGGTCGGCACCACGGCCTCCGGCGCCTTCCTCTACCTGATCGGCGCGCTCAACCTGGCGGCGCTGCTCGGCATCCTCAAGGTGTTCCGCTCGATGCGGGCCGGGAAGTACGACGAGGCGGAGCTGGAGGAGCACCTCAACTCGCGCGGCTTCATGGCCCGGCTGCTGAACCGGGCGACCCGCTCGATCACCCGGCCCGGGCAGATGTTCCCGGTGGGCATGGTGCTGGGCCTCGGCTTCGACACCGCGACCGAGGTCACCCTGATGGTGATGGCCGGCTCGGGTGCGGCGGCCGGGCTGCCCTGGTACGCGATCGTCTGCCTGCCGCTGCTGTTCGCGGCGGGGATGAGCCTGTTCGACACTCTGGACGGGACCTTCATGAACTTCGCGTACCAGTGGGCGTTCTCCAACCCGGTGCGCAAGGTGTACTACAACCTGACCATCACCGGGCTGTCGATCGCGGTGGCCTTCATCATCGGCACCATCGAGCTGGTCGGGGTGCTGCACGAGAAGCTCGACCTGACCGATCCGGTCACCGGGTTCATCGCGGACATCTCGCTGGACAACGTCGGGTACGCGATCGCCGGGCTGTTCGTGGTGGTGTGGGCGATCGCGATCGCCTACTGGAAGCTGGCCGGGGTCGAGAAGCGCTGGACGCCCGCGGAGTAGTCCGTCGGTCACGCTGCCGCGAGCAGCAGCGTGCCCGCGACGGCGAGCCCGGCGCCGACCACCTGGACCGCGCGCAGCCGCTCCTTGAGCACTCCCCGCGCCAACAGCGCGGTGACCACGGGGTAGAGCGAGGCGAGCACGGCGGCCACCGCCGCCGAGCCGCCGTGCGAGGCCATCGCGAACGTGGCGTTGCCGGCGACGTCGGCCAGCCCGACGGCGGTGAGCAGGGGCAGCCGGGCGCGCAGCTCCGACAGCAGTCCGGAGGTGTCGGTACCGCGCAGGCCGAACAGCAGCGCGGTGCCGCCGACGGCGATGTTGACGAGCCGCTGGACGCACAGCATGAGCAGCAAGCCGCCGCCGGCCGAGGCCTGGGCGAGCAGGGCCATGTTGGTGCCGAAGCCGAACGCGGCGGCCAGGGTGAGCAGCAGGGCCGTGCGGGCGGCGGACGGCCCGCCGCGCTCGGGGCCGCCGGCCAGCACCACGCCGGCCACGGCCACCGCGGTCCCGGCCACCTGGCCGGGACCGGGCCGCTCGCCGAGCGCCAGCCCGACGCCGACCGGTACCACGACGCCGACGGTGGCCAGCGGGGACACCACGCCCATCGGGCCGAGCGCGAGCGCCCGGTAGAAGGCGAGCATCGCGAACGGGCCGAACACCCCGGCGGCGACGGCGTACCAGAGGGCGGGGGAGGCGTCCGCCCAGCCGCCGGTGGCCAGGACCGCGAGGAGGAGGACGACGGTGGCCGCGGCCTGGGAGACGACCACGACGGCGAGCGCGGGCAGTCGGCGGGTGAGGACGCCGCCGCCGAAGTCGCCCAGGCCGGTGAGCAGGCTGGCGGAGAGGGCGAGCAGGACGGTCACTGGAGGTGCCAGGAGATCGAGGACAGCACAATGCACTCCGAAGTACAGTCGGATGGACTCGTTGCCGAGAAGGCAGCGTAGTTCACTGAACTGAACCTCGACGAACAGTATTCTGCACTTTCCGTATTGTGGACACCGGAGGACTGCCCGCGTGCCGGACCCCGACCTCGTCTCCCAGGCCCTCGCCCGGAACCTCAAGCGGCTGCGCGCCGAGCGCGGCCACACCCTGGACGCCCTCGCAGCCCGCTCCGGGGTGAGCCGCGGCATGATCGTCCAGATCGAGCAGGGCCGCACCAACCCGAGCGTGGCCACCGTGGTCCGGCTCGGCGACGCGCTCGGCGTCTCCATCGCCACGCTGCTCGACTACGAGGAGGGCCCGGACGTCCGGATCATCCCCGGCGACCAGGCCGTGCCGCTCTGGACCGGTGCGAGCGGCGGGACCGGCACCCTGCTGCACGGCATCGAGGCGCCCGGGCCGCTGGAGCTGTGGGAGTGGCGGATGGAGCCGGGCGAGGAGTACTCCTCCGAGCCGCACCCGGCCGGGACGGTGGAGATCATCCGGGTCGACGAGGGTGAGCTGACCCTGGTGCACGACGGTGCGGACCATCCGGTGCCGGCCGGCAGCACGGTCTCCTTCGACGCCTCGTACGCGCACGTCTACCGCAACGCGGGGGAGCGGGCGCTGCGGCTGACCATGGTGGTGTCGGTTCCGCCGCCGCGCTGAGGCCCCTTCCGTACGCCGAAACGGCGCCTCCCCCGGGGGAGGCGCCGTTTCGCTCGTCGTCAGTGCCGGTCGCCGTAGCGGCGGCGGAACTGCTCGACCCGGCCGGCCGTGTCGAGCACCCGGGACCGGCCCGTGTAGACGGGATGGCTCGCCGAGGAGATCTCGACGTCGATCACCGGGTAGGTGTTGCCGTCCCCCCGCTCGACGGTGCGGTCACCGGTGACCGTCATGGGGGTCCCCCCGGCCGAAGGCTGGGGAGGGTGACGAAGGCGAGGCCGCCGACCTTGTCGCGGAAGACGACAGGGCGGTAATCGGGGTGGATTCCGGACTTCACGGCTGGGCTCCTCCAAGGCGGATGCGGGGTGGGCGGGTCAGCGCTCCTCGCGGAAGTCGACGTGCCGACCCGCGGCCGGGTCGTACTTGCGCAGGAGCATCCGGTCCGGGTCGTTCCGGCGGTTCTTGCGGGTCACGTACGTGTAGCCGGTGCCGGCGGTGGAGCGGAGCTTGATCACGGGGCGTAGTTCGCTGCGGGCCATGGGGTTTCCTCCTGGAGCCTCGGGTGCCGGGTTCCGTGGGCTGGGCCGAAACCGTGCACCAAAATGGAAGTCGTTTTCACCGAGTTGGAACGTGAGCTCCCCCCTGCCCATTCCCGGAGGCGCGGGGGGGGTCTGATGGCCGGGAACGCGCAGCGGTGTGCGACCGTCGTCCTCCCCCGGGGGTGCTCGGCGGGCGGTTCGGGCCGGAGGTTCGTAGGCTCGACGCATGGCCGATGCGTACACGGGGCGGCGGGAGCGGGTGAGGGAGCACTGCGGTGCGGCCGGGGCCGATGCGGCGCTGGTCACCCGGGCGGCGAACGTGCGGTATCTGACGGGCTGCGCGCCCTGCGGGGCGACCTTGCTGCTGACCAGGGAGCGGGCGTTGCTGGCAGTGCCGGACGACCTGCCGCCGGACGACTCGGGGGAGCACCTGATCGCCGCCGACATCACCCAGATGCCGGTGCCGGCCGGGGCGGACACCGCGCTGGCCGCCACGGCCGCGGCCGCGCGGCTGGGGGTGCGGGGCCTGGCGGTGGAGGAGCACGACCTGACCGTCACCCGGCACCGGGCGGTGGGGAGTCTGGCGGAGGGCGCCCGGCTGGCGGACCTCGGCCAGGTGGTGGAGCGGCTGCGGGTGGTGAAGGACGAGCACGAGATCGCCGACCTGCGGATCGCCGCCGAGATCGCCGACCAGGCGCTCGGCGAGCTGCTGGAGTCGATCCTGGTCGGCCGCACCGAACGGCACCTGGCGATGGAGCTGGAGCGCCGGATGATCGACCACGGCGCCGACCGGGCCGCCTTCCCGGTCTCGGTCGGCACCGGCAGCCACTCCGGCCAGCCCGCCCACCAGCCGACCGACCGCCGGGTGGAGGAGGGCGACTTCCTCACCGTGGTGATGGGCGCCCAGTACCGCGGCTACCGCGTCTCGACCGCCCGGACCTTCGTGATCGGCGCCGCCCCCGCGCCCTGGCAGGTCGAGCTGCACCGGTTGGTCTTCCGTGCCCAGCGGGCCGGCCGGGAGGCCCTCGGACCGGGCGTGGAGCAGTGCGTACCCGACCGGGCCGCGCGCCAGGTCCTGGAGGCGGCGGGCCACAGCGAGGCCTCGCCGCACCCGGTGGGCCACGGCATCGGGTTGGAGATCCGGGAGGCGCCGCGCCTCGGTCCGTCGGACATGGGTAAACTGGACAGCCGCGTACCGGTCACCGTCGGCCCAGGGGTTCACCTCCCGGGCAAGGGCGGGGTCCGGATCGAGGACACGCTCGTCGTGCGCCCCCTCGAAGAGGGCGGGCCCGAGCTGCTCACCATTACCACCAAGGAGCTCCTCGCCCTGTGACGGCGGCCCCCGAAGGCCGTCGGCGGCAGGACGCGAACCCTTGGTTCCTTGACAGCTATATCCAGGAGTAAGTGCGCCCGTGGCTTCCACGAACGATCTCAAGAACGGCATGGTCCTCAAGCTGGAGGGCGGCAAGCTCTGGTCCGTCGTCGAGTTCCAGCACGTCAAGCCCGGCAAGGGCCCGGCCTTCGTTCGGACCAAGCTCAAGGAGGTCCTGACGGGCAAGGTCGTCGACAAGACCTTCAACGCCGGCACCAAGGTCGAGACCGCCAACGTCGACAAGCGCGGCATGCAGTTCTCGTACAAGGACGGCGAGAACTTCGTGTTCATGGACATGGACACCTACGACCAGCTGACCGTCGAGCCGGCCGTCGTCGGCGACGCGGCCAAGTACCTGCTGGAGGGCTTCGAGGCCCTGGTCGCCACCAACGAGGGCGCGGTCCTGTACATCGAGCTCCCGGCCGCCGTCGAGCTGGTCATCGCCGAGACCGAGCCGGGCGTCCAGGGCGACCGCTCCACCGGTGGCACCAAGCCGGCCACCCTGGAGACCGGTGCCGAGATCCAGGTCCCGCTCTTCATCACCACCGGTGAGAAGGTCAAGGTCGACACCCGCGACGGCAGCTACCTCGGCCGGGTGAAGTAAGTCCGTGTCGGCCGCACGTAGCAAGGCCCGTACCCGGGCCTTCCAGATCCTCTTCGAGGCCGACCACCGCGGGGTCGACCCGCAGCAGGTCCTCGCCGACTGGGTGGCCCGCGCCCGCGAGCCGAAGCCCGACGAGGGCACCCCGCAGGTGGGCGAGTACACCATGGAGCTGATCGAGGGGTACGTCCAGCACGCCCGTCGCATCGACGACCTGATCGAGCAGTACGCGGTGGGCTGGACCCTCGACCGGATGCCGATCGTGGACCGCAACGTCCTGCGGCTCGGCGCGTACGAGCTGATCTGGGAGGACGGCGTCCCGGACGCGGTCGTCCTGGACGAGGCCGTCGAGATCGCCAAGGAGTTCTCCACTGACGACTCCCCGGCCTTCGTGAACGGCATGCTCGCCCGCTTCCTGGAGCTGAAGCCGAGCATCCGCCGGTAACGGTCATGCCCTGCGAAACGGCCGTCGGATCCGGAATCTCGGATCCGACGGCCGTTTCGCTCACCCGGTAGGCGCAAGGTGCACCCGGCAGGCGTAGTGTGGAGCCCTACTCGCCAGTAACTTGAAGGGCAGGCCACCCCAATGACCACTGCGACCCGCAGCGAGTTCGACCAGGGCATAGCCCTGACCAGACACCCCGACGAGGCCGGCCGCTACGACGCCGAGCTCGGTGCCGGCTGGCAGATCGGCGGCGGGGTCAACGGGGGGCTGCTGCTCGCCGTCGCCGGGCACGCGCTGTCGCTGGAGCACGGCGAGCACTCCGACCCGGTGTCGATCAGTGGTTACTACCTGTCCGCCTCGACCCCCGGCCCGGCCACCGTCCGCACCGAGGTGCTGCGCACCGGTCGCGGCCTGTCCACCGGTACCGCCTCGCTCAGTCAGGACGGCGTCGAGCGCCTGCGGGTGGTGGCCAGCCACGGCGACCTCGCCGCCGCCGAGGGTGAGGTGCGCACCAGCGCCGTCCCGCCGCAGCTGCCGCCGCCGGACCAGTGCATCGGCGTCGAGCACGCGCCCCCGCAGCTGATCGAACAGGCCGCCCTGCTGGAGCGCTTCGACCTGCGGCTCGACCCGGCCACCGTCGGCTGGGCGCTCGGGCAGCCCTCCGGCAACGGGCGGATCCAGGGCTGGTTCCGGCTCCGCGACGGCCGCGAGCCCGACCCGCTGCTGCTCCTGCTGGTCGCCGACGCGCTGCCGCCGGTCACCTTCGACCTCGGCCTGCCCGGCTGGGCCCCGACCGTCGAACTGACCGTCCACCTGCGGGCCAAGCCGACCCCGGGCTGGCTGCGGGTCACCCACGCCACCCGTAACCTGGCCGGCGGCTACTTCGAGGAGGACGCCGAGATCTGGGACGAGGCCGGCCGCCTGGTCGCCCAGTCCCGCCAGCTGGCCAGGGTGCCGCGCCAGGCGTGAGGTGACTCGGAGACGGCGACCGGTATTACCGGTGGTTACATTCCTGTGACACGCCGTACGTGTGTGGCGCGCGGAACTGGGGAGTAACACGGTCAGCGGTGAGCCCCCGCCGCTGACCGTCACACCGCCGACGGTCGTCCGCCGACGCCAGGAGCCTCGATGACCAGCCGCAAGGGCCGCGCCCGCCGTAACTCCGACTGCACCGCCGGCGGCCTGCGGCCCGCGCTGCGGGCGCCGCACCGGCCGCCGGTCGAGGGGGCCGAGCAGGCGTTCGTCATCGGGGTGCTCACCAACGCCGCGGACTTCCAGTGGGCCCGCGCCCGGGGCGTGTGCGACGCCCCCGACTTTGATCGCTACCTGGCCGACACCGCCGAGCTGCTGGCCGACGCGCTGGAGCGGTTCGAGACCGTCCGGGCCCGGATGTTCCACCCGCAGGACTTCGAGGAGTTCTGCCTGCTGCACCGGCTGGACCCGGCCGAGCCCGCCGCGCGCGACCGCTACCTGGTCAACCCGCCGCTGCAGACCCAGCTGCTGGCCTACCGGGGCGAGGAGCTGGCCGGGGACTTCGTGCCGCGCCTGGTCCGGGCCCGGGAGAACGGGCTGACGCTCTGCCACGTCGACCTGCTGCTCGACGGCGGCCTGTACGGGGGCGCGGGCGAGGCCGACGAGGAGCAGGCCCGCTGGGTGCGCGCCGCCTACCAGCGCGGGGGCGAGGTGTTCCGCCGGATGCTGGTCGGCGCGGGCGCCGGGGTGTACGAGCTGCGCCTGCGGGTGGACGCGCCGGACGGCAAGCTCACCGCCGCGGCCCGGGTGCTGCAGTGGGAGGACGGCGTGGTGCGGATCAATGACGAGGACCTGGAACTGGTCTGCGCGGTGCTCTGCGCCGGGCTGGCGCTGGAGCTGCCGGGCGTCGCGGTGCTGCACGGCTCGCAGGGCTCGGCCGCCTCCTGCGGCGAGTACCTGCCGGCCGCCTGGGCCTGGTCCAGCGGCGGGCCGGACTGGGCGCCGGCCTCCCGGCCGGTGCGGCTGGACGGCGTCGCGGCGCGGCCGGGCTACAGCCTGGGCACGGTCTGCTGACCGGACGGGCCTGCTGCCGAGCCGAAGGGCGCGCCGGAGCGACGACCGTCGGCACCGGGTCCGAGCGCCCGGAGGCGAGGTGGCGGTCAAAGCGAGGTGGCGGTCACAGGAGCGCCGCGGCGCGGCCCCCGAACCCCGGGACCGCGCCGTGACGTTTCTGCTTGGTACTACTTGGTGTTGCTCACCGATGGGAGCCGGTGCGGCGAGCGTCAGCTCGCGTCCTCCTCGCGCACCGCGCGGCGCGCGTCGGGGTTGAGCACACCCCAGGAGATCAGCTGCTCGGTGAGGATCGACGGCGACTGGTCGTAGATCACGGCCAGCGTGCGCAGATCGTCCTGGCGGATCGAGAGGACCTTGCCGTTGTAGTCGCCGCGCTGGCTCTGAATGGTCGCCGCGTAGCGCTGCAGCGGGCCGGCCTTCTCGGACGGGACCTGAGTCAGTCTCTCCAGGTCGAGGACCAGGCGCGGCGGCGGCTCGGCCGCGCCGCCCGGCGTACCGCCGGGCAGGAGCTCCTGCACCGGAACGCCGTAGAACTCGGCGAGCTCGGCCAGCCGCTGCACGGTGACCGCACGGTCGCCGCGCTCGTACGAGCCGACGACGACTGCCTTCCAGCGCCCCTGGGACTTCTCCTCGACACCGTGCAGGGAGAGACCCTGCTGAGTGCGGATCGCTCGGAGCTTGCCTCCGAGCTGCTTCGCGTAGTCGCTGGACATTGATCTCCCCGGACGAGATTGCTTCGCGTTCAGTGGTGGGTCACGGGCGATTGCCGACGCCGTTACCGGTGGGTTCGACGCGCGTCTCGTAACTCACTGTGAGGTTACGTAGAGTAAGGTGTTGCGTCAAGCCGAATGGGGCAGTCGTGCGAATAGCCCGCATCGTGGGCGCATCCGGGGCGTTAACCCGGTGAAGCGGAATGATGGACGTCCACTTGCCTCCGGGGGCGCTGATAGGATGACCCGAAGCCCACGCCCGGTTCGGCGGGGGCAGATCCCAGACATCCTTTAAGGCCCGTCCCGTGAGGCGGGGAAGGAGGTCCGCTTCGGCATGACCACACACCAAGAACCGACGCCGCGGCCGCCGCACCAGGTGCTGGACGGCACGGACATCGCCCGGGTCGTCACCCGGATAGCGCACGAGATCGTCGAGCGCGCCAAGGGCGCGGAGGACGTCGTGCTGCTCGGCATCCACACCAGGGGCGTCCACCTCGCCCGCCGCCTGCACGCCCGGCTGGCCCAGATCACCGGGAGCGAGATCCCGCTGGGCACCCTGGACATCACCATGTACCGGGACGACCTGCGGCTGAAGCCCGCCCGCGCCCTGGAGCACACCGAGATCCCGCCCGGCGGCATCGACGGCAAGCTGGTGATCCTGGTCGACGACGTGCTCTTCTCCGGCCGCACCATCCGCGCCGCGCTCGACGCGCTGAGCGACATCGGCCGCCCGCGCGCCGTCCAGCTCGCCGTCCTGGTCGACCGCGGCCACCGCGAGCTGCCGATCCGGGCCGACTACGTGGGCAAGAACCTCCCCACCTCGCTGCGCGAGGCCGTGCAGGTGCGCCTGTCCGACACCGACGGCGTGGACGCCGTCCTGGTCGGCGACCGCGACTACGCCGCCCGCAGCTCGCAGGCCCTGGCCTCCCAGCCCACCGAACCGCACCTCCCGGAGTAGCCCGCGTGAAGCGCCACCTCGTCTCCGCCGCCGATCTCAGCCGCGACGACGCGCTGCTGATCCTGGACACCGCCGAGGAGCTGGCCCAGCTCTCCGGTCGGGCCGTCAAGAAGCTCCCCACGCTGCGCGGCCGCACCGTCGTCAACCTCTTCTTCGAGGACTCCACCCGCACCAAGACCTCCTTCGAGGTCGCCGAGAAGCGGCTCTCCGCCGACGTCATCAACTTCTCCGCCAAGGGCTCCTCGGTCTCCAAGGGCGAGAGCCTCAAGGACACCGCGCTGACCCTGCAGGCGATGGGCGCCGACGCGGTCGTCATCCGGCACCACGCCTCGGGCGCGCCGGCCAGGCTGGCCCAGTCCGACTGGCTGCACGGCAGCGTGATCAACGCCGGTGACGGCACCCACGAGCACCCCACCCAGGCGCTGCTCGACGCGTTCACCATGCGCCGCCACCTCAACGCCGGGCTGGGCAGGGACCTCGCCGGACGCCGGGTGACCATCGTCGGCGACGTCCTGCACAGCCGGGTCGCCCGCTCCAACGTGCACCTGCTGACCACCCTCGGTGCCCAGGTCACCTTCGTCGCCCCGCCGACCCTGCTGCCGATCGGCATCCAGAACTGGCCCTGCGAGATCAGCTACGACCTCGACAGCGTGCTGCCCAAGACCGACGCGCTGATGATGCTGCGGGTGCAGCGCGAGCGGATGAACGCCGCGTTCTTCCCGACCGAGCGCGAGTACAGCCGCCGCTACGGCATGAACGGCATCCGGATGGCCCAGCTGCCCGAGCACGCCATCGTGATGCACCCCGGCCCGATGGTCCGCGGCATGGAGATCACCGCCGAGGTTGCCGACTCGCCGCGCTGCACCGTGGTCGAGCAGGTCGCCAACGGCGTCTCCGTCCGGATGGCCGTCCTCTACCTGCTGCTCGGTGGCGTCACCCTGGCCGACGCTGCCGCCGCCCCCCGCACCGACTCCGTGGAGACCGCTCAGTGACCAGCTACCTGATCCGCAACGCCAAGATCCTGGGCGGCGCCCCGCAGGACCTCCACCTCGCCGACGGTGTCATCAAGGCGATCGGCACCGGCCTGGCGGTCGAGGCGGACATCGAGATCGACGCCACCGGCATGATCGCCCTGCCCGGCCTGGTCGACCTGCACACCCACCTGCGCGAGCCCGGCCGCGAGGACGCCGAGACCGTGCTCACCGGCACCCAGGCCGCCGCGATGGGCGGCTTCACGGCCGTGCACGCGATGGCCAACACCACCCCGGTCGCCGACAGCGCTGGCGTGGTCGAGCAGGTCTGGCGGCTCGGCCAGGAGGCCGGCTACTGCGACGTCCAGCCGGTCGGCGCCGTCACCGTCGGCCTGGAGGGCAAGAAGCTCGCCGAGCTGGGCGCGATGCACGAGTCCGCCGCCTCCGTCCGGGTCTTCTCGGACGACGGCAAGTGCGTGGACGACGCGGTGCTGATGCGCCGCGCCCTGGAGTACGTCAAGGCCTTCGACGGCGTCGTCGCCCAGCACGCCCAGGAGCCGCGGCTGACCGAGGGCGCCCAGATGAACGAGGGCCAGGTCTCCGGCGAGCTCGGGCTCGGCGGCTGGCCGGCCGTCGCCGAGGAGTCGATCATCGCCCGCGACGTGTTGCTCGCCGCGCACGTCGGCTCCCGGCTGCACGTCTGCCACCTCTCCACGGCCGGCTCGGTCGAGATCGTTCGCTGGGCCAAGGCCAAGGGCTGGGACGTCACCGCCGAGGTCACCCCCCACCACCTGCTGCTCACCGACGAGCTGGTCCGCTCCTACGACCCGGTGTACAAGGTGAACCCGCCGCTGCGCACCGCCGAGGACGTCCAGGCGCTGCGCGAGGCGCTCGCCGACGGCACCATCGACGCCGTCGCCACCGACCACGCGCCGCACCCGGCCGAGGACAAGGACTGCGAGTGGGCCGTGGCCGCGATGGGCATGGTCGGCCTGGAGACCGCGCTGTCGGTCGTCCAGCAGACCATGGTCGACACCGGTCTGCTGAACTGGGAGGGCGTCGCGGACCGGATGTCGCACCGCCCGGCCCGGATCGGCCGTCTCACCGGGCACGGCCGGCCGATCTCGGCTGGTGAGCCCGCCAACCTGGTGCTGTTCGATCCCGCGTACCGTGGTGTCGTGAACCCGGACAGCTTCGCCACCCGCAGCCGCAACACCCCCTACAAGGGCATGGACCTGCCCGGACGGGTGCACGCCACCTTCCTGCGCGGTCGCGCCACCGTGCTGGCCGGTGAGCTGGCCGAGCAGGGCGGCCCGGCGTGACCAGCGCGACGATCCTGCTCGCCAAGGAGCAGGCGAAGGTCACCAACTGGCCCGGGTACATCGGCTGGACCATCGGACTGCTGATCATCATCGGCCTGGTCTACTGGCTGATGCGCCAGGGCTGGAACTGGCGGCGCACCCTGCAGTCCGGCATCCCGCCGCTGCCCGCCGTGCCGGCCCGCGCCGGCCGGACGATCCTGGAGACCAGCGGCCGGTACCACGGCACCACCACCGCCGAGAACTGGCTCGACCGGGTCGTCGCGCACGGCCTGGGCACCCGCAGCCGCGCCGACCTCACCCTCGGCGAGGACGGCCTGCTGGTGCAGCGCCCCGGCGACGTGGACTTCTGGATCCCGGCCGAGTTCCTGTCGGGTGCCCGGACGGACTCCGGGATCGCCGGCAAGGTGGTCCCCTCCGGGCTGCTCGTCGTCACCTGGACGCACGAGGGCACCGAGCTGGACTCCGGTTTCCGGGCCGACCACCCCGATGAGCACACCGCCTGGGTCGAGGCGATCACCCAGCTCGCAACACGTACGAAGACGAAGAAGACGGAAGAGGCCGCGCAATGACCGCACCTGCCCCCACCACGCAGCGCCAACGGCGGGAGCGCATCCCGGCCGTGCTCGTCCTGGAGGACGGCCGGGCCTTCCGCGGCCAGGCCTACGGCGCCGTCGGCGAGACCTTCGGCGAGGCGGTCTTCAACACCGGCATGTCCGGCTACCAGGAGACCCTGACCGACCCGTCGTACCACCGCCAGGTGGTCGCGATGACCGCTCCGCAGATCGGCAACACCGGCTGGAACGACGAGGACGACGAGTCCCAGCAGATCTGGGTCGCCGGCTACATCGTGCGCGACCCCTCCCGGGTGGCGTCCAACTGGCGCTCCCGCCGCTCGCTGGACGACGAGCTGGTCCGCCAGGGCATCGTCGGCATCAGCGGCATCGACACCCGCGCGCTGACCCGCCACCTGCGCGAGCGCGGCGCGATGCGCTGCGGCATCTTCTCCGGCGAGGCGCTGGCCGACCCGGCCGCCCTGCTCGCCCGGGTGCAGAAGTCGCCGGAGATGAAGGGCGCCGACCTGTGCGCCGAGGTGGCCACCACCGAGCCGTACATCGTGCCCGCGATCGGTGAGAAGCGGTTCACCGTCGCCGCGCTGGACCTCGGCATCAAGGCGATGACCCCGCAGCGGATGGCCGAGCGCGGCATCGAGGTGCACGTGCTGCCGGCCAACTCCACCCTGGAGGACGTCTACGCCGTCAACCCGGACGGCGTCTTCTTCTCCAACGGCCCGGGCGACCCGGCCACCGCCGACCACCAGGTCGCCGTCGCGCAGGGCGTGTTGGAGCGCAAGACCCCGTTCTTCGGGATCTGCTTCGGCAACCAGATCCTCGGCCGCGCCCTGGGCTTCGGCACCTACAAGCTCAAGTACGGCCACCGCGGCATCAACCAGCCGGTGCAGGACCGCACCACCGGCAAGGTCGAGGTGACCGCCCACAACCACGGCTTCGCCGTGAACGCGCCGCTGGACAAGGTGAGCGACACCCCCTACGGGCGGGTCGAGGTCTCCCACGTCTGCCTCAACGACGACGTGGTCGAGGGCCTGCAGGCGCTCGACGTGCCCGCCTTCAGCGTGCAGTACCACCCCGAAGCGGCCGCCGGCCCGCACGACGCCGCCTACCTGTTCGACCGCTTCGTGAAGCTCATGGAGGGCCAGCGTGCCTAAGCGCACTGACATCAAGTCCGTCCTGGTGATCGGCTCCGGCCCGATCGTCATCGGCCAGGCTGCGGAGTTCGACTACTCGGGCACGCAGGCCTGCCGCGTTCTCAAGGCCGAGGGCCTGCGGGTCGTGCTGGTCAACTCCAACCCGGCCACGATCATGACCGACCCGGAGATCGCCGACGCCACCTACGTCGAGCCGATCACCCCGGAGTTCGTCGAGAAGATCATCGCCAAGGAGCGCCCCGACGCGCTGCTGCCGACCCTGGGCGGCCAGACCGCGCTGAACACCGCGATCTCGCTGCACAAGGCGGGCACGCTGGAGAAGTACGGTGTCGAGCTGATCGGCGCCGACGTCGAGGCGATCAACAAGGGCGAGGACCGCGACCTGTTCAAGGGCGTCGTCGAGGCCGTCAACGCCAAGATCGGCCACGGCGAGTCCGCCCGCTCGGTCATCTGCCACACCATGGACGAGGTGCTGGCCGGCGTCGACACGCTCGGCGGCTACCCGGTCGTGGTGCGCCCCTCCTTCACCATGGGCGGCGCCGGCTCCGGCTTCGCCCACAACGAGGAGGACCTGCGCCGCATCGCCGGTCAGGGCCTGGCCCTCTCGCCGACCACCGAGGTGCTCCTGGAGGAGTCCATCCTCGGCTGGAAGGAGTACGAGCTGGAGCTGATGCGCGACCGGAACGACAACGTCGTGGTCGTCTGCTCCATCGAGAACTTCGACCCGATGGGCGTGCACACCGGTGACTCGATCACCGTCGCCCCGGCGATGACCCTCACCGACCGCGAGTACCAGATCCTGCGCGACGTCGGCATCGCCGTCATCCGCGAGGTCGGCGTCGACACCGGCGGCTGCAACATCCAGTTCGCCGTCAACCCCGTCGACGGCCGGGTCATCGTCATCGAGATGAACCCGCGCGTCTCCCGCTCCTCGGCGCTCGCCTCCAAGGCCACCGGCTTCCCGATCGCCAAGATCGCCGCCAAGCTGGCCGTCGGCTACACGCTGGACGAGATCCCCAACGACATCACCGAGGAGACCCCGGCCTCCTTCGAGCCGACCCTCGACTACGTCGTGGTCAAGGTGCCGCGGTTCGCGTTCGAGAAGTTCCCGAGCGCCGACGCGACGCTGACCACCACCATGAAGTCCGTCGGCGAGGGCATGGCCCTCGGCCGCAACTTCCCCGAGGCGCTGCAGAAGGCGCTGCGCTCGCTGGAGAAGAAGGGCTCCCAGTTCAGCTGGATCACCCCGGTCGGCGACAAGGCGGAGCTGCTGGTCAAGGCCGCCGTGCCGACCGACGGCCGGATCAACACCGTGATGGACGCCATCCGGGCCGGCGCCACCCCGGAGGAGGTGTTCGAGTCCACCAAGATCGACCCGTGGTTCGTCGACCAGCTCTTCCTGCTCGACGAGATCGCCGGCGAGCTGGCCGAGGCCGCCGAGCTCACCCCCGAGCTGCTGCGCCACGCCAAGCGGCACGGCTTCTCCGACCAGCAGATCGGCGAGATCCACGGCCTGCGCTCCGACGTGGTCCGCGAGGTGCGCCACGCGCTCGGCATCCGCCCGGTGTTCAAGACCGTCGACACCTGCGCCGCCGAGTTCGCCGCCAAGACCCCGTACTTCTACTCGTCCTACGACGAGGAGAACGAGGTCGCCCCGCGCACCAAGCCGGCCGTGATCATCCTCGGCTCCGGCCCGAACCGCATCGGCCAGGGCATCGAGTTCGACTACTCCTGCGTCCACGCCTCCTTCGCGCTGGCCGACGCCGGGTACGAGACCGTGATGGTCAACTGCAACCCGGAGACCGTCTCCACCGACTACGACACCTCCGACCGGCTCTACTTCGAGCCGCTCACCCTGGAGGACGTGCTGGAGATCGTCCACGCCGAGCAGCAGGCCGGCCCGCTGGCCGGTGTGATCGTCCAGCTCGGCGGCCAGACCCCGCTCGGCCTGGCCCAGGCGCTCAAGGACAACGGCGTGCCGATCGTCGGCACCCAGCCCGAGGCGATCGACCTCGCCGAGGAGCGCGGCGCCTTCGGCCGCGTGCTGCGCGACGCCGGGCTGCCCGCCCCCAAGCACGGCACCGCCTTCTCCTTCGCGGAGGCCAAGGCGATCGCGGACGAGATCGGCTACCCCGTCCTGGCCCGCCCGTCCTACGTGCTCGGCGGTCGCGGCATGGAGATCGTCTACGACGAGGCCTCGCTCGCCTCCTACCTGGAGCGGCACGCCGGTCTGATCTCCGAGCACCCGGTGCTGATCGACCGCTTCCTGGACGACGCGGTGGAGATCGACGTCGACGCGCTCTACGACGGCACCGAGCTCTACCTCGGCGGCGTCATGGAGCACATCGAGGAGGCCGGCATCCACTCCGGCGACTCCGCCTGCGCGCTGCCCCCGATCACCCTCGGCGGCTACGACATCAAGCGCCTGCGCACCTCCACCGAGGCCATCGCGCGCGGTGTCGGCGTCCGCGGCCTGATCAACATCCAGTTCGCGCTGGCCGGGGACATCCTCTACGTGCTGGAGGCCAACCCGCGCGCCTCCCGTACCGTCCCGTTCACCTCCAAGGCGACCGCGGTGCCGCTGGCCAAGGCCGCCGCCCGGATCTCGCTCGGCGCCACCATCGCCGAGCTGCGCGCCGAGGGCCTGCTCCCGGCCGAGGGCGACGGCGGCACGCTGCCCGCCGACTGCCCGATCTCGGTCAAGGAGGCCGTGATGCCGTGGAGCCGCTTCCGCGACATCCACGGCCGCGGGGTGGACACCGTGCTCGGCCCGGAGATGCGCTCGACCGGTGAGGTCATGGGCATCGACAAGGTCTTCGGCACCGCCTACGCCAAGGCCCAGTCCGGCGCGTACGGCGCGCTGCCGACCAAGGGCAAGGTCTTCGTCTCGGTCGCCAACCGCGACAAGCGCAACCTGGTCTTCCCGGCCCGGGCGCTGGTCGGCCTCGGCTTCGAGGTGCTCGCCACCGCCGGCACCGCCGAGGTGCTCCAGCGCGGCGGCATCCCGTCCACGCTGGTGCGCAAGCACAGCGAGGGCGAGGGCCCGAACGGCGAGAAGACCATCGTCCAGCTGATCCACGACGGCGAGGTCGACCTCATCATCAACACGCCGTACGGCACCGGCGGTCGCCTCGACGGCTACGAGATCCGCACGGCGGCCGTCTCGCGCGGGGTCCCGTGCCTGACCACCGTCCAGGCGATGGGCGCGGCCGTCCAGGGCATGGACGCGCAGTTGCGCGACGAGGTCGGGGTGATGTCGCTCCAGGAGCACGCCGAGCTGATCAACGCCGGCCGCAAGTAGCACCACCGCAGTGGGGGGCACCGGAGCCAGTTTGGTGCCCCCCACTCGTATGCCCAAGTCCGGTCTGTGATCGTGGAGTTGACCCACTTGTACAAGCTTCTGTTCGACCTCGTCTTCAAGAAGATGGACCCCGAGAAGGCGCACCACCTCGCCTTCTTCTGGATCCGGCTCGCCTCCTCGGTGCCCGGGTTGCGCACCCTGGTGCGGCTGGTCCTCGCCCCGCGTGACCGGGCACTGCACACCAGGGCCCTCGGCCTCGACCTGCCCGGCCCGTTCGGGCTCGCGGCCGGCTTCGACAAGAACGGCGTCGGCATCGACGGCCTGGCGATGCTCGGCTTCGACTACGTCGAGATCGGCACCATCACCGGTGAGCCCCAGCCCGGCAACCCGGCGCCCCGGCTGTTCCGCCTGGTCGAGGACCGCGCGCTGATCAACCGGATGGGCTTCAACAACCAGGGCTCGGCCCGGGTCGCCGCCCGGCTGGCCGCCCGCCCGCACACCAGCTCCACCCCGGTGATCGGCGTCAACATCGGCAAGACCAAGGTGGTCGAGGAGGCCGACGCCGTCGCCGACTACGTCAAGTCCACCGAGCGGCTGGCCAAGTACGCCGACTACCTGGTGGTCAACGTCAGCTCCCCGAACACCCCCGGGCTGCGCAACCTGCAGGCCGTCGACCACCTGCGCCCGCTGCTGGCCGCCGTCCGCGAGGCCGCCGACCGCACCGCCGCGCACCGCGTGCCGCTGCTGGTCAAGATCGCCCCCGACCTGGCCGACGAGGACATCGACGAGGTCGCCGACCTCGCCCTGGAGTTGGGCCTGGACGGCATCATCGCCACCAACACCACGATCGGCCGCGAGGGCCTGCGGGCCGACGCCCAGCGGGTCGCGGAGATCGGCATGGGCGGCCTGTCCGGCGCCCCGCTCAAGGCCCGCGCCCTGGAGGTGCTGCAGCGGCTTCGCGCCCGCACCGAGGGCCGGCTGACGCTGGTCTCGGTGGGCGGGGTGGAGACCGCCGAGGACGCCTGGCAGCGGATCATCCACGGCGCCGACCTGGTCCAGGGCTACAGCGCCTTCATCTACGAGGGCCCGTTCTGGTGCCGCAGGATCCACAAGGGCCTCTCCGCCCGGGTCCGCGCGGCAGGATTCCGCGACCTCGCGGCGGCCGTCGGCAGCGCCGTCCGCAGCTCGTGACCCCCTTCATCGGTTCCGGCCCGATCGGTTCTGGAAAGTCTGGAAAGGACGACATGACCCTCGCCCCGTTCGGCGCCCGGCTGCGCCAGGCCCTCGACGCCCGCGGCCAGCTCTGCGTCGGCATCGACCCGCACGCCTCCCTGCTCGCCGCCTGGGGGCTCGGCGACGACCTCGCCGGGCTGGAGACCTTCAGCCGCACCGTGGTCGAGGCGCTGGCCGACCGGGTGGCCGTGCTCAAGCCGCAGGCCGCCTTCTTCGAGCGCTTCGGCAGCAAGGGCGTCGCGGTGCTGGAGAAGAGCGTCGAGGAGGCCCGGGCGGCCGGTGCGCTGGTCCTGATGGACGCCAAGCGCGGCGACATCGGCTCCACCATGGCCGCCTACGCGGAGGCCTTCCTGTCGCCCGCCAGCCCGCTGTTCTCGGACGCCGTGACGGTCAGCCCGTACCTGGGCTTCGGCTCGCTGCGCCCGGCCCTGGACCTGGCCCGGGAGCAGGGCTGCGGCGTGTTCGCGCTGGCGCTCACCTCCAACCCGGAGGGCGCCGAGGTGCAGCGCGCGGTCGGTGCGGACGGCGAGCCGGTCGCGGCGGCGGTGCTGCGGCAGCTGGCGGCCGAGAACGCGGGCGCCGCGCCGCTGGGCTCCTTCGGCGCGGTGGTCGGCGCGACGCTGGCCGACGCGGGCGTGGAACTGGCCATCAACGGCCCGCTGCTGGCCCCCGGGATCGGCGCCCAGGGCGCGACGATGGCGGACCTGCCGCGGGTGTTCGGCGCCTCGGTGATCAACGTGGTGCCGAGCGTCAGCCGGGACGTGCTCAAGCACGGCCCCTCGGTGGCCGCGCTGCGGGACGCGGCGGACCGCTTCGTGGGCGAGTTCGCGGACGCCGTCAAGTAGCGGACGGTGGCCGGTGCGTGGCGGGAGCCGTTCGCCGGGTAGCCGGACGGTGACCGTCCGCAGTGTCCGCAGGACGGCGGGGCGGCACCGGAGTTCACGTGAGCGCCGTCACATCGACCCCGTCAAAGTTTCGCAATCACGGTCATTTTGCCCCGGAAAGTCCTGGTCGGCCTTGGCTGACCAGGACTTTTCGTGTTCTTTTCCTGACGTGGCGCCGCAATGCGGGTAGTGTCCGGCGATAGGTCATCGGCGAGTTGCGAAACCTGTAGCTCCCGCAGGTCAGGGCCCTGTGGTTCCCCATTGGGCTCCAATTGCGGACGGTGTCCTCAGTACCGAACCAGTCATAGCTCAATCCCTTCCTTCCACACCCTGAGGTGAACGGCGTGGCTCTTCCGCCCCTTACCCCTGAACAGCGCACCGCCGCGCTCGCCAAGGCCGCCGAGGCTCGCCGGGAGCGCGCCGAGGTCAAGAACCGGCTCAAGCACTCCGGCGCCTCCCTGCACGAGGTGATCAAGGCCGGCAAGAATGACAACGACGTCATCGGCAAGATGAAGGTGTCGGCCCTGCTCGAGTCCCTTCCGGGCGTCGGCAAGGTCCGTGCCAAGCAGATCATGGAGCGCCTCGGCATCAGCGAGAGCCGGCGGGTCCGCGGCCTCGGCACGAACCAGATCGCCTCCCTGGAGCGGGAGTTCGGCGGTGGCGCCGCCTGACCGTGCCCCCGTGGTCCCGGGATCGTCCGCGATCCGGGATAATCGGTGCATGAGTGAGCGTCCGCGGCTGACCGTGCTCTCCGGCCCTTCGGGGGTCGGCAAGAGCACGGTCGTCGCTCATATGAGGAAGATGTACCCCGAGGTCTGGCTCTCGGTGTCGGCGACGACCCGCCACCCGAGGCCGGGCGAGAAGAACGGGGTCCAGTACCACTTCGTCGACAACGACGAGTTCGACAAGCTGATCGCCAACGGTGAGCTGCTGGAGTGGGCCGAGTTCGCCGGGAACCGCTACGGCACCCCGCGCGCGGCGGTGCTGGAGAAGCTGGAGCGCGGCGAGCCCGTCCTGCTGGAGATCGATCTGCAGGGTGCCCGTCAGGTGCGCGAGTCGATGCCGGAGGCCCAGCTGGTCTTCCTGGCTCCGCCGAGCTGGGACGAGCTGGTCCGCCGGCTGACCGGCCGGGGCACCGAGCCGCAGGACGTGATCGAGAAGCGACTGGAGGCGGCCACGGTCGAGCTCGCGGCCGAGCCCGAGTTCGACACGACTCTCGTCAACACCTCCGTCGAGCAGGTAGCGGCCGAACTGCTAGCCTTGCTCGGTGTAGCCTGACCTGTCTGTCTTTTCCACCCTTTCGGAAGGTTTTAGCGTGTCCTCTTCCATGACCGCGCCCGAGGGCATCATCAACCCGCCGATCGACGAGCTGCTTGAGGCCACCGACTCGAAGTACAGCCTCGTGATCTACGCCGCCAAGCGCGCGCGCCAGATCAACGCGTACTACTCCCAGCTCGGCGAGGGCCTGCTGGAGTACGTCGGCCCGCTGGTCGACACCCACGTGCACGAGAAGCCGCTGTCGATCGCGCTGCGCGAGATCAACGCGGGCATGCTGACCGCCGAGGCGATCGAGGCTGCCTGAGGCAGTCCCGTCCCTTTCCCGAAGGGCCCGGCGGAATCGTTTCCGCCGGGCCCTTCGGCGTCTGCGCCGGGGGGCGGGCGCTGTGGGGTGGGGCACCGTGCGGGTGGCAACTGAGGGGTCGTAGGGTGGGCGGGTTCCAGATCCTGAGAAAGGTCGTCGGTACATGAGCGCGAACGCGGACGCGGACGCTCCTCGCGTCGTCCTCGGCGTCAGCGGCGGGATCGCCGCCTACAAGGCCTGCGAGCTGCTGCGCCGGTTCGCCGAGTCCGGCCACCAGGTCACCGTGGTGCCGACCGCCGCGGCGCTGCACTTCGTCGGCGAGGCCACCTGGGCCGCGCTGTCCGGCCGCCCGGCCGCCACCGAGACCTGGGAGCGCGTGCACGAGGTGCCGCACGTGCGGATCGGGCAGCAGGCCGAGGTGGTGGTGGTCGCCCCCGCCACCGCCGACCTGATCGCCAAGGCCGCCCACGGGCTCGCCGACGACCTGCTGACCAACACCCTGCTCACCGCCCGCTGCCCGGTCGTGCTGGCGCCCGCCATGCACACCGAGATGTGGGAGCACCCCGCCACCCGGGACAACGTCGCCACCCTGCGCCGCCGGGGCGTGATCGTGCTGGAGCCGGCCGTCGGGCGGCTGACCGGCAAGGACACCGGCAAGGGCCGGCTGCCCGAGCCGTCCGCGATCTTCGACGCCTGCCGGGCCGTGCTGCGCCGCGGCGGGGCGGTGCCGACCGACCTGGCCGGTCGCCACGTGGTGGTCTCGGCCGGCGGCACCCGGGAGCCGCTGGACCCGGTGCGCTACCTGGGCAACCGCTCCTCCGGCAAGCAGGGCTACGCGCTCGCCGTCACCGCTGCGGCGCGCGGCGCCCGGGTGACCTTGGTCTCGGCCAACGCCGAGCTGCCCGACCCGGCCGGGGTGGACGTGGTGCACGTCGGGACGGCCCTGGAGCTGCGCGAGGCGGTGCTGAAGGCGGCCGAGGACGCGGACGCCGTGGTGATGGCCGCGGCCGTGGCGGACTTCCGGCCCGCCGAGTACGCCACCGGCAAGATCAAGAAGGTCGAGGGGGTCGAACCGGCGCCGGTCGCCCTCGTCCGCAACCCGGACGTCCTGGCCGAGCTGTCGGCCCACCGCCCCCGTTCGGGCCAACTGGTCGTGGGTTTCGCGGCGGAGACCGACGACGTGCTCGCCAACGGCCGCGCCAAGCTCGCCCGCAAGGGCTGTGACCTGCTGGTCGTCAACGAGGTGGGCAACGGCAAGGCTTTCGGGACGGACGTCAACGAGGCCGTCGTACTGGGCTCGGACGGCAGTGAGACGCCGATCCCGGTGGGCCCGAAGGAGGCCTTGGCGGACGTGGTCTGGGACCTGGTCGCGAAGCGTCTCGAATCGGTTGGGAACTGATCGAGTAGCGTTCAGAAGCGGTCTTGATTTTTGGAACTGGGTCACGTTCGACGGAACCAGGCCGTTACACTCCAGGAATCAAGTCTTTCCGGATGTCCCCGGTTCGCCGGGGGCCTTCAGTCAGCAGCCGCTGCAACCCCAGGGAGCGCTGTGTCTCGCCGCCTGTTCACCTCGGAGTCCGTGACCGAGGGACACCCCGACAAGATCGCTGACCAGATCAGCGACACGATCCTTGACGCTCTCCTCCGGGAGGACCCGACCTCCCGGGTCGCCGTGGAGACGCTCATCACCACCGGTCAGGTGCACGTGGCCGGCGAGGTGACGACCAAGGCGTACGCGCCGATCGCCCAGCTCGTCCGGGAAAAGATCCTGGAGATCGGCTACGACAGCTCCAAGAAGGGCTTCGACGGCGCCTCCTGCGGCGTCTCGGTGTCCATCGGTGCCCAGTCGCCCGACATCGCGCAGGGCGTCGACACCGCGTACGAGGCCCGGGTCGAGGGCGATGAGGACGACCTGGACAAGCAGGGTGCCGGCGACCAGGGCCTGATGTTCGGCTACGCGTCCGACGAGACGCCCGAGCTGATGCCGCTGCCGATCACCCTGGCGCACCGGCTCTCCCGCCGTCTGACCGAGGTCCGCAAGAACGGGACCATCCCGTACCTGCGCCCCGACGGCAAGACCCAGGTCACCATCGAGTACGACGGCGACAAGGCCGTCCGCCTCGACACCGTGGTCGTCTCGACCCAGCACGCCAGTGACATCGACCTGGAGTCGCTGCTCACCCCGGACATCCGCGAGTTCGTCGTGGAGCCGGAGCTGAAGGCGCTGGCCGACCAGGGCATCAAGCTGGTCACCGACGGTTACCGCCTGCTGGTCAACCCGACCGGCCGCTTCGAGATCGGCGGCCCGATGGGCGACGCCGGCCTGACCGGCCGCAAGATCATCATCGACACCTACGGCGGCATGGCCCGCCACGGCGGCGGCGCCTTCTCCGGCAAGGACCCGTCCAAGGTGGACCGCTCTGCCGCCTACGCGATGCGCTGGGTCGCCAAGAACATCGTCGCCGCGGGTCTCGCCCGCCGTGCCGAGGTGCAGGTCGCGTACGCGATCGGCAAGGCCGAGCCCGTCGGCCTGTTCGTCGAGACCTTCGGCACCGAGACCGTGCCGGTGCTGGACATCCAGAAGGCCGTCTCCGAGGTCTTCGACCTGCGTCCGGCCGCCATCATCCGCGACCTGGACCTGCTGCGGCCCATCTACGCCCAGACCGCCGCCTACGGCCACTTCGGCCGCGAGCTGGCGGACTTCACCTGGGAGCGCACCGACCGGGTGGATGCCCTGAAGGCTGCCGTCCAGGACTGACGTCCCGGGTCTTGAAGCGGCGCCCACCCCGGTGCGGGGGGGGCCCCGCTTTGTGCGTCGTGTCGGTGTGACCTGGTAGTACTTGGGAGCGATGAGCAGCACAGGGGAGAACGGGGCCGCCGAGCCGGAGCAGCTGGCGTTCATCCGGGAGACGGTCAAGCGGGCCAAACCCCGGACGTGGAAGGGTGCCAAGCGGGCCGAGCACCTGCCGGTGGCCCGGGTCGTGGTGGACAAGGGCGTGCTCACCATCGACAAGCTCTTCGACTACGAGGTCCCGGCCACCATGGCCGAGGAGGCCCGGCCGGGCGTCCGGGTGCGGGTGCGCTTCGGGGCCCGGGTGGTCAAGGGCCAGCGCGAGGGCGGGGAGCTGCACGACGGGTTCATCGTCGCCCGGCTGGAGAAGAGCGACTTCGCCGGTCCGCTCGCGCCGCTCGCCCAGGTGCTCTCGCCCGAGCCGGTGCTCTCCCCGCAGCTGCTGCGGCTGTGCCGCACCGTCGCCGACCGCTACGCCGGGACGCTGGCCGACGTGCTGCAACTTGCCGTGCCGCCCCGACACGCCAAGGCCGAGGCCGAGCCCTCGCCGCCGCCGCTGGCGCGCCCCCAGCCCCCGGCGCCGGGCGGCTGGCAGCGCTACCCGGCCGGCCCCGACTTCCTGTCCTCGCTGGCCGGCGGCGGTTCGCCGCGCGCGGTGTGGGCGGCGCTGCCGGGGCCCGGCTGGCCGTACGAGATCGCCCGCGCGGTGGCGGCGACCCTGGCGGGCGGGCGCGGCGCGCTGGTGGTGCTGCCGGACCGGCGGTCGGTGGCCCGGGTGGACCAGGCGCTCACCGAGCTGCTCGGGCCCGGGATGCACATGGCGTTGGAGGCCGAGCTCGGCCCGCGCGAGCGCTACCGGCGCTGGCTCGCGGTCAGCCGTGGCTCGGTGCACGCCGCGATCGGCACCCGGGCCACGATGTTCGCGCCGGTGCGCGACCTCGGGCTGGTGGTGGTCTGGTCCGACGGCGACGGCAGCCACAGCGACCCGCGCGCCCCGCACCCGCACGTCCGCGAGGTCGCGCTGCTGCGCGCGGCCGAGGAGGGCGCGGCGGTGCTGCTCGGCGGGCACGCGGTGACCGTGGAGGGCGCGCAGCTGGTCAGCACCGGCTGGGCGCGGCCGCTGGTCGCGGACCGGGAGACGGTGCGGCAGGTCGCGCCGAGGGTGCGCACCGTGACCGACCAGGACCAGCACCGGGACGCCGCCGCACAGGCCGCCCGGCTGCCCTCGGTGGCCTGGGAGGCCGCCCGGGAGTCGCTGGCGGCCGGGCATCCGGTGCTCATCCAGGTGCCCCGGCGCGGCTACGTGCCCCGGCTGGCCTGCGGGCGCTGCCGCACCCCCGCGCGCTGTCGGCGGTGCGAGGGGCCGTTGGAGGCGCCCTCGGCGGACGCCTCCCTGCAGTGCGGTTGGTGCGGGGAGGCGGAGGGCGACTGGCACTGCCCGGAGTGCGGCTCCTTCCGGCTGCGGGCGCAGGTGGTCGGTGCCCGCCGTACGGCGGAGGAGCTGGGCAAGGCGTTCCCGCGGATCCCGGTGCGGACCTCGGGGCGGGAGGCGGTGCTGGCCACCGTGCCGGACGAGCCCTCACTGGTGATCTCCACGCCGGGCGCCGAGCCGGTGGTCGAGGGCGGTTCCGGGTACGGGGCCGTGCTGCTGCTGGACGGCTGGGCGCTGCTGAGCCGACCGGACCTGCGGGCCGGGGAGGAGACGCTGCGGCTCTGGCTGGCGGCGGCGGCACTGGCCCGGCCCTCGACGGAGGGCGGGACGGTGGTGGTGGTCGCCGAGCCGTCGGCCCGTCCGGTGCAGGCGCTGGTGCGGTGGGACCCGCTGGGGCACGCCGGGCTGGAGCGGGACGAGCGGGCGCAGCTGCACTTCCCGCCGGTGTCGCGGATGGCCTCGGTGAGCGGCAGCCCGGCGGCGGTCGCCGACCTGCTGAACCTGATCCGGCTGCCGGAGGGGGCGGATGTGCTCGGGCCGGTGCCGGTGCCAGCCCTGCGGGGGGAGGAGCAGGAGCGAGCGCTGCTGCGGGTGGCGCCCGGGCAGGGGGCCGCGCTGGCGGCGGCGCTCAAGGCGGCGCAGATCGCCCGGATCGCGCTGCGGACGGCGGAGCCGGTACGGGTGCGGGTGGATCCGACGGACATCGGGTAGCGCCGGCCAGGCCGGTGGGGCGGGGTGAGTGGGCCACCCCGCCCCGGGTGGCCCGGGGGTGCGGGGCCCGGTCAGCCGCGCAGGGGGATGCCGGTGCGGTCGGCCTGCGGGCGGTCGATGCTGCTGCCGCGCTCGACGGGGGTGCGGTCGATGGGCGTGCGGTCGACGGGGGTGCGCTCGATCGGGGCGCGGTCCAGGGCGGTGCGGTCCAGGCCGCCCTGGCGGGCGGCGGGGACGGTGGTGGCCAGGCCGCCGCGTTCGGCGGGGGCGGACAGGTCCTCGGAGCGGTCCGGGCGGCTCGGGCCCGGGACGGCGCCGCTGGCGGCGAGGAGCTCACTGGTCGGGCGGCGCATGCCGTATCGGCGGTGCACGGCCTGCTTGGTGACCCCGAGGGCGGAGCCCACCGAGTCCCAGGAGAAGCCCAGCGCCCGGTCGAACTCGACCGCCGCCGCGACCAGGGTCTCCACGCTCTCCCGCAGCTCCTGGGCCAGGCGCACGGTCGGCGCGGGCGCGCGTCCGTACACCACGAAGCCGGCCGAGGTGCTGGGGCGGCGCGGTCGGTAGACGTTGCCCAGCTGGGCGGTGAGCGTCCGCAGCGCGTCGACCTGGCGCCTCACCCGCTCGATGTCCCGCACCAGCAGGTGCAGGCTCGCCCTCGCCCGGGCGTCGTGGTTGATCTGCTCGGCCATGGCTTACGTGCCACCTTCCGTACGGTTCAGCTCGGCCGGGGCGCGGTGTCCCGTGCGCCCGGCCCCGGTCAATCTCTCTTGACCAACGCCGAAGCGGGGGCCGGGGTAACGCGGCTCGGCAGACTCGGGATATGCCGGATACCGGCGCGGTTGTCCCAGGACGGCCCGACAGGTCCCCCGGGAGGGTTGCATAGACTTGCGGTGAACCAGTCGTTGCCCGTAGCCCGTGCCCTTACGGACAGGAGCCCGTACCCCGTGGCGATCCAGCCGATCCGTCTCTTCGGAGACCCCGTCCTGCGGGCCACCGCCCAGCCGGTGACCACGTTCGACAAGGAATTGCGCAACCTGGTCCGCGATCTCACCGACACCATGCTGGAGGCCCCCGGCGCCGGCCTCGCCGCGCCCCAACTCGGCGTCTCGCTTCGGGTGTTCACGTACCACGTGGACGGCGTCACCGGGCACCTGATCAACCCGGACCTGTCGCTGAGCGAGGAGGAGCAGGACGGCCCCGAGGGCTGCCTCTCGCTGCCCGGTCTGCGCTACGACACCAAGCGGGCGTACGGCGTGGTGGCCAAGGGCTTCAACATGTACGGCGACCCGGTCACGCTGGAGGGCACCCAGCTGCTCGCCCGGTGCATCCAGCACGAGACCGACCACCTGGACGGCATCATCTTCATCGACCGGCTCGACCGGGAGCAGCGCAAGGCCGCCCTGAAGGCGATCCGGGAGACGGACTGGGGCGGCGGGCCGGCGCCGGTCGTCAAGGTCTCGCCGCACAGCACCTTCGGCACTGCCCGCTGATCTTGCCGGCTTCCTGAACTTCCTTTTACAGAAAGGCACTTGATGCGTCTCGTGTTCGCCGGCACCCCCGAGGTCGCCGTCCCCGCCCTGGAGGCGCTGCTCGCCTCCGACCGGCACGAGGTCGTCGCGGTGGTCACCCGCCCCGACGCCCCGGCCGGGCGTGGCCGCAAGCTGGTCGCCAGCCCCGTCGCCCAGCGCGCCGAGGAGGCCGGGATCGAGGTCCTCAAGCCGGCGAAGCCCAGCGACCCGGAGTTCGTCGCCCGGCTCACCGAACTCGCCCCCGACTGCTGCCCGGTGGTCGCCTACGGCGCGCTGCTGCGGCCCGGCACCCTGGAGATCCCCAAGCACGGCTGGGTCAACCTGCACTTCTCGCTGCTGCCCGCCTGGCGCGGCGCGGCCCCGGTGCAGCACTCGGTGCTGGCCGGCGACGAGGTCACCGGCGCCTCCACCTTCCTGATCGAGCAGGGCCTCGACTCCGGACCGGTCTACGGCGTGATCACCGAGGAGATCCGCCCGAGCGACACCAGCGGTGAACTGCTCACCCGGCTGTCGGTCTCCGGCGCGCGGCTGCTCGCGGCCACCATGGACGGCATCGAGGACGGCTCGCTGCACGCCGTGCCGCAGCCGGCCGAGGGCGTCACGCTCGCGCCGAAGATCACCGTCGAGGACGCGCGGATCGACTGGAACCACCCCGCGCTGCGGATCGACCGGGTGGTGCGCGGCTGCGCGCCCGCGCCGGGGGCGTGGACGGAGTTCCGGGGCGAGCGGCTGAAGGTCACCGGGCCGGTCAAGCTGCTGCCGGAGTCGGCCGAACTGGCGCCGGGCGAGCTCGCGATGGTCGGCAAGAACAGCGTGCGGGTCGGCACCGGGAGCCACGACCTGGAGCTCGGGGAGGTGCGTCCGCAGGGGAAGAAGGAGATGCGGGCGGCCGACTGGGCGCGCGGGGCGCGGCTGGAGGCGGGGGAGCGGCTCGGCGTCCCGGCCGGCCGCTCCGAGGGCTGACCGTCGGGTTTGGCGTTACTGTTCGTTCGAGATCTTCTGATAACCACCGCAGCACCTTGAGGCACCTGTGACCACTCCCAGCGCCAAGCGCGCCCCCCGCCCGCACCGCCGACCGAAGAAGGACCCGGCCCGGATCGTCGCGTTCCGCGCGCTGCGCGCCGTCGACGAGCGCGACGCGTACGCCAACCTGATCCTGCCCTCCCTGCTCCGCGAGGCCGAGCAGAAGGGCATGGACCGGCGCGACGCCGCCCTCGCCACCGAGCTCGTCTACGGCACCCTGCGCCTGCAGGGCACCTACGACGCGATCATCGCGGCCTGCATCGACCGGCCGCTGAGCAAGGTCGACCCGCCGGTGCTGGACGTGCTCTCGCTCGGGGCCCACCAGCTGCTCACCACCCGCATCCCCAGCCACGCGGCCGTCTCGGCGACCGTCGAGCTGGCCCGGGTGGTGCTCGGCGACGGCAAGGCCAAGTTCGTCAACGCCGTGCTGCGCCGGATCAGCGCCCACGACCTGGACACCTGGATCGAGCAGGTCGCCCCGCCGTACGACCAGGACGCCGAGGACCACCTCGCCGTCGTGCACTCGCACCCGCGGTGGGTCGTCTCCGCGCTCTGGGACTCGCTCGGCCGCTGGCAGCCGGACGCCTCCGGGCGCACCGCCGTGGAGGAGCTGCTGCGGGCCGACAACGAGCGGCCCGAGGTCACCCTGGTCGCCCGCCCCGGCCGGGCCACCGTCGGCGAGCTGGCCGACGCGCTGCCCGAGGCCGAGCCGGGCCGCTGGTCCCCGTACGCGCTGCGGCTCGCCGAGGGCGGCGACCCGGGCGCGCTGACCGCCGTCCGGGAGAACCGGGCCGGCGTGCAGGACGAGGGCAGCCAGCTGGTGGCGCTGGCGCTGGCCTCGGCACCGGTGGAGGGCCCGGACCGGCTCTGGCTGGACGGCTGCGCCGGGCCGGGTGGCAAGGCCGCGCTGCTCGGCGCGCTGGCTGCCGAGCGGGGCGCGGCCCTGGTCGCGAGCGAGAAGCAGCCGCACCGGGCCCGGCTGGTGGCGCGGGCGCTGGAGGGCAACCCCGGCCCGTACACGGTGATCGCGGCGGACGGGACGCGCCCGGCCTGGCGCTCCGGCGGCTTCGACCGGGTGCTGGTGGACGTGCCGTGCTCCGGCCTGGGCGCGCTGCGCCGCCGTCCCGAGGCGCGCTGGCGGCGCCGGCCGGCCGATGTCGCGGCCTTCGGGCCGCTGCAGCGGGACCTGCTGCGCTCCGCGATCGAGGCCACCCGGATCGGCGGGGTGGTCGGCTACGCGACCTGCTCGCCGCACCTGGCGGAGACCCGCGCGGTGGTGGACGACGTGCTGCGCGACGAGGGCGGCCGGGTCGAGTGGATCGACGCGCGGCCGCTGCTGCCCGGTGTCCCGGCGCTCGGGGACGGGCCGGACGTCCAGCTGTGGCCGCACCTGCACGGGACGGACGCGATGTACCTGGCGCTGCTGCGGCGGACGGCCTGAGGGGCGGTCGCGGCGGCTTGCATCTCCCGTAGGGGGAGGCGCCAGGGTGGTGGCCATGAACGGTGACGCGCTCCCCGCGCTCTTCACGATCGGCGAGCTGGCCCGGCGGACCGGGCTGACGGTGAAGACCGTCCGCTTCTACTCGGACCAGGGGATCGTGTCGCCGGCCGACCGCAACCCGGCCGGCCACCGGCGGTACGGCGCGGACGCCGTCGCCCGCCTGGATCTGGTCCGCACCCTGCGCGAGCTCGGGCTCGGACTGCCGGTGATCCGGCGGGTGCTGGCGCGCGAGCTCGCGCTGTCCGATGTCGCGGCGGCGCACGCCGAGGCGCTGGACGTCCAGATCCGGGTGCTGCGGCTGCGGCGGGCGGTACTGGGGGCGGTGGCGGGGCACGGGTCCACCACGGAGGAGTTGACGCTCGTGCACCAGCTGGCCCGGTTGACGGGGGAGGAACGGCGGCGCCTGGTCGGGGAGTTCCTGGCCGAGGTGTTCGGCCCGGACGGTCGTTTCGAAGGGGTGGCCCGGTCGCTGACGCCGGAGCTGCCGGAGGACGCCTCGGTCGAACAGGTCGAGGCGTGGGTGGAGTTGGCGCGGCTGGCCGGGGACGCGGGGTTCCGGGAGCTGCTGCGTGGCCTGGCGGCGGACGAGGCGGCGGAGTGCGGTGCGGGCGGCCCGCCCAGGCCCGGACTGGCCGTGCTGGTACGGGAGTCGGCCGGACGGGCGGTCGCGGCGGGGGTGGCGCCGGAGTCGGCGGAGGCGGCCGGGGTGGTCGCCGGGCTGCTGGAGCGGTACGCCGGGCTGCCGGGCGTCGCCGGGGCGGGCCGTCCGGTGCGCGCCCGGCTGCTGGAGCGGCTGCGGGCCATGGCGGATCCACGGCGGGAGCGCTACCTGACGCTGCTCGCGGTGGTCAACGGGTGGGCGGCGCCGGAGAGTTCGGCGCCGGCGCTGGACTGGGCGGTACGGGCCGTGCGCTCGTAGCGGGCCGGGCCCTGGGCCATGTCTGGCGATTACTGAAATTGAATGAGTGGTGTCGGGGGCTGGCCGGGGTCAGCCATCCATGATCAGTCCGGCTTGGGTGAGGCATCCGTCGATCAGATCCGGGC
>NZ_JBHTTU010000047.1:0-57187 GCF_042794375.1 Kitasatospora sp. NPDC056531 | reverse complement strand
GCCGGGGACGGTCACCGGTGACCTCGCGATCGCGGCCGGCGAGCGGGCGATGCAGTCCGCCGGCGGCGGCCAGGTCGACCTGGTGGTCCTCGCGACCAGCACCCCCAACCAGCCGATGCCCGCCACCGCGCCCGAGATCGCCCACCGGCTGGGCCTCGGCACCCCGTGGGCCTACGACCTCTCGGCGGCCTGCACCGGCTGGGTCTACGGAATGGCCAACGCCGTCGGCGCGATCTCCTCCGGGCTGATCGACCGGGCGCTGGTGATCGGGGCCGACATCTGGTCCACCCGGCTGAACCACGACGACCGGGCCTCCGCGATCATCTTCGGCGACGGCGCCGGCGCGGCGGTACTGCGGGCCGGCGACCCGGACGAGCCGGGCGCCTTCCAGGGCTTCGACCTCGGCAGCGACGGCGGGCACCACGACCTGGCGCTGCTCGCGGTCGGCGGATCCCGGCAGCGCTCCTACCGGCAGCCGCCGAGCGAGCAGGACAACCTGCTCGCCATGCGCGGCAAGGAGCTGTTCTCGCACGCGGTGGAGCGGATGAGCTCCTCCTCGGCGAAGTTGCTCGACCGGATCGGCTGGACCGTCGACGACGTCGACTGGTTCGCCGGCCACCAGGCCAACTCCCGCATCCTGTACGCCATCTCCGACCTGCTGAAGGTGGAGCGCGAGCGGGTCCTGCTGCACATCGACAGGGTCGGCAACACCTCGGCGGCCTCCATCCCGCTGGCGCTCACCCACGCCGCCGCGGCCGGGACCTTCGGGGTCGGCGACCGCATCCTGTCCACCGCCTTCGGCGTCGGGCTCAACTGGGGCTCCACCGCGCTGACCTGGCCGGACATCAAGGTCGACGGCGTCCTCGGGGGCTGAGGGGTGCCGGCGCTTCCCCGGCGCCCGTCCTCCCGCAACCGAACGACGTACGACGTACCAGGCCGGCCCCGGCAGGGCCGGCCGGCATCGAAAGGCGAGAACGACCCATGAGTAACGCTGTGGCCGACCGGATCGTCGGACTCCTGGTGGAGAAGTTCGCGGTGCAGGGCGAGATCACGCCCACCACCGGCTTCTCCGACATCGACATCGACTCCCTGGTCATGCTCGAACTCTCCGTCATCCTGGAGCGCGAGTACGGCAAGCGCATACCGGAGGACGAGCTGATGGAGGCGGGCAACGCCGACGCCATCGCCGCGCTGCTGGAGCCCGAACACTGAACCGCTGAACCTGCTCGACCCCGCTGTACCTGCCCGGCCCCGCGGGACTTGCTGAGAAACGCGGGACGGCGAACCACCACCGGGCCCCGAACCCCCGGAACCCCCAGACCCCGAAAGGTACTTGCTGCTATGCGCCCGATCAGGCGTCTCGTCCGTGCCGCCGCCGCCCTGGCCCTGGCCTCCGCGATCGTCCCGATCGCGACCGCCCCCGCCCAGGCCGCGGACCTCACCACCAGCACCGTCTTCACCGACAACTTCCAGAACGGCTTCGACACCTCCAGCACCGGAAAGTGGCAGCTCTGGCCCGCGCCCGGCATGCCGAGCGGCGACGGCATCCCCAGCACGGACGCGAACGGCCTGCACGTGATACCCGGCGGCACCGACCCCGCCACCGGGAACCCGGCGTTCGCCTTCACCACCGCCCAGCAGACGGCCGGCGGCGCGGGCGACCGCGACCACACCAAGTGGCTGTCCTTCGCCAACCACAACTCCACGGCGGGCTTCGCCGGTTACGACACCCCGGCCAACGGCCGCTGGACCTGCGACGCCAACCTCTCGGTGACCACCCGCAAGACCGAGGCCAACCCCTTCGGCGCGAACGTCACCGATCCCCAGTCCGACCTCCGCCTCGCCAACGGCGCGATGGTGGTGGCCGACCTGGAGACGGGCGTCCTGATGGACTTCCACGTCACCAACAACACCGTGTACGCCTGGTACGAGCGGCTGCGCTACCCGAACACCACCTACTCGGCCTTCGCCTACGCGGTGCCGGTGGCGACCATCTCCAAGGGTGCGCCTCTCAACTACCAGATCCAGCTGGACAACAGCCGCACCCGCGCGACCTGGAAGATCAACGGCATCCCGGTCTACAGCGTCACCAACCTCGGCGCCCGCCCGACCGACCGCTCCAACCTGGTCACCGACCACGGCGGCACCGACCAGACCGTCGCCCCGCGCCAACTCCTCTGCGGCCTCGGCACCTTCACCATCATGGACGGCGCCGGCCAGGACGGCCGCGGCCTGGTCCAGCTGGACACCACCCCGGGCTACTACTACGCCCCGCTGGCCGGCCAGCCCACGCCGCAGACCTTCGTCGACACCGCCAGCCCGGCGAGCAGCCGGCTCTGGGGCCAGGGTGCGGAGATCTCCTCGTCCCACCTGACCATCACCACCGCGCAGTACCCCCCTGTCCGGGAACACGGCCCGAAACCCTTCCACCGGGCCAGGTGTGTTCCCGGCGTGTCGGCGATCAGCCCTTGCCGAACACCGCCCGCGCGACCTCATCGGGTGCGGCGCGCGTCTCCGCGAGCAGCCGCCCCTCGGTGGACGACCCGGCGGCCACGGCACGACGCGGTGAGCCGGTGTGACGTCGATCGACTCCGACGACTAACGGGCCGCTCGGGGGTGACCGCCGGCCAAGCTCATCGGCCGCCACCTCTCCCGCGGGCGGTGATGACCGACGGCCCCCGATGGCTGACGGCCTCCGCCGTCGGTCATCGGGGGCCGTCGTGGTGGGCCCGCGGGGGAGGGGGTCAGCCGATGCCGAACCAGCCGAGGACGGTCTGGACGAGCAGGATCGTCGACATGACGGCCACCCCGACCACCACGACGGTGGCGGCGATGCGGTACCGGGGGGTGTTGGCCGCGTCGCCGAGGACGGAGCGGCGGTTGGTGAGGACCAGGAGGTAGACCAGGACGATCGGGCTGATCAGGCCCTGCAGGACCTGGGTGCCGATCAGCAGCTGGATGACGTCCACCGGGGTCATCGCGACGACCGCGCCGAGGACGATCTGCGCGGTGAACACCCCGAGGAACAGCGGGGCGTCACGGAAGCTGCGGGAGACGGAGCGCTCGACGCCGGCGGCCTCGCCGATGGCGTAGCTCGCCGAGAGCGGCACCACCGCGCCGGCCAGGGCGGAGGCGCCCAGCAACCCGAAGGCGAACAGCAGCTCGGCGCTTTGCCCGGCGACGGGCTTGAGCGCCTCGGCGGCCTGCGAGGCGGACTCCAGGGGGCCGGTGCCGCCGATCGCGGCGGCGGTGGCGATGATGATGGTCAGGCTGATCACACAGGCGAACACCGCGCCGAGGACGGCGTCGGCCCGGATCAGCTTGTAGTCGGCGGGCTTGGCGCCGCGGTCGACTACGCCGGCGGCGGCGTAGAACTGCATGTACGGGCTGACGGTGGTGCCGATCAGGGCCACGGCCAGCAGGATGAAGTCCTTGCTGGGCTCCAGGTGCGGGATGACCAGGTGCTGGCCGACCTGCCCCCAGTCCGGGTGGCCGAGGATCATGGCGACCGGGTAGGCGAAGAACGCCAGCGACATCACCAGGAAGATCCGCTCGGCCCACTTGTACGAGCCGAACAGCACCAGCGACCAGAGCAGCACGGCGGACGGCGGGACGACCGCCCACTTGGGCACGCCGAGCAGCTCGAACGCGGCGCCGATCCCGGCGAACTCGCTGACCACCAGGCCGGTGTTGGCCAGCAGCAGGCAGAACACCGCGAGGGCGGTGAGGCGCAGGCTGAACTGCTCGCGGATCAGCGCGCCCAGGCCCTTGCCGGTGTGGGCGCCGAGCCGGACGGCCATCTCCTGCACCATGACCAGGGCGACGGTCACCAGCACCATGAAGAACAGCGTCCCGTAGGTGAACTGAGAGCCGGCGCTGGCGTAGGTGGCGATGCCCGCGGCGTCGTTGCCGGCGTTGGCGGCGACCAGTCCGGGGCCGGCCACCATCGCGATCGCGGCCAGCCGGCGCAGGCCCTTGCGGCGGCCGGGGCGCCCGGGGGCGGACGGCGCGGACGCCGCGGCGGCGTCCGGACCGGTGTCGAGGGTGTCGAGGTCGCGGGTCACTTGAGGAGCCTCCGGAAGTGCAGGCGCCCGCGCTCGGGCAGCAGCGAGTCGAGGATGTCGTCGGCCAGGACCCGGCCGAGGGGGCGCTCGGAGTCGTCGACCACGAGCAGGGAGGTGGCCCGGGCCGCGACCAGTTGGTCGGCGGCCTCGGCGAGGCGGGTGTCGGGCCGGACGGTCACCGGCGGGCCGAACTGGTCCAGCCAGGTGACCAGGTCGCCGATCACCGAGGTGTCCTCGGCCACCGCCAGGTCGAACAGCGGGATGTCGGCGATCAGCCGGCCCTGGTCGTCCAGCACGGTGACCGCGTCGATGTCGGTGCGGTGCTCGGCCTGCGCGGCGAGCTCCGCCCGTACCTCGGCGACGGTGTGCGAGGGGCCGGCGGTGACCAGCAGGGTGGTCATCGCGCCGCCGGCGGTTCCCTCCCGGTGGGTGAGCAGGGAGCGCAGCTCGGCTGCCTCGGGCTCGGGCATCCGGGCCAGCAGGGTCTCGCGCTCGCCGGGCGCGAGGTCGCGCAGGGCGTCGGCGGCCTCGTCCGGCTCCATCTCGTCGACGAGCCGGGCGGCGTGCTCGGGCGGCACCTCGCGCAGCAGGTTCTCCAGCTCGGCGGGCTCCATCTCCTCCAGCGCGTCCGCGGCGTGCTCCGGCTCCAACCAGCCGAGCAGCTGCTGGCGTTCATGCCGGCCGAGGTCCTCCAGGATGTCGGCGAGGTCGGCCGGGCGCAGCCGGTGCAGTGCGGAGCGGGAGGCGCGCAGCCGCACCTCGGCCGGCCCGGCGGTGGCCTGCTCGCCGAACGGGGCGACGGACTGCCAGTCCAGGACGCGCTCCGGGGTGGGGCGGATCTGCCAGCGGCGCGGGCCGAGCCGGCGCAGCAGGGTGGGCAGCGAGACGTCGACCCCGACCAGGACGGTACGGGCGGCCAGCGGGGCCAGGTAGAGGTCGGCGGCGCGGGTGACCTGGACGCCGTCGACGTCGACGAGCTGGTGGTCCAGCACGTCCCGGGCGAGCAGCACCTCGCCGGGGCGGCGGTTGAACTCGCGCAGGTCCAGCCGGGCGGTGCGCAGCCGGACCTGCCCCGTCATGACCCGGTCGACGGCGTCGGCGGCGATGAAGGTGCGGCGGCGGCCTATGCGGATGATCAGCCCGGTGACCGGCGGGTACGGCTCCGTGCCGTAGAGGCGCGCGACCACGTCGACGACCCGGCCCACCTCCTCCCCGGCCTGGTTGGCGACCGGCCCGCCGACCAGCCCGGCGACGGAGACCAGCGAGGACCGGACGGTCCGGGTGACGGCGGTACGGCGCTCGGCGGCGACGGTGCGGTCGCGCAGCCGGGCGGTGGCGGAGTTGAGCAGGGTGGTGGCAGCCATGGTGGGGACCCCCTCGCCCCGGCAGGACGGGGCATCGGGCCGCCCGGTGGCGCGCCGCCGCCGACGCTGACCGCTCGAACCGGTTCCAGGCATGCGCCAGGGCCGCCCGCGCCGGGGCGGGCCGGAGGGCGGAGCGAACCGGATCGGTCAGGGAAGGAGGGGGCGCCTCGGACGACGGAAAGACGGCGAGGACGACATCGGAATGGGCCGACTATGGCCAGGACTTCCGTCCATCACGCCTCCTCCCGGTCTCGGCCGCGCATCGAGGTCGCGGCGGCACGGCAGGGGGAGACCGACGTCACCGCCCGTGCACCCCCACTCGTCAGAGCTTTGGCACTCCACGGCGTATCCCTGTCGATCCCGACGGGAAGCCACTTGGGGTCACCCCTTGAGCCGGGGAGACCTGTCCTGATCCGGAGCGTCTCTCGACGGGTGGGATCAGTGGCCTGTGTCCGTGAAGACGCCTCACCGAACGAGGTGTCTGTTCAAATCCGCCCCAGGATAGGACGCCGTAGCCCTTCCAGCGTAATCCTTGACCGGAGCTTGACCCTGACCTGACCAGCGGGGGAGCCGCCCGGCGCACGGTCGGGTGCGCACTGTCGCCCGCCGGTCGGCGGCCTCGGGGGGGGAAGACGGGTTGCCGGCGGGCCCTGGGGGAGGGGGGGTCGGGCAAACGTGCGGGCCCAACTTCCTTCGGCCCGCTCACACCCGGGTGCGAGCGGGCCCGTCCGCGTGTTCCGCCTAGCCGGCCCGTAGCAGGGCGGGCAGCTCGGAGGTGTCGATGATGTGGGCCCGGGAGGGGAGGACCTGCCGGAGCAGGACGTCGTGCGCTTCGGTGTCCGGGTCCGCGACGCCGTCGGACAGGACGTAGAGCCGGTAGTCGCGGTCGGCCGCGTCGATGACCGTGGACAGGACGGCGCCGCTGGTGGTGATGCCGGAGACGACCAGAGTGGTGATGCCGCGTCCGCGCAGCTGCTGGTCGAGGTCGGTGGTGGACATGCCGCCGTGGCGGATCTTGCGCACGACGATGTCGCCGTCCTGGGGAGCCAGGCGCTCGTGGACGAAGGCGGCAGGGTCCTCGTGGTGCATGACGCGGTATTGGGCCAGCGGGGCGAAGGACTTGTTGGCGGCCGGGATCGCGTCCCAGTCGGCCTCGGTGAAGCCGACGCGTACGTAGGCGATGGTGCCGCCGCCGGCGCGGACGTCGGCGATGGCCCCTTCCACGCGGCCGAGCAGGGCCTCGCGCTCTCCTCCTTCGGGTAGCGCGGCCAGGATGATCGCAGGCTGGTAGTCCATGACGAGAAGAGCGGTGTGCGCGGGGTCGAGCGCGGGGGCGGTGCTCACGCGAGTGTTCTCCTTCATGCGGGGTGCGACTTCATGCGGGGGTGCGACTTGTGAGGGGCTACGCGACGGTTCCGGCTCGTGCCGCGAGGTCTGGTTGCGAGGTGTGCTCGCGTCGGGGGAGGAGGAACGGGGTGGCCAGGATGAGCAGCCCCGCGACCGCGAGCGCGGTGCGTGGGCCGGTGACGTCGGCGAGCAGCCCGCCGAAGGCGGTGAGGACGGCGATGGACGCCTGCTGGCCGATCGACCAGGCCGACAGGGTGCGGGCGACGAGGTGCTTGGGCGTGCGTTCGAGCCGGTAGGTGGCGAGCACCGGGGTGTACAGGCTCATGTTGATGATGATCGCCAGCTCGACGGCCATCACGGTGACGAGTCCGACGACGCCGGGACGGACGAAGACCAGGCCGATCAGCCAGACGGCGCGCAGGGTGCCCACGGTCCGGAACACCCGGTCGCGTCCGTAGCGGGCCACCACACGGCGGGCCAGCCGGGAGCCGATGAGTCCGCCGAGACAGGGGGCGGCGAAGGCGAGGCCGTACTGCCAGGGTGAGAACCCGAGCTGGCGGAGCAGGAGCACGGCCAGCAGCGGCTCGGTGGCCATGATCAGACCGCTGACGAGCATGTTGTTGAGGTAGAGCGCCCGCAGACCGGGATCGCCCATGATGTGCCGCCAGCCGTCGAGCACCGCGCCCGCCCGGACCGGGCTCGCGCCGGCGGGTCGCGGTGCTTCCTCCCGGCCGCGGATCGCGGTGATGCCGAGCGCGGAGAGCAGGTAGCTGAGCGCGTCGGCCACCACGGTGGTGACCGGCCCGAACAGCCCGATCGCCGCCCCGCCCAGCGGCGGCCCGACCGCGATGGAACTCCAGTTGGTGGACTCGAAGCGCGCGTTGGCCACCAGTAGGTCGTCCGGCCGGACGAGTGCCTTGAGGTAGGCGCCGCTGGCCGCGTTGAACGCGATCTTGGCGGCGGCGACCACGGCCGAGACCACGAGCAGCTGGACGAAACCGAGCCAGCCGAGGGCGTAGGCGAGCGGGATCGTCGCCATGGCCGCGAACCGGGCCAGATCCATGGTGATCATGACCGGGCGCTTGCGCCGGAACTCCACCCACGGCGCGAGCGGCACCGCGATCAGCGCACCCATTGCGGGCCCCACCGCGGACAGTGCGGACACCTCCGCGGGGCCGGCGTGCAACGTCAGCACGGCGATCAGCGGCAACGCCCCGAACCCCAGCCCGGACCCGTACGCGCTCACCGCGTACGCCGCCCACAGCCAGCCGAACTCCCGGCCCAACGGCCTCCTGCCCACCATGCTCAGCGCGCCCCTCTGTCTCACCCGAACAAACCGACGTTGACCGGTGAGAGCTAACCGAGCGGCACAACCACAGGTCAAACAACCGCACTACCGCCGAGCCACAACCAGACGTTGTGCCCTAAGGTGGATCGGCGTGGACCTCGAAGCCGTACGCACCTTCGCCGCCGTCGCGGAAGCGGGCCAGTTCCAGAAGGCCGCCGCCGACCTCTCGATCACCCAGCAGGCCGTCTCCAAGCGCATCGCCGCGCTGGAGCGCGAGCTCGGTGTGCGACTGTTCGCCCGCACGCCGCGCGGCGCCGAGCTCACCATCGACGGGCAGGCGTTCCTGCCCCACGCGCGCGAGCTGCTGCGCGCCGTCGAGCGCGCGGTCGCGTCCGTGCGCACCGGCCGCCGGCCACTGCGGGTCGACATCCTCGCCTCGCGCGGGGCGGCGTCGGGCCTGATGCGCGGCTTCCACCACGCGCACCCGGAGATCGACCTCGACGTGGTGATGCTGCTCGACATCGAGACGGCCGTCGCGTCCATCCGGTCCGGTGCGATCGACGCGTCCTTCCGCGCCGTCGCCGCGCCCGGCCGGCCCCTTCCCGAGGACATCGAGTCCGTCCGGGTGCTCGACGAGCCGCTCCAGCTCCTCACCGGCCCCGCCCACGCGCTGGCGGGTGCCCGGTCGGTGACCGTCGCCCAGCTCGTCGGCCATCGGATCTGGATGCCCGGCATCGCCCCCGGTACCGAATGGGGCGCCTACTACGACGACCTCGTCGCCGAGTTCGGCCTCACCATCGAGGCGACCGGCCCCAACTTCGGCTCCGACGCGCTCCTGGAGACCGTCGCCGACACTCCGGCCCTGGCCACCTTCATGGGCGAGCACATCCGCCTGGTCTGGCCCGCCCGCTACGGCCTGCGCCGCATCCCGGTGACCGACCCGGCGCCCGTCTACCCGCACTCGCTCCTGTGGCACCGCGACAACCCCCACCCGGCGCTGGCCGCCCTCCGCGCCCACCTCGCCGCCACGGCGACGGGCCTTGACGCCGCCGGGACCTGGCGGCCGGACTGGGTGCTCCCGCGTTGAACGCCGCCGTCCCGTACCCCGAGGGCCCCTGCCGGTCGATCCGGCAGGGGCCCTCGCCGTCGTTCGGCCCCTCGCCGCCCCTCGGTTCGTCCCCAGGCGTCAGCGGCGACCGAACAGCCGGCCGAGCCAGCTCCCGGTGGTCCGCTCCTTCGGCGAGCAGGCGCAGCGCTGGGACTTGGGCACCCCGGCCAGCACCTGGTCGACGTGCATCCCGCACCCGGCGTAGGTCGGCTTCCCGCAGGTGCGGCAGGCGATTCGGCGGCACATACCGCGCTCCCTTCTCGTTGCCCCCCGGCGAATGGACTGACAGGCTCAAATATACCCCCACCGGTATCTGCTCCTGCCCGTCCCGAGGCTGACACCCAGATCCACACCCACATGTGCTACGCCGAGTTCGGCGCGATCATGAAGGCGATCGACGAGTTCGGTGGTGGGACAGCACGAGGCCCCGCCGGTGTCCGGCCCTCCGCGACAGAGGCCAGGACACCGGCGGGGGCACACTCGGTCACACCGCCCGGTGTGTGTGGAACCCCTGTCCGGTCTTGCGGCCGAGCAGGCCCGCCTCGACCATGCGGGAGAGCAGGGGCGGGGGCGCGTAGAGCGGCTCCTTGTACTCGTCGTACATCGACTGCGCGATCGCCTCGACGGTGTCCAGGCCGATGAGGTCGGCGAGTTGGAGCGGACCCATGGGGTGGGCGCAGCCGTGGACCATGCCGGCGTCGATGTCCTCCGGGGTGGCGTGGCCGGCTTCGGCCATCCGGATCGCGGACAGCAGGTAGGGCACGAGGAGGGCGTTGACGACGAAGCCGGCCCGGTCGCGGGAGTGGATGACGCGCTTGCCGAGGAGGTCGCGCGCGAAGGTTTCGGCGCGGGCCAGGACGGGTGGGGAGGTGTGCAGCGAGGAGACCAGCTCCACGAGGGGCATCACCGGGGCCGGGTTGAAGAAGTGCAGCCCGAGGACGTGGGAGGCGCGGCCGGTGGTGATGCCGAGGCGGGTGATCGGGATGGAGGAGGTGTTGGTGGCGAGGACGGCGTCGTCATCGGCGAGGACCTTGTCGAGGGTGGTGAGCACGTTGGTCTTGGCATGTTCGTCCTCGACGACGGCCTCGACGACGAGCTGGCGGTCGGCGAGCGCTTCGAGGTCGTCGGCGAACAGCAGGTGGGCCCAGGTGTCCTCGCGGTCGGTCGGGCTGATGCGGCCGCGGTCGACGGCGCGGTGCAGGGAGCGGTCGATGCGTCCGCGCGCGGCCCGGAGCGCGGCCGGGTCCTTCTCGCAGACGACGGTGTCCAGGCCGGCGCGGGCGAAGACCTCGGCGATGCCGGAGCCCATCTGTCCGGCGCCGACGACGGCGACACGGCGGATCTCGTTCAAGGCTGCCTCCGTACAGGGCGGGCGGGTCAGGCCGCGGCGCGGACGCGGACGAGGTGGCGGGCGTACGCCTCGGTGGTGAGGAAGGCGGGGAGGTCGTCGCCGAGGGCGGTCTCCTCGAGGATCTGTACCGCGTTGTCGAGCAGCTCGGGGTCGATGCCTTCGGCGAGGAGGCCGGCCCGCTCGCGGTCGATCAGCCGGCGCACCAGGTCCGGGGTGGCGAGCGAGCCGCCGGTCAGCCGGGTGCAGTGGTGCTGCCACTGCCAGATCTGGCAGCGGGCGATCTCGGCGGTGGCGACGTCCTCCATCAGGCCGAAGACGGCGACCGCCCCGGCGCCGCCGAGCCAGGCGGTGAGGTACCGCAGGGCGACGGCGACGTCGGAGCGCAGCCCCTGGTCGGTCGGCAGGCCGACGGACAGCCGGTGCACGGCCAGCAGGTCGGCGGCGGTGACCTCGACGTCCTCGCGGGTGCGGTCGAGTTGGTCGGGGCGGTCGCCGAGGACGGCGTCGAAGGCGGTGCGGCAGGTTTCCACCAGACCCGGGTGGGCGACCCAGGAGCCGTCGAAGCCGCCCCCGGCCTCCCGCTCCTTGTCGGCCCGGACCTTGGTCAGGGCGACGGCGTTGGCCTCCGGGTCGCGCCGCGGGACGGCGGCGGCCATGCCGCCGATGGCGTGGGCGCCGCGCCGGTGGCAGGTGCGCACCAGCAGTTCGGTGTAGGCGCGCATGAAGGGCTGGGTCATGGTGAGGGCGGCGCGGTCCGGCAGGACGTACCGCGGGCCGTGGTGGGCGAAGTTCTTGATCAGGCTGAACAGGTAGTCCCAGCGGCCCGCGTTCAGCCCGGCGGCGTGCTCGCGCAGTTCGTAGAGGATCTCGTCCATCTCGAACGCGGCGGTGATGGTCTCGATGAGGACGGTGGCGCGGACGGTGCCGTGCGGGATGTCCAACTCGGCCTGGGCGAAGGTGAAGACGTCGTTCCACAGCCGGGCTTCGAGGTGGTTCTCCAGGTTGGGCAGGTAGAAGTACGGGCCGCTGCCGCGCTCGATCTGCCGCTGGCCGCAGTGGAAGAGGTAGAGGCCGAAGTCGACCAGGGCGCCGACGGCCGGGCGGCCGTCGATCAGCAGGTGCGCCTCGTCGAGGTGCCAGCCGCGTGGGCGGACCACGATGGTGGCGGGGGAGTCCCCGACCCGGTACCGCTTGCCCTCCGGCGCGGTGTCGTCGATCCGGCGCTCGATCGCGTCGAGTAGGTTCAGCTGGCCGCTGATGAGGTTGTGCCAGGTGGGAGAGGTGGCGTCCTCGAAGTCCGCGAGCCACACCTTCGCACCGGAGTTGAGGGCGTTGACGGCCATCCGCCGCTCGGGCGGGCCGGTGATCTCCACCCGGCGGTCGGCGAGGCCGGGGCCGGCGCCGGCCACCCGCCAGCCGGGGTCCTCACGGACGGCGCGGGTCTCCGGGAGGAAGTCCAGGGTCCCGCCGGCTGCCAGCGCGGCGGCGCGGCGCCGACGTTCGGTGAGCAGTTCGGTGCGCCGGGCGGTGAACTCGCCGTGCAGACGGGCGAGGAAGACGAGCGCCTCGGGGGTGAGGACCTCCTCGAAGCGGTCCTCGTGTTCTCCGAGGACCTCGACACGACTGGACTGGCTCATCCGGTTCTCCAGGAAGCAGGTGGGGACGGGTGGGGCCCGGGGCCTCGTCCCTCAACGAGACCCCGGGCGGGTGGGCGGCTCGGAGCTCCCTCACTCCGCCGTGCGAGCCGCCGGGGGTGGCACGGTCCGGCGGGCTCAGGTCGAGCCCGCCGGACGGCCTGGCATCAGTGGAACTGTTCGGCCTCGGTAGAGCCGGTCAGTGCGAGGGTCTCGGCATCGGGGTTGAGCGCCGTGGAGACCTGGTCGAAGTAGCCGGTGCCGACCTCGCGCTGGTGCTTCACGGCGGTGTAACCGTCCGGCACGGTGGCGAACTCGGCCTCCTGCAGGTCGACGTACGCCGTCATCCCGTGTTCGGCGTAGCCGCGGGCGAGCTGGAACATCGAGTGGTTGAGCGCGTGGAACCCGGCCAGGGTGATGAACTGGAAGCGGTAGCCCATCGCGCCCAACTCCCGCTGGAACTTGGCGATCTGGTCGTCATCCAGGGCCGCCTTCCAGTTGAAGGACGGCGAGCAGTTGTAGGCGAGCACCTTGTCCGGGTACTCGGCCTTGACCGCTTCGGCGAACTCGCGGGCCTGCGCGAGGTCCGGGGTGCCGGTCTCCACCCACAGCAGATCGGCGTACGGGGCGAAGGCCAGGCCGCGGGAGATGACCGGGGCCATGCCGGGCTCGACCCGGTAGAAGCCCTCGGCGGTGCGCTCGCCGGTGCAGAACCGGGCGTCGCGCTCGTCCACGTCGGTGGTCAGCAGGTTGGCGGCGAGCGCGTCGGTACGGGCGACGATCAGGGTCGGCACGTCGGCGATGTCGGCCGCGAGGCGGGCCGCGTTGAGGGTGCGGACGTGCTGGGCGGTGGGGACGAGCACCTTGCCGCCGAGGTGGCCGCACTTCTTCTCGGAGGCGAGCTGGTCCTCGTAGTGGATGCCCGCGGCGCCGGCCGCGATCATGCCCTTGGTGAGCTCGAAGGCGTTCAGCGGGCCGCCGAAGCCGGCCTCGGCGTCGGCGACGATCGGCACCAGCCAGTCCGGGCCGTCATTGCCCTCGGCGGCGTCGATCTCGTCGGCCCGCAGCAGCGCGTTGTTGATTCGACGCACGACCTGGGGCACGGAGTTGGCGGGGTAGAGGCTCTGGTCGGGGTAGGTCTGCCCGGCTTGGTTGGCGTCGGCCGCGACCTGCCAGCCGGACAGGTAGATCGCCTGCAGCCCGGCCTTGACCATCTGGACGGCCTGGCCGCCGGTGATCGCGCCGAGCGCGTGGACGTAGTCCTGCTCGTGCAGCTGGCGCCAGAGCCGCTCGGCGCCGCGCCGGGCCAGGGTGTGCTCCTCGCGCACCGTGCCGGACAGGCGCACCACATCGGCCGCCGAGTAGGTGCGCTCGACGCCCGCCCACCGGGGGTCGGAGGCCCACCGGGCGGCGAGCTCCGCCGCGCGCCGCTCCTGCTGCTGCCGTACGGACTGGGTCATGGTGATCCGCTCCCGAGGATGCTTTGCGAAGGATGTGAGGCACCTCTCACCACACTGGTGCGAAGGCGGCCGGGCGGTGCCGGGCAGCGGTGGATCACCGCGGGACGTGGTCGCCCGGACAGCCGCCCACGGCAGTTGACCTGCCGTTTCACTGCCGTCCTGTGCGCCTCCCGGCCGCAGCACCGACTCTGGCACCCGGTGCCGCCGCCGTCACCGGTGGAGCCGTGCCAATTTCTGCGAAGCCGCTGCGGCGAATTTGCGAAGCCTGCGAAGGCTCGTTCGGGGGCATCCCGGCTAGGCTGCGCCCCACCGGGCCGAGCCGTCGGCCGATCACCGGGGTGGGGAGACCAGGACGATGGGAAAGGCCTTCGCCGGTGCGAGGCTCCGCCGGCTCAGGGAGGAACGCGGACTGAGTCAGGCCGCCATGGCACGACTCGTCGACCTCTCGCCCAGCTACCTCAACCAACTGGAGCACGACGCCCGCCCGTTGACCGTCGCCGTCCTGCTGCGCCTCACCGAGACGTTCGGCGTCGAGGCCGGATACTTCGCCCCGCCGGACAGCGCCAGGCTCACCGCCGAACTGCGAGACTCCCTCGGGGACGAGATCGCGGCCGGCCGCATCACCCCGGGCGACCTCGACGAGGTCGCCGCCCGCCTGCCCGCCGTGGCCCGGCTGCTGACGGACCTGGGCCGCGGGCGCCGCGCCATGGCGGAACAGCTCGCCGTACTCGCGGGCGACCGGGGCCCCGGCGCCGACGCCGCCCGTACGCCGCACGAACAGGTCCGCGACTTCTTCTACCGCCGCCAGAACTACGTCCATGAACTCGACACCGCGGCCGAGGAGTTGGCGGGCAAGATCCGACTGAGGCGCGGCGAGGTCAGGGCGGTGCTGGCCGAACGGCTGACCTCCGCGCACGGCGTCCGGATCGCGGCCGGCGGGGACCAACTGCACCAGTACGACCCCGGGCAACGGATCCTGCGCCTGTCGGACCGGCTGCGCCCCGGGCAGCAGGCCTTCCGCCTGGCCACCCAACTGGCGTACCTGGAACACGACGCGCTGCTCACCGAACTCGCCGCCCAGGACGACCCCGAGGGCTCGGCGACCCACTCGCTCACCCGGATCGGCCTGGCCAACTACTTCGCCGCCGCCCTCGTCCTGCCCTACTCCGCCTTCCACGCCGAGGCGGAGTCCGCCCGCTACGACATCGAGCACCTCGCCGACCACTTCGGCGTCGGTTACGAGACGGTCTGCCACCGCCTCAGCACCCTGCAGCGCTCCGGCCTGCGCGGGGTGCCGTTCTCCTTCGTGCGCGTCGACCGCGCCGGGAACGTCTCCAAGCGGCAGTCGGCCACGGCCTTCCACTTCTCGCGCACCGGCGGCACCTGCCCGCTGTGGAACGTCTACGACGCCTTCGCCGCCCCGGGCCGGGTCCACGTCCAGGTCGCCGCCATGCCGGACGGCCGCCGCTACCTGTGGACCGCCCGTGCCGTGACCCGCTCACCCGGCGGCTGGGGCCGCCCCGGCAAGACCTTCGCCATCGGACTGGGCTGCGAGATCCGGCACGCCGGCCGGCTCGTGTACTCCACCGGCCTGGACCTCGGCGACGAAGCGGCCGCCACCCCGATCGGCCTCGGCTGCAAGGTCTGCGAACGTCCCGCCTGTCCACAGCGCTCAGCCCCGGCCATCGGCCGGCCACTGGCCGTCGACGAGCGGGCCAGCACGTTCATCCCCTACTCCGTACGCACCGACCTGGAACGCTAGGACACAGCGGCGCTGATGTTCGGCCCCGGCCGCCCACCGAGCCCTCGGAACCCGAGGCCGCCCGGCCGGTGGGCCCAGGGCCGTTGGGCCCTCGCCGGACACCGCCCACGCGGCGCATGCTCGAATTACCGGCGCTCCCCGCCGGGAGCAGGGAGTGAACCCATCATGATCACCGAGACCGCCCTCACCACCGCCGACCTGCACCTGCTGGCCGAGGCCGGAGGCCTCGCGCCCTCGCTGCACAACAGCCAGCCCTGGCGCTTCCGCCCGACCCCGGACCTGCTGGGCCTGGAGGTCCACGCCGACCTGACCCGGGCCGTCCCGGCCGCCGACCCCGACGGGCGGGCGCTGCACGTCTCGATCGGCGCCGCCCTGTTCAACCTGCGGGCGGCGGCCGCGCACCTCGGCCGCGAGGCCGCCGTCCGGCTCCTCCCCGCCGGGGAAGGCACACAGCCGTGCGCCGTGCTCGACCTCTCCGCACCCGCCCGGACGCCGCGGCCCTTCGGCGCCGACCTCTACCCGGCCCTCGCCCGACGCCACTCCAGCCGGCAGCCGTTCACCAACCGGGACATCCCCGAGGCGCTCGTCGCCGACCTCATCACGGCCGCCCGGGACGAAGGCGTCACCCTGACCATGCTGGAGGAGCACGGCGTACGCCGGGTGCTGGCGCTGACCTCCGAGGCCGAGGCCAGCATCGCCGCCGACGTCACCCGCGAGGCCGAGGCCCGCCGCTGGCTGCGCCTCGAACCCTCCTGCGACGGCATTCCGCTCGCCGCCCTCGGCTCGCACGACCGCGACGCCCGCGTCCCGATGCGCAATTACGCCGGCCACCCGCCGCACCACACCACGCCGGCCGCACGCTTCGAGGCCCTGCCTCAACTCGCGACCCTCACGACCCACTTCGACCGACAGGTCGACTGGCTGCGCACCGGACAGGCGATGGAACGCGTCTGGCTGCTCGCCACCGTCCACGGCCTGCGCGCCTCCGTCCTGCACCAGGCCGTCGAGATCCCCGAGACCCGCTGGCGCCTGCGCGACCCCGCCGAAGGCCCCGCCCACGTCCAGCTCGTCCTGCGCCTCGGCTACGGTCCGCCCGGAACCGCCAGCCCGCGATGCCGGGTGGAGGACGTCCTCGACCCGCCGGAGGGGTAGCGGCCGCTCCGTAGGGTCCCGCCTCAGGAAGACCGGTGTCCGCCGGGCCGGGATCTGCCAGGATCCCGACCCGGAAATCCCTCGTACCGGTCGGCCGGAGGACGTCAGCGCCGCCGGACACCTCTTCGACGTACCGCCCCCGCCGGAGGCGGTCGCGCTCCGCGCGGAGCCATCGGTGTGACCCGCCCACCGGGGCGGGCGCCACGAGGAGGCACGATGACCGTCCTGGTCGGCCACGCGAGCGCGTACGGTCCCACTCGGGAGATCGCCCCACCCGGGTGAGGCACCGGTTCACCCTGTCGCGTGTTTGGGTTCGGGCGGCACGACGACGACGGGGAGGTGGGCGTGGTGGACGACCTCGGTGCTGGTCGAGCCGAGCGCGAGTCGGCCCCAGAGGCCGGCGCCGCGGCTGCCCACCACCAGCAGGGTGGCGTCCTGGCTGGCCTCCAGCAGGACCTGGGCGGGTCGGCCGCGCTCGCAGCGAACCTCGACCTCCACGTAGGGCTCGCCCACCTGCTGCCGCAGCTCTTCGACCGAGTCCGTCACGTCGCGGGCGACGGCATCGTGCAGGTGCGGCGCCGGTTCGCTGACCGCGTTGCGCCAGCCCGTCATGGCTCGGTCCGACGGCTCGGTGCGTCCGCCGCCGTAGGCGCAGACGGCCCTGACACCGACCCCGCGCAGCTGGGCCTCGCGAAGAGCGAAGAGTACAGCCCGGCGGGCGGACTCCGAGCCGTCCGTACCGACCACGATCTGACCGGCGGGACCTGCCGCGGGAGTGGTGTTCACGGTGACCTCCAGGACGTGCGACCTGACTGCGGTCCGACCGGCTCGGCGCTCCGGGGAGGCGCGGTGCGGGCCGGTCTGCTGAACTTCATGATCCTCCGGCAACCGAACGGCGGCACCTCCGTCCTCGTCCCGGCCTGCCGGCACGAGGGGCGGGCGGTCCGGCTGACCAGGTGGCCGTTGCCGACCGCGCACAGCTACCGGTCAGCGGCGCCGCGCCGCTCGCCGCCCGGCTCAGCCACCGGTGCGCGCCGGGCCGCTCAGCGCGCGGGCGAGGAGGCGGCACGACCGGCTGCTCACCCTGCACCACGCCCGCGCCGTGCCGCCGAGGGCCCGGTACCACGCGATGCCGAACGGGAGCGCGATGGCGAACCAGGACGGGGCGCCAGCTCACCGGGCCGCCGGGCACCCCCGCGCGTCCAGCGGCGGCAGCGTTCGACACCCCGGCGGGTCCAGGAGGCGCAGCGGTCGGCGCGCCCGGACCAACGGGCCGAGGCACGCAACAGCCCGGTGTTCCAGTCGCCGCGGCGGTGTGCCACCGCGTGCGCCTCCTCTCGGACGGTCCCGTCAGTGCGCCAGGCGCGCCGCCAGCTGCTCCGGGAGTGCGCCGCGGTTCGCCCGGGTGAGGTGGATGACCTCGACGTCGGCGCGGCGCTTGAGGGCGTCGGTGAACGGGCCGTGCTGCGCCTGCACGGTGGCCACCACGTCGACGTCGGCGGCGAACAGCGCCCGGACGGCCTCCTCGAACGGGCGGTGGGCCAGCTCCATCCGTCCGAGCTCGTCGACGAGCACGAGCGTCCTCGCCGACCATGCCAGGGACGGCAGGGCCAGGCGCTCCATGACCCCCAGGTCGACGCCGTACCGTCCGACCCGGGGCGGCCCGGGAAGGTCGACATGGGCGAGCACGGCCCGCTCGCCCGACAGCGTCTCCAGGGCGAAGCCGACCCGGGCCCCGCCCGTGCGGATCTCCTCCGTGGTGAAGCCGACGGTCTCCCGGGCTCGCAACAGTGCCGCCAGCCGGCGGATCGCGGTGGTCTTGCCGCTGCCAGGGCGTCCCTCCAGCAGGATCCTGGTCGGCATGGCGAACTCCGCATCGGGCGGTCGAGTGGTGAACGGTCCCGTAACCAGCGTGTTCCTCCGCGCGTTCGGGTCGCAACGCCGATCGGCGGGTCGAAGGGCCGATCGGCCCTCCCTCCGTGGACGGCGGGGGCGGAGGCTGGAGGGGTAGCACGGCGACTGCCGAGGAGGCGCCATGTCCACCGTCTACCCGCCGCACACCACCGTCGAGGCCCTGCTGGCCGACGGCACCACCGTCGAACTCCGGCCGCTGGGCCCGGACGACCACCGGGCGGTGGTCCGCCTGCACACCGAGGGGATGTCGGAGGAGAGCCGACGCCTGCGGTTCTTCGGGGTGAGCCGTAACGCGCCGCAGCAGGCCGCCGACCGGCTGTGCGGGTCGCCGCGGACCGGTCTGCTGGCACTCGGCGCCTGGGCGGAGGAGGAGCTGATCGGCGAGGCGGACTGCGAGCTGCTCGACGAGCCACCGGAGACCGCCGAGCTGGCCCTCGCGGTGGCCGACCGCTGGCATCACCGGGGCGTGGCCACCCTGCTGCTGGAGCACCTGGTGCACGCCGCCCGAGCCGCGGAAATCCGCTTCTTCGAGGCCGACACCCTGTTCGGCAACCGGGCCGTCCACCAGGTCTTCGCCCACCTCGGGCTGCCCGTCCAGCGCCGCTACACGCAGGGCGAGGTCAGGATCCGGGTGCCGCTGGAGGAGAGCGACGAGCGCTACCGCTCGGCCGTGGACGAGCGCGGCCGCCGCGCCGACGTCGCGAGCCTGGCGGCGCTGCTGCGCCCGGCCTCGGTCGCGGTGGTCGGGGTGTCCCGGCGGGCGGGCTCGGTCGGGCGGACCGTCCTCGGGAAGATCCGGCGGGGCGGCTTCGCGGGCGAGGTCTGGGCGGTCAACCCGCACGCCCGGGAGATCGACGGCCGGCCCGCCTACCCGTCCGTCCGGGCGCTGCCCGCCGTACCCGACCTCGCCGTACTGGCCGTGCCCGCCGGCGCCGTCCCCGCGGTGGCCGAGGAGTGCGGCGCCGCCGGGGTCCGGGCGCTGGTGGTGCTCACCTCCGGCCTCGGGGCGGAGGAGGCCCGCGGGCTGATGTGGGCCTGCCGCCGGCACAGCATGCGCCTGGTCGGGCCGAACAGCCTCGGCGTGGCCCAGACCGATCCCGCCGTCTGGCTGGACGCCGAGTTCGGCGGGGCCTTCCCGAGGCGCGGCAGTGCCGGGGTGGCCGTGCAGAGCGGCGGTGTGGGGATCGCGCTGCTCCAGCGGCTGGCCTGGCTGGGCATCGGGGTGTCGAGTTTCGTCTCGCTCGGCGACAAGTACGACGTCAGCGGCAACGACCTGCTCCAGTGGTGGGAGGCGGACGGCCACACCGACCTCGCGCTGCTCCACCTGGAGTCCTTCGGCAGCCCGCGGGCCTTCGCCCGTACCGCCCGCCGGGTCACCCGGACGATCCCGGTGCTGACCGTGGACGCCGGGCGTTCCACCGCCGGCCGCCGGGGCGCCGCCTCGCACACCGCGGCCGCCGCCACCCCCACCGTCACCCGGGAGGCGCTGTTCCGGCAGGCCGGCATCACCGCGACCCGCAGCATCGAGGAACTCGTCGAGGCCGCCGCCCTGTTGCACGCCCAGCCGCTGCCGAACCCGCGCGGTGCGGTCGCCGTGGTGTCCAACGCGGGCGGCATCGGCATCCTGGCCGCGGACGCCTGCGTCGAGGCCGGGCTGGTCCTGCCGGAACTCCCGGCGGAACTGGGGAAGTTGCTCCCGCCCGGCGCCTCCGTCCGCAACCCGGTGGACACCACGGCGGCGGTTCGCCCCACCGAACTCGCCCTGTTCCTCCGCGCGTTGGAGCGCGAGGAAGCCGTCGACGCCATCCTGGTCTGCCTGGTGCCGACGGCACTGAGTGACACCCCGGTCCAGGAACCGGTGCGCGCCCTGCTGGAGGGCCCGGCCCGGCGTCGCGTCCCGATCGCGGCCGTACTGCTCGACCAACAGGTGCCCGTCCGCTACCGCACCTGCGCCGACGGCGGCAGCCTCCCGGCCTACTCCGACACCCTCTCGGCCGCCCGCGCCCTCGCCCATGCCCGGGACCGCGCCCGCTGGCTCGCCGAGCCGCCACCCGAGCCCGCCGTCCTCCCAGCGGACGCCCCGCCTTGCGACCGGCGCGTCGCCCGCAGTGTGGTGGACGGCTACCTCACCGCCCACCCCGAGGGCGGCTGGCTCGACCCGCTGTCCACCGCCGATCTACTGGAGGCGTACGGACTGCCGCTGACCACCTCGGTGTGGGCCCGCGACGAGCACATGGCGTCCGTCAGCGCAGGCGGCCTGCGCCGGCTCGGGCACGAGGGGAAGGTGGCTCTGAAGGCGTACTGGCCCGGGCAGGTGCACAAGAGCGCCGCGGGCGCCGTCCGCACCGGCCTGGCCACCGACGCCGAAGTGCGCGCCGTCTACCGGGAGTTCACGCATCGGTTCGGCGCCGGGCTGGCCGGAGCCGTGGTCCAGCCGATGGCCGCACCCGGCGTCGAGCTGCTCGTGGGCGTGGTCCAGGACCAGGTCTTCGGCCCGCTGATCGTCCTCGGCCTGGGCGGCGCCGCCGCCGACGTGCTGGCAGACCGGGTGGCCCGGCTCGCCCCGCTGAGCGAGCGCGACCTGAGCGCGATGATCACCGAACTGCGCAGCGCGCCACTGCTGTTGGGCAACGGCGGAGCGCCTCCCGTCGACCTCGCCGCCGTACGGTCCGTCCTCACCCGGCTGTCCCGGCTCGCCGACGACTTCCCCGAACTCGTCGAGGCCGACCTCAACCCCGTCATCCTCCGCCCCGACGGCGCGGTCTGCGTGGACGCCAGGGTCCGCCTCGAACGCCGGCCGTCCTTCGACCCCTACCTGCGACGGCTGCGGCGCCCGGCGGCCGCCGAGGGGGAGTGAACACCATGAAGCACAGCGTTCTCGACGAACACCGGCCGACACCCTCCCGGCTGTCGAGCCCACGCGCGCGCCCGGCCGGACCGGCCCCGCCGACCACCGCCGTGCCGCCCGAACGGCCCTCGTCGGAGCAACTGCTCGCCGAGCGCCCCGCCCGCGGCGAGATCGAGACCGACGAGTACGGAAGGACCCCGGCCGGCCCTGGCGGCGGGCCCGGCGGCGTCGGAACCTGGAAGGGCGAGCGGAACCGGCCCGGCTCCGCCAGTCCCCGAGGAGTGGTCGCGGCATGAAGGCGCTCACCTACCACGGACCCGGCCGCCGCACCTGGGGCGACGTCCCCGACCCGGCCGTCCGCGACCCGGAGGACGCCGTCGTCCGGGTGAACGCGGTGACCATCTGCGGCACCGACCTGCACATCCTCAAGGGCGACGTCCCCGAGGTCGAGCAGGGCCGCGTCCTGGGCCACGAGGCCGTCGGCACCGTCACCGGGACCGGACCGGGCGTCCGCACGGTCGGCGTCGGCGACCGCGTCCTGGTCTCCTGCATCTCCGCCTGCGGCCGCTGTGCCTACTGCCGCGGCGCGCGCTACGGCCTGTGCACAGGCGGTGGCGGCTGGATCCTCGGCCACCTGATCGACGGCTGCCAGGCCGAGTACGTCCGCACCCCCTTCGCGGACACCTCCCTGTACAAGCTGCCCGAGGGCGTCGGCGACGAGGACGCCCTGCTGCTCGCCGACATCCTGCCCACCTCGTTCGAGGTGGGGGTGCGCAACGGCCGGGTGGGCCCGGGCGACACCGTCGCGATCGTCGGCGCCGGGCCGATCGGGCTCGCCGCGATCCTCACCGCCCGGCTTTACAGCCCCTCCCGGATCATCGCCGTCGACCTCGCGCAGAGCCGCCTCGACGCCGCCAAGCGGTTCGGCGCCGACACGACGCTGACCGTGGCGGAGGCCACCCCGGAGGCCGTCCGCGAGCTGAGCCGGGACGGGCTCGGCGTGGACGTCGCGATCGAGGCGGTCGGTGTGCCCGAGTCCTTCGAACTCTGCACCCGTCTGGTGCGCCCCGGCGGCCGGGTCGCCAACGTGGGCGTGCACGGCGAGCCCGCGGTGCTCCACCTGGAGGACCTCTGGATCCGCGGCGTCACCATCACCACCGGGCTGGTCGACACCGACAGCACCCCGCTGCTGATCGACCTGTTGTCCGCCGGTCGGCTTGACGTCGCCGGGCTGGTCACTCACCGCTTCGGCCTCGACGAGATGCAGGACGCCTACGACGTCTTCGCCGACGCGGCCGACAGCGGAGCCCTCAAGGTCGCGCTCGTCAAGACGTGACCCTGTCCGCAGAGGAGCCGCAACCATGAGCGAACGCCCCGACCCCGTTGCCATCGCCCGCCGGATCGTCCAGCGCCGCGACCAACTCGGCCTGAGCGAAGGGACGCTGGCCTACCGGGCGAACATGACACCGGTCTACCTGCGCCAACTCCTTCAGACCGGGCCCGAGTTCGACCCGCCGGCCTTCGTCCGGATCGCCGCCGCGCTCGGGACGGCCTGGCCGGAGCTGCTGTCCGGCCACCGCCCGGACGCACCACCGGGACAGGCCGACGCCAGCCGGGGCACGCTGCTGCTCCACCTGACCGAGCCGCAGTGCTGGGAGCTGATCGGCACCCACGGCGTCGGCCGGGTCGGCCTGCCTGTCGGGCCGGCGCCCGTGGTGCTTCCGGTGAACTACGTGGTGGACGCCCGAACCGTTGTCTACCGCACGTCCCCCAGGGGTGCCGCCGCACCGGCCGAGGGCTCGCCCGCCTCGTTCCAGGTCGACCACATCGACGACCACCGCAGCCGTGGCTGGAGCGTCCTCATCCTCGGCGAGGCCCACCACGTCGACGACCCGGACGAGCAACAGCGGCTCTCGGCGCTACCGGGCGCCACGCCGTGGGCGGGCGGCGCCCGCCCGCTGTGGGTGCGCATCCGCCCCGCCGAGGTCACCGGCCGCCGGATCGGCACGGGATGAACGGCCGGCGCGTTCGGGTCACTACGGCGCCGACGCGTATCCGCAGGACGAGCGCCGACGCGTGCCCGCAGGGCGAGCGCCGACGCGTGCCCGCAGGGCGAGCGCCGACGCGTGCCCGCAGGGCGAGCGCCGACGCGTGCCCGCAGGACGGGACCGAGGCCTCCTGCCGGCTCGGATACGCAGGTCGCCTACTGCGGCAGCAGCACCGCGACCCCGGTCACCCGGTCCGCGGCGAGGTCAGCGAGCGCCGTGTCCGCCTGCCGTAGCGGGTAGCGGTTGACGCGGACCACCGGGCGGGTCCGGGCGGCCTCCGCGAGGAAGGCGCGGCCGTCGGCCTGGGTGTTGGCGGTGACGCTGCGCAGCGTGCGTTCCTGGAAGAGGTGGCGCTGGTAGTCGAGCGAGGGGATGTCGCTGAGGTGGATGCCGGCGACCGCGAGGGTGCCGCCGCGGTCCAGCGCGGCCAGGGCGACCGGCACGAGTTCGCCGGCCGGGGCGAAGAGGATGGCGGCGTCCAGCGGTTCCGGGGCGGGGTCGTACGAGTCGCCGGCGAACCGGGCGCCGAGTTCCAGTGCCAGTTGCCGGGCCGCCGCACCCCGGGTGAACACGGCTACCCGGGCGCCCCGGGCGAGCGCGATCTGGGCGGTGAGGTGCGCGGACGCGCCGAAGCCGTAGATGCCGAGCAGCCCGCCGGGTGGCAGGTCGGCCCGTTGCAGGGCCCGGTAGCCGATGATCCCGGCGCACAGCAGCGGGGCGAGCTCCTCGGCGGGCGGGCCCTCGGGCAGCCGGTAGGCGAACCGGGCGTCGGCGGTCAGGTGGCCGGCGTAGCCGCCGTGCCGGTCCCAGCCGGTGTAGCGCGAGTCGGGGCAGAGGTTCTCCCGCCCGGTGCGGCAGTAGGCGCAGCTGCCGCAGGTCCGGGCCAGCCAGGCCACGCCGGCCCGGTCGCCGGTCGCGAACCCCTCGACCGCGGAGCCGGCCGCCCGTACCCGTCCGACCACCTCGTGCCCGGGCGTGCACCTCGGCAGTCTCGGGGCGAGGTCCCCCTCCGTGAGGTGCAGGTCGGTGCGGCACACCCCGCACGCCTCCACTTCCACCAGGATCTCGCCGGGCCCCGGCGCGGGGACCGGGCGCCGTTCCCACTCCAACGGCCCCCGGCCCGCCGCGCCCACCGGACCCGGGTGCGCCACCACCCACGCGCCGGTCTCGCCGGCTGCCAGTCGCGTCGTGTCCATTGCCGACTCCCGCCGTCCGCCGGACGCAAGGCTGCTCCTCCCAGCCTGCGCCCGGGGCGGGCGCGGTGCGAGGCCGAGCGCAGGTCCACCGACGTGGTCGTCACGGTCCGGCGGGTCAGAGCAAGTGCAGCTGCTGTGCCCGGCGTACTGCTTCGGCCCTTCGGCTCGCGGAGAGCTTGCGGTAGATGCTCTTCAAGTGCGTCTTGACCGTATTCGCGGATATGTGCAGTTCAGTCGCGATCTCCTCGGTGGACAGCCACTGTGCCGCCTGGAGCAGGACGTCGCGTTCGCGCGCACTCAGCGCCACCCGAGGCGGAGCCTGGTCCACCGGGTCGGCGGTGGTGTCGGCGGCGCAGGCCGGCATGTCGGTCAACCAGCCATGGGCCAGGGCGAGTTCGGGATCATGGCGCAGCGAGCGGCGGACCCAGGGGCCCGCTTCGGCGAAGAGTCTCCTCAGCTGTTCCGGCCGCGCGAGCTCCAGGGCCTGTGCCAGTAGGCGCCGCTCCGCGGCCGTATCGCCGGCTCTGGCCTCGGTCTGTGCTCGCAGCAGGCAGATGTGCGCGCGGCTTCTGGGACCACCGCGCGACGGCATCGGCAGCTCCGCGAGCAGGTCTGCCGCGCGCTGTTCCTGGTCCGTTGCGAGGAGCGCGTGGGCCAGGGCCTCCTGGTGCTCCGGGCGGTTCGAGTCGACTGCGTCGAGCACGGCGACGGCTGCTGCCGCGTCGCCGTGTGCCAGGTCGGCGACGGACTCCGCGATGGCCAACTGGTCAGCGGGCCAGCCGGACGGGCCTGGTGTGTCCGCCGGAGGGCGGCCCGTGTGGAGCACCGTGACCGCGGTCTTCCAGTCCCCTTGGGCCGCTGCGAGCCGGGAGCGGATGACGGCGGCCGCCACCTTCGCGACCAGGTCTTCACACGGCTCCACCGAGGCGGTCGCGAGGTTGCGCTGGGGCTGCGTGACCGTCGGGTCGTTCCGCTCGATGCCGATGGCCGCCACCACCAGGCGTGCCAGTGCGGTTCGGCGGGCGGGCGGTGGGCCGGCGCGCTCCGCGACGGCGAGCGCCCGGTGGGCGCGCTGCTCGGCCCGCCGGAGGTGTCCCCGGTAGAGGTCGATCAGGGCGAGACGGACCAGGGAGTCCGCCTGCGGCTGCTCAGTGCCCGGCCTGCCGCAGACCTCCACGGCCTGGGCGAGAGTGGTCTCGGCGGCATCGAGGTGTCCGGCACTCAGTTGAGCGGAGCCGAGGCTGGTGAGCAGCAGCGCGGGGATCTCCGGATGCTCGCCGAGCAGCTGCGGTGGGACCAGGTCCAGCCGGGAGAGGGCCTCTCGCGCAGCGGTCTGCGCTGCGGCGGCGTCACCGGTCAGCCGGTCGACCAGCAGTTCCAGGAGGACCCGGCTGAACCGCACCAACGGGCCGGTCGCCCCCTCCTGACGGCCCAGGTGCTCGTCGGCGCGTCGCAAACCGTCGCGGCCGCCGGTGACGTCGCCCCGGGCGAGGGCACAGGCCGCGGCGACCAGTGCCTGGGCCGGATCTGGGAGGTCCGACGGCATCGCGGCGAACAGGTCGGCCAGTCGGCCACCGTCCGAGCCCGTGGCCAGGCGGCCGATCTCCAGGTTGTCCACGACCTGCTCGGAGGCGAACCGCCAGTCTCCGGCCGTGGTCGCCTGCGCCAGCGCGTCGACGAGCTCACCGGTCTCGGCGAACCACCGGGCGGCCCGTCGGCGCAGTTGCTGTTCCAGGCCCGGGTGTCGAACCGGCAGTTGGGACCTGAGGACTTCGGCGAACAGGGGATGCAGGTGGTACCAGCCGGCTCCGTCGATTCGCTCCACGAAGGCGTTCGCGTCGTCGAGCTGGGCCAACAGCCGTGCGGCGTCGTCGCGTTCGGTGAGGACGTTCGCCAGGTCGGGGTGGACGCGCTCGCTGACGGCGACACGCAGCAGCAGATCCTGTGTGGCCTCCGGCTGGGTGTCGAGTACCTCGGTGAGGAGGAGGTCCGCGATGGAGGTCCGGTCGGCGGCGAACTCGCGGACGAACGCCGCGGGGTCGGCGGCTCGCTGCATCGCCATCGCGCACAGCCGCAGGCCCGCCGCCCAGCCTTCGGTGCGCCGGTCGAGTGTCCGTAGGTCCGCGGCGGACAGCGCCAGGCTGTGCTGTCGCAGCAGGGACGATGTCTCCGGAAGCGTGAACCTGAGGTCCGCGTCGCGGATCTCGGCGAGCCTTCCGGCCGTGCGGAACCGATGCAGACCCGGCAGTGACTCGTTCCTGCTCGTGGCGATGAGACGCAGGCCCGGAAACGCGTGCCGGAGGACGAACAGGACCCCGGCGGTGATCTCGGGTGAGGAGACCGTGTCGAGCTGGTCCAGCACCAGGACGGCCGGCCGAGGCGATCCGGCGAGCCAGGCCGCCAGCCGGATCAGAAGGGACCGGTCCACCTCTCCGGCTCTCGCAGGCCTGCCGATGTCCCCGGGCGGCGGCATCCCGTGGTACCGGAAAGCCTCCAGGACATAGGCCCAGAAGGTGCCGGGCAGATCATCGGGCTCCGCTGTCAGCCAGACGATCGGGCCGGGCGCCTGGGCCTCGGCCGCCCAGTGGGCCGCCAGCACCGTCTTGCCGGCGCCGGCCGGGCCGTTGAGGAGCGTGATCGGTCCCTTGACGCCTTCGGAAACCCGGTCGAGGAGGGGCTGCCGCCGGATGAGGACCGGCGGGGGAGGCGGGACGGCGAAGCGGGCCACGAGCAGGGGATCGCCGGTCGGTGCAAGGCGCGGCGGAGGTCCCGGCGAGCTGCGGGTGGCAGCCGCGGCCTTGGACGGCGTTGACGCGGGGGCCGCGAGATCGTGCATAGGGATCACCTGGCGTGGCCGGGTACACCAAGGCACTTCCGATGGGGCCGCCGCCCATCGCGAGCGGACCTTGCGCGAGGGCTTCGGCCCCCCTTCGTCCGACAGCTCCATGGTCACCCGCCACGGTCACCCGCGCGAGCTGATGACGAGCTCCGGCGGCAAGGCCGCCGATCACCCCCTGCGGGTGAGGCCGTAGTCCTTCGAGTTCGCTCGAATGGAGCGGCAGGGCACTTGGCCTCCGACGTGGAAGGGGAGCGGTGATGGCGAAGCGTGTCTCAGAGACCGATCGGGCGCGGACGAAGGCGTGGTGGCTGCCGCCACTGGTGTTGTCGGCCCTCGCCCTCGTCTTCATCTTCGAGAACCGGGCGGAGACTTCCATCAGGGTGCTGGTCCCGGTGGTCACGATGCCGTTGTGGGCGGCCCTGCTGGGCATCTGGCTGGTCGGTGTGGTCTCCGGACTTTTCCTCGCCCGTCGACGCAGGCGGTGACCCGCCCGGCCGCTCGCCCACCGCGGGCGGTGCGCGAGTGCTGTGAGCGCCTCGACCGCCCTGCCCGCCGCCTGGAACGGTCCCGGAGCGTGGCGGCCGTCCCCCATCTGGTCAGCTCGCGATGCACCCCGGGGAGTAATGCGCCACAACTGTTGGTAGCGATGCGCCATCGGTTCGTCACGGACGGTTTGAAGGGCAGGGTCTGCGGATGAGGATTGTCGTTGATCTCAACCGGTGCCAGGGCTACGCGCAGTGCGCGTTCCTGGCGCCGGAGGTGTTCGAGATGCATGGCGAGGAGGCGCTCCTGTACGACCCCGCCTTCACCGAGGCGCAGCGCGATCAGGTGCGACGGGCCGCGGCCGCCTGTCCCGTCCAGGCGATCCTGGTCGAGGCGGACCACGCGCGGACCACACGGGTGGGGGCCTGAGATGCCGGCCTCCCTGCGTGAAGCGGTGCAGGAGTTCCGGCGCGGCGGGCGGATCGTCATCGTCGGCGCCTCGCTGGCCGGTCTGCGGGCCGCCGAGGCACTGCGCATGGGCGGGTTCAACGGGTCGCTCACGCTGGTCGGGGACGAGCCTGACCTTCCGTACGACCGGCCACCACTGTCCAAGCAGGTCCTGCTCGGCCGGGCGCGCGCCGACGGCACCACCCTGCCGCAGCGCACCGACATCAACGCGCAGTGGCGGCTCGGCACGGCCGCCACCGGGCTGGATCCGGTGGCGAAGCGGGTACGCCTGGCGGACGGCGAGGAGATCGAGTACGACATCCTGCTGATCACGACCGGCGTCCGCGCCCGGCCCTGGTTCAACCCGGCGGAAGCGGCCCTCGACGGGGTCTTCACGGTGCGCACCAGCGAGGACGCGGCCCGGCTGGAGCGCCGGCTGGCGGCGCGGCCGCGCCGGGTGCTGGTGGTCGGTGCCGGGTTCACCGGCTCCGAGATCGCCTCGGCCTGCCGCGAACAGGGCCTGGACGTCACGGTCGCCGAACGTGCCGCGGCGCCGCTGGTGGGCGCCCTCGGCGGGGTGGTCGGTGCGGTCGCCGCCGACCTGCAGCGCGAGCACGGCGTGGACCTGCGCACGGGCATCATGGTGACGGCGCTGGAGGGCGACTCCGGCGGCCGGCTCCGGCGCGCCCACCTGTCCGACGGGACCTCGCTGGACGTCGAGGTCGCGGTGATCGCACTCGGCGCCACCCGGAACACCGAGTGGCTGGCCGGATCGGGCCTGGCCGCCGGGCCTCGGGGGATCGCCTGTGACGCGGGCTGCCGGGCCTTCGACGTCCAGGGCATCGTCACCGATGACGTGTTCGTCGCGGGAGACGTCGCGCGCTCGCCCCACCCGCTCTTCGACTACCAGTTCCTCTCGCTGGAGCACTGGGGCAACGCGGTCGAGCAGGCCGAAACCGCCGCGCACAACATGATCAGTATCGGCCCGGACCGTCGGGCCCACCTGTGGGTGCCGACCTTCTGGTCCTCCCAGTTCGGCGTCAACATCAAGTCCGTGGGCGTGCCCAACATGGGCGACGAGATCGTCATCACGCAGGGCTCGCTCGCCGAGCGCCGGTTCGTCGCGGTCTACGGCTACCGGGGCCGGATCATCGCCGCGGCCGCCTTCGACCAGGCCAAGTGGCTGGACTTCTACCGGGAGCAGATCGAGGTCCGCGCGCCCTTCCCGCCGGACCACGTCACCGTCGACCGGCAGCCGGGCGGGATGCGGCCGGTCCCCGCCGAGTTCCCGGACCCCTCCCTGCCCAGTCACGGTGCGACCGTGACCCTCACCGGCCACGATCCCAGCGAACGCCGCGTCCAGTTCACCCCCGCACGCGCCTGACCGCCGCCCATCCCTCAGGAGACCGTTCCATGACGCCGGGCACCCTGCTCCAGCAGATCACCGACTACGCCAACCGCGCCGACCCCTACCCGTTCTACGCCGAACTCCGCAAGACACCCGTGGCCCGCCAGGACGACGGGTCGTACCTGGTCGGCGGCTACTACCAGGTCCGCAGCCTGTTGCACGACCCACGGATCAGCTCGGACGCCCGCAACCTGGTCGGGCAGGACGGCAAGGGCCTCCAAGTGGAGGAGGAGGCCGGCGTGCCGCCCTCCATGCTCCGGCTCGACCCGCCCGAGCACGACCGGCTGCGACGCATGGCCATGCGCCCGTTCGGCCCGCCGCACACCCCGAGGCGGGTGCACGAGATGCGGGGAGAGCTGGTCGGGATCGTCTCCGGCATGATCGACGACCTCCAGGGCAAGGACCAGGTCGACCTCGTCGACCACTTCGCCTACCCGTTCCCGGTGACCGTGATCTGCCGGCTGCTGGGCGTCCCCCGCGAGGACGAGTCCCGCTTCCGCGTCTGGGCCGACGCCGTCATCGCCGGCGCCGACCCCACCCCGGGCGACGATCTCCCGGAGCGGCAGCGCACCATGCAGCAGGCCAGGATCGAGCTCGGCCGGTACCTGGCCGGACTCGCCGAGGGCCGTCGCCACAGCCCCGGCGACGACCTGCTCTCCGGGCTCGTCACCGACCACGGCCCGGACGGGCAGATGTCCACGATCGAGCTCATGAGCACCAGCGTCCTGCTCCTGATCGCCGGCCACGAGACCACGGTCAACCTCATCACCAACGGGATGCTCACCCTGCTCCGGTACCCGGAGCACCTCGAACGGCTGGTGAAGGAACCGGAGATCGCCGTCCCGATGGTCGAGGAGCTGCTGCGCTACGAGCCCCCCGTCCACCTGGCGCCCCCGCGCGTCACGCTGGCCGACATCGACATCGCCGGGACCGTCATCCCCAAGAACTCGACCCTCTGGCTCGGCCTGGCGTCGGCGAACCGGGACCCCCGGCGGTTCGACGACCCCGACCGCTTCGACCCCGACCGCCGGGACATCCAGCACCTCGCTTTCGGCAGCGGCATCCACAGCTGCTTCGGAGCCCCCCTCGCCCGCCTGGAGGCCCAGCTCGCGCTGACCGAGCTGGCCCGCAGGCTGACCAATCCCCGGCTCGTCGCAGACCCGCCGCCCTACCGGCCGAACCCGCTGCTGCGCGGGCCTCGCCATCTGGAAGTCGCCTTCGACGGCGTTCAGGGCTGACCGGTTCACCCGGCAGGGGTGATCCCGTAGCCGGGCAGCCTGCTGACCATCGGACGTAGCGGACGGGGCGGCTCGTCCGATGGTCAGCTGCGAGGCGGCGGACCGGTCCTGGCTCGGCAGGCTCGTGACGCGCCGGGTCGCCCCGGGCGACGTGGCCCGGGCGTTCGAACGGACGCCCGGCGACGTCGAAGCGGTCCTCGACTTCGTGCCCTGAGGGAGCTGAGCGACATGGGCGAGACGAGGTACCCGCCGATCTCCGACTACGCCTTCCTGAGTGACTGCCACTCGGTGGCGCTGGTGAGCCGGGACGCGTCCGTGGAGTGGGCGTGTTTCCACCGGTTCGACGGGCGTTCCGTGTTCGCCCGGATCCTGGACCGGGACCGGGGCGGGTACTTCCGCATCGCCCCGGTCGCGGATTTCACCACCACCCGGCGCTACCTGCCGGACACCAATGTGCTGGAGACCCGCTTCGAGACCGCCACCGGTGCCGTCACGGTGACGGACTGCCTGCCGGTACGGGAGGACCTCACCCGCCCCGGCCACCCGGAGCGCCGCCCCCCGGGCAACCTGCTGCTGCGCCGGGTGCGCGGCGAAGCCGGCACCGTCGAGCTCGGCCTGGAGTTCGCGCCGAGGCTCGAGTACGGGATGACCACCCCGTACATGGAGGCGTCCGGTGAGGACCTGGTCGTGGTCACCGGCGGCCCGGACTCGCTCCTGCTGCAGAGCGGGCTGGCGCCGCTGCACCTCACACCGACCGGGGAATGCACGGCCCGGGCGACGGTGACCGAGGGCCAGGTGCGCCATGTCGCACTCACCTACGCGCAGGCCGGAGGGCTGACCGTCCGGCGGTTCTCGGAAACCGAGCTGACCGGACGGCTGGCGGAGACGATCGCCTTCTGGACCCACTGGGCCGCCCGCTGCACCTACCAGGGGCCGTACCGGGAGGCCGTGGTGCGCAGCGCGCTGGTCCTCAAGGGCCTCATCTACGACGAGACCGGTGCGCTGGTCGCCGCGCCCACCACCTCACTGCCCGAGGGGATCGGCGGTGAACGCAACTGGGACTACCGCTACGCCTGGCTGCGCGACTCGGTCGCGATGCTCGCGACCCTCGGCAATATCGGGTACTCGGAGGAGGCCCTGCACTTCGGCGAATGGCTGCTGCGCTCCACCTCCGGCCGGGCCGAGGACCTGCAGATCATGTACGGCATCCACGGGGAGCGGCTGTTGCACGAGGTCACGCTCGACCACCTGGAGGGCTACCGGGGCTCGCGCCCGGTGCGGGTCGGGAACGGAGCCTGGAACCAGGTGCAGCTCGACACCTACGGCGAACTGCTCACGGCGACGTACCTCATCGTGCGGCTGCGCGGCGGAGCGGCGGTCATGTACGAGGGCGCCCCCTTCCTCCGATTCCTGCGCAACGTGGTGGAGCTGAACATCCGGCGCTGGCAGGAACCGGACGAGGGCATCTGGGAGATCCGCGGCGGGCGGCGGCACTTCGTCTTCTCCAAACTCATGGCGTGGGCCGGTGTCGACTGCGGCATCCGCATGCTCGACGTGTTCCCCGACCTGGCTCCGGACGGGGATCTGCGGGAACGCTGGGTGCGTGCTCGCGCGGAGATGCGTACCGCCCTGGAGACGCGCGGGGTGGATCCGAAGACCGGCGCGTTCGTCCAGGCGTTCGACCACCCGGAGCTCGATGCGGCGGCGCTCCAGGTGGGCCTGCGTGGATTCCTGCCCCCCGACGACACCCGCGTCCTCGCCACCATCGACCGGATCGAAGCCGAACTCACGCGCAACGGCCATGTCCACCGCTACCTCGCCGAGGACGGCCTGTCGGGCGAGGAGGGTTCGTTCGTGTTCTGCACGCTCTGGCTGGCCAGCGCCCTCGCCCGAGCCGGACGCACCGAGGCGGCCGAGCAGTACCTCGACCGCGTCCTCGGCTGCGCGAACGACCTCGGGCTGCTGGCCGAGGAGATCGACCCCGCCACCGGCGAGCAACTCGGCAACTTCCCGCAGGGCTTCAGCCACCTCGGCGTGATCGCCGCAGCGCTGAACCTGGCATACGCGAAATCCGGGGGCGAGGTCGGAGAGCTTCTCGCCGCGCTCGCCGGGCAGCCATCGGGGTGATCGTCGGTTGTGCCGTCGTGGCGGACCGCCACCGTCGTCCCACCGCGCCGCAGCATGAGGATCATGCAACCTGACGGACTGCCGGGAGCCGCCCTGCGGACACCCCGCGCCGCCGGAGCGGCGGGCGTCCTCTCCGCCCTGCTGCTGGCCGCGGCCATCCTCCTGGTCCGCATTGCGCTTCCGACCGATGCCGCCGATGCGGCGGCCTGGCTCGGCGACTCCTCCCACCGGGACGCCCTGAAGGCGGCCCTGGACATGCTGCCGTTCGCCGGGATCTTCTTCCTGTGGTTCATGGGGGCGACACGGGACTACATCGGACCGGCCGAGGACAGGTTCTTCGCCACGCTCTTCCTGGGCGGCGGGTTCCTGTTCGTCGGCGTGCTGTTCGTGATCGCCGCGACCGCGTTCGGCATCCTGACCGAGGCGGACAACACCCACCCGGTCGTGCTCCAGCTGTGGGAGCACGACCGCAGCGCCGTCCTCAAACTGCTCTCCGGCTACGCCACGCGGATGGCCGCCGTCTTCACCATGTCGACCACGACGATCGGGCACCACCTCGGCATCTTCCCGCGCTGGCTCGTCTGGCTCGGGTACCTCGTCGCCCTGGGGCTGCTCTTCGTCGTCAGCAGTGCCGCCTGGTTCGTGCTCGCTTTCCCGCTCTGGATCCTGGCCCTCAGCTGCTACATCCTGGCGGTCAACTTCCGTCCGCAACGAGCGGAGACCCACGCATCGTGACACGCGGCAGCTCGGTGGCTGAGCGGCAGCCTGCGGATATCACCGGTTCCCTGTCACCCGTCGGGGGTGATGCGTGACCCGCCGCACCCCCGAAGGGGAACCGGACGCCCCGGTGCCGCCGGAATCGGCTCGGACCAACTATGCCGGCGCCGTCTACGGCTCGCTCCTGGCAGCCTCGGTGGTGGCCGGGGCCGGAACGCTCGGCAGCCCGTTCCCGCGGATCGAGCTCGTGGTGCTGCTGCTCGCCACCGGCGTGGTCTTCTGGGCCACGCACGTCTATGCCCACCTGGTGGGGGAGTCGATGGCCCACCGGGCCCTGACCCGGACGGAGATCTCGCGGGTCTGCGCCGCCGAGCGGCCGATCCTGGTGGCGGCAGTCCCTCCGGCCGCTGCCGTGGCGATCAGTCCGCTTCTCGGGCTGGAGTTCGCGGGCACGGCATGGCTGGCCCTCGGTGTCGCCGTGGCCGAGCAGGTCGGCTGGGCCAGTGCCGTGCTCGTCCGGGCCGGCACCCCGTTGCACCGGGTGGTGGCCGCCGGTGTCGTCAACCTGCTGCTCGGGCTGGTCATCGTGGTGGTCAAGGCCGTGCTCCAGCACTGACAGCCGCCCTGGCCGTACAGCAGGTTCCGGTGCTCGGCCGGGCCGGCCGGGTTGGTCGTCGAACGCGGCGGGTCAGACCAGGGCGGCGCCCCAGGCGCGGGCGCGGTCGAGCTCACCGGCGCGCAGCGGGCCGTCGGTGCCCTCGACGATGAAGCCCTCGGGCCCGGCGACCACGTCGTAGTTGTGGCGGGACAGCCGCTGGGCGATGCCCTTGGCGGCGCCGCCGGATCCGGGTGCTGCGCCCCGGGTGTCGAACGCGGCGGCGTAGGTGCCGGGTTCGGTCTTCGGGAGGCTGTGGAACCAGGAGCGCAGGCCCGGCCCCTCGGCGGTCGCCTGGGCCTCGGCGGTGGCGTCCTCGTGGCCTTCCCTGTGGTTCTCGGCCGCGACGGCCACCAAGCGGCTGAGCCCGGAGGACATACCGTGCATGTGGGTCGGTCCGCCGACCACCAGCAGGTCCGCGGACCGGGTCACGTCGTTGTCGGCCTGGGTCAGCGGGAGGCACTCGACGGACGCGGAGGGGGCCGCCTCGTGGACTCCCTCGGCGATGGCTTCGGCGATCTCGCGGGTGTTGCCGTACATGCTCTCGTACACGATCACGGTGTGCATGGTGTCCGCCTTTCGTCACCACCAGGCTCGCACGACGGGGGTGGCCCGGACGTGGGCCGTTCGGGCCGAGCCGGGCCGGGCCGGGCCTTGTCATGGGCGAGGACCTCCCAGAGGTGGACACCGTCGCCGTGCGCGTCAGAGGTGGAAGCGCCGGGTCTCCGGCTCCACGGTCTGGCCCTCGTAAGACGGCGGGGATCTTCCGCAGGACGTCCGGGTCCAGGTACCGGCGGGAAGGCTTGTGACGGACATCCGTCCAGTACGGCAGACCGCGACGACCGTGCGTCGGCTCCTTGACGAAAGCCTGGCGGCGGCAGGGTCCTTGCTGACGAAACATTGGCGACTGCCGGAAACCCAAGGGTGGTTGAGAGCGGAACAGCAACGATGCGTCGACTGTGCGTCAGGGGTTCGTCAGGGAGGGTGAACGAGCTTGCCCCGGACATCCGGACAGGCTTTGATGAGGGACATGCACCGCTCGACACGCCACCACGACCGCCCGCCGCATAGTCGGCCGCGGATCGTCGCTGTCGCGGTCGCCACTGCCGTCCGGTAGGACCGAGCTCCTTCCCGCCGGTCACCGGCCGTGTGCGCGGGCGCGGCTCCGTTCGTCGTGCCCGCGCTGATCACCGCTCGCCCGTCCCCCGCCCCAACCGGCTCCGAGGGCAGGGGACGGGCGAGAGCTCTCATCGCCTCACACCTTTCTCGCGCCGGCGGCCCCGGAGGTGAGCGGCTTCGCGCCGCGCTGCCTCCGCACCCCGCCGGCGCCTTCCACCCTTGGATGGGTCATGTCCGACGCTGTTCTGTCCGCCCGGACCGCCCTGGTCACCGGCGCCTCCTCCGGCATCGGCTGGGAGACCGCCCGGCTGCTCGCCGGGCACGGTGCCACCGTGCTGGTGCACGCCCGGACCACCGCCGAGGGCGAGGCGGCCGTCGCCCGACTGGTCGACGCGGGTGCCAGGCGGGACCAACTCGTGGAACTGGCAGCCGACTTCACCAAGCTCTCGGAGGTCGCGGTGCTGGCCGGCACGGTGGTCAAGCACTACCCGGCGCTGGACCTGCTGGTGAACAACGCCGCCGTGATGGCGCCCGAGCGCTGCACCCTCACCGACGACGGCAACGAGGTCTCCCTGCAGGTCAACTTCCTGGCCGCGCACCTGCTGGCGAAGCTGCTGCGCGCCCCGCTCTCGGCGGCGGGCGACGCCCGGATCGTCAACGTGTCGTCGTCCCTGCACCGCACCGCCTCGATGAACTGGTCGGATCCGCACCGGGTGAAGAAGTACTCGCGGGTCGCCGCGTACGCCCAGTCGCAGCTGGCGCTGACCATGGCGACCGCCGAGATGGCCCCGGACGGCTCCGGCATCACCGCCGTCAGCCTCAACCCGGGCCTGTGCGACACCGCGCTGCTGCCGCTGTACGGGCGGGTCGGCGCGCCGGCGGCGGAGGGCGCGGCGGCGGTCGTCCGCCTCTGCCTGCCTGAGACGGTCGTCGCCAACGGCGCCTACTTCGACGGTGCCGTCGTCGCGCCGACCGCGGCGGCGGTCCAGGAAGTGCGCTCGGTGAAGCGGCTGGCCAAGCTCGCCGACCAGCTGGTCGGCCAGGCCGTCTGAACCCCACCAACCCGACGATCACGAGAAAGAGCACGATGTCCAAGCGCGCCCGCAAGAAGAAGGCCCGGCGGAAGAAGAAGGCGAACCACGGCCGCAAGGTCGGGCAGAGCTGACCCCGTGGACCCACCACGTGCCACGTGCCACCGGCACCAGGTGCACCCCTCGGCCCCTGAGGCCCGCCGTCCGGCTGTGCGGACGGGTGGGCCTCGGGGGCCGAGGCACGTCCGACGTCGACCGGTGGATGAGGGCCGGGGGCGGTTTCTGCGCGGACCGAGACGTTCGGGGACCCGCCCGGCCGCGCCGACTGATCACCGAGCCCGGGATCGGCTGTCGATTCCAGCCATGCCCCGGCGCCAATACCGCGTCAATACGACCGCCGGGCACGTCAAGGGAGCGTCAGGGCGGACGGATGGATCGTCGACCGAACCTAGTGTGATCTGCGAGGAAACGGTTCGCCGCCCGGGCGTGGGGCCTGACGGCGACCCGTTTGCCGAATCCCGACCCCGGCGGGTTCCTCCGGGGCAGGTTCGGCGGCCAGTGAAACAGGGGGAGGGGGCGCGCGGCGATGCCAGCGGGTACGTCGGGTGGTACGAGTGCCGAAGAGAAGACGGTCGTGTCGGAGAAGGCGCGACCGGAGACAGTCGCACCACTCCCCGCACCGCGCGCCCCCCAACACCGGCCCGCGCGCTCCTGGCGCAGCCGGGCCTGGTGGAACACCCCACATCTGGTGCGCGCGCTCACCGGGGTCTGCCTGGCGGCGCTGCTCGCCGCCGGCGCGGTGACCGGCAGTGTGCTGGGTGGCGCCCGGGACGGCACGGACGTGATCGGACACCAGGCCGCCCCCCAGGTGGTGCGCTCGGCCGACCTCTACTTCGCGCTCAACGACATGGACGCCCAAGCGGCCAACCTGCTGCTGTTCGGCGCCGACCCGGACTACACGGCGCTGCGCAAACAGACCCTGGACACCTACGAGCAGCGCCGCACCCAGGCCGACAACGACCTTCAGCGTGTCGCGGAGGCGGTAGCCGGTGATGCCGCCGGGCAGCGGGCCGTGCAGACCGTCATCGGCGAGCTCGGCCAGTACGAGGCCCAGGTGGCCCGGGCCCAGTTGCTGGAGGAGCAGGCCCACGCTCAGGCCGGCCGGCCCCCGGCGGACGCTCTCGCGGCCTACCGGCAGGCCACCGACCTGCTGCGTCAGCGGCTGCTGCCGGCCGTCGACGAGGTGACCAAGGCCAACGCGTCCGTCGTCGAACACAACTACAGCGACCAGCGCGACGCCCTGGCCGGCGGGTGGTGGACGATCCTGGTCTTCGGGCTGCTCGCGCTGGCCGCGCTCGGGCTGCTGCAGCGACTGCTCGCGGTGCGCTTCCGGCGGCTGGTGAACGTGCCGCTGGCCGCCGCCACCCTTCTCGCCCTCGCCGGGCTGATCACCGCGCTGACGCTGGCCTCCCGGGCGGACCACCACCTGGTGGTCGCGAAGAGCAACTCCTTCGACTCGGTGATCGCCCTCAGCCGGGCCCGCGCCGTGGCCTACGACCTCAACGCCGACGAGAGCCGCTACCTCACCGACCCCGCCCGGGCGGCCGCCTACGAGCAGAGCTACCTCGACAAGACCCAGCTCTTCGCCCGGGTCGACGGCGCCACCCTCGCCACGTACAACGACAGGCTCGCCGCGCTGGCCGACCGGCACCGGGCCGACCACGGCCAGGTGGGCTTCGGCGGCTACCTCGGCGACGAACTGCGCAACATCACCTTCCCCGGCGAACAGGACGCGGCAGAGCGGGTGCTCGCCGCCTTCCAGCAGTACCAGCGCGACGACCGGAAGATCCGCGAGCTGAACGCCCAGGGCAAGCTCAAGGAGGCCGTCACCTTCGACACCGGCCTCACCCCGGGCCAGTCCAACGCCGACTTCGACGCGCTCAGCGCCGCCCTCGACGACACCCAGGCGATCAACCAGCGGGCCTTCGAGACCGCGGTCGCCACCACCGACGACGACCTCGGTGCCACCACGGCAGGCCTCGGTGCGGCAGCCCTGGCGGCGGCGCTGGCCCTGACCGCGCTGGGAGTCCGGTCCCGCCTGCGCGAGTTCGCCTGAGCCGGGCGGCGGCGAGCCGCGGACCGTGGCAGCCCGTGGGCACCGCCGCAGTCGGTGTCCTGGTTGCCGGGTCGTCGGTGGCCTCTGACGACCGGCTCTCGCCGTTCGGCCCGGGTCGTCCCGTCCATCCGTGCACGACACCGCAACGACCCTGCGACGCTGACGCCTCGTCGGCCGGCGCGACTACACCTCGATGTGCGAGCCCATGATCACTGTGCGGTCGCGGGGGAGGCCGAAGTACTCGGCGGCGTCGGCGGTGACGTAAGAGGTGGCGACGAACAGTCGCTTGCGCCAGGGCGCCATGGTCGGCGTCTTCCCGCGCCGGATTTCGATCTTCGACAGGAAGTAGGAGGTCTGGTCGGGCCGGAGTCGGCCCTCGGTCTCGGCCGGGTCGAGCGTTGCCAGCGTGCTGGGCACGTCCGGTGTCTCCATGTAGCCGAATCGGGCGGTGACGTGGATGATCCCGTCCTCGGCGTAACCGAGGTCGTCGACCACGGTCCGCTGGTCCGCCGGGACCCGGGGCACGGGCTCGGTCTCGATGGACAAGATCACCACGTGGTCGTGCCGGACGTGGTTGTGCTCGACGTTGGCACGCATGGCCAGTGGGGTGGTCCGCTTGCCCCGGTTGAGGAAGACGGCGGTGCCGGGGACCCGGATCGCCGGCACCTGCCCGCTGTGGAGCTGGTCGACGAACTCGCGCAGCGGGCCTTCGTGTCGCTCCCGCTCCGCGGTGACGATCTCCCGGCCGCGCTGCCAGGTGGTCATGACGGTGAACACGGTGAGGCCGATCAGCAGCGGCAGCCAAGCGCCGTGCAGGAGCTTGGTCGCGTTGGCCGCCACGAACAGCAGGTCCACCGTGAGCAGCGCGGTCGCTCCGACGGCGATCAGCCACACCGGCGTGTGCCAGCGGGCCCGGGCGACGTAGAAGAACAGCAGGGTGGAGATGGTGATGGTCCCGGTGACCGCCATGCCGAACGCGAAGGCCAGGGCGGTGGAACTGCGGAAGGCGAAGACCAGGGTGAGGACCGAGACCATCAGCAGCCAGTTGATCCAGGGAACGTAGATCTGGCCGATGGTGGACTCGGAGGTGTGGGCGATCCGCATTCGCGGCAGGTAGCCGAGCTGGGCGGCCTGGGAGGTGACGGAGTATGCGCCGGTGATCACCGCCTGGGAGGCGATCACGGTCGCCGCCGTGGCGAGCAGGACCATCGGCCAGCGTCCCCAGGCGGGTGCGAGCAGGAAGAACGGGCTACTGGTGTTGGCTGGATCGGCGAGGATCAGCGCGCCCTGGCCGAGGTAGCTCAGGACGCAGGCGGGGAAGACGAGGAATAGCCAGCCGCGGGTGATCGACCGGCGGCCGAAGTGGCCCATGTCGGCGTAGAGCGCCTCGGCGCCGGTGACCGCGAGGACGACCGCGGCCAGGGCGAAGAAAGCGGTGCCAAAATGGCCGGTCAGAAAGGTCAGGGCGTAGCTCGGCGAGAGCGCCCGGAGGATTTGCGGGTGGTCGGCGATGCCGGATGCGCCGCACGCGCCGATGGCGACGAACCAGGCGATCATCACGGGTCCGAACACCTGGCCTACTGCCGCGGTTCCTCGGCGTTGCACCAGGAACAGCACCACGATGATCGCCGCGGTGAGCGGTACCACGGCGCTCTCCAGGGACGGCTCGACGACCTTGAGCCCCTCGACCGCGGACAGCACCGAGATCGCCGGGGTGATCATGCTGTCGCCGAAGAACAACGAGGCGCCGAAGATGCCGAGCGCGGCCAGTACGGCGGTGGTCCGGCGGCCCCGCTGCGCGCCCGATTGCCGTAGCAGGGTGATCAGCGCCATGATGCCGCCCTCGCCGTCGTTGTCGGCGCGCATCGCCAGCAGCACGTAGGTGACCAGGACGATGATCACCACCGACCAGAACACGAGCGACACCACCCCGTACACGTTCTGCGTGGTGACCGGGACGGGGTGCGGGTCATTCGGGTTGAACACGGTCTGGAGGGTGTAGATCGGGCTGGTTCCGATGTCCCCGAAGACCACGCCGAGAGCCCCGACCGCGAGCGTGAGGCCCGCCGTCCCCTGCGCAACCGGACGGTGTGCCTGCGGCGGTCGCGATGCGGAGCCGTGATCGGCCATGGTGATCCTCCTCCGTGCGGGGCGCCCGGCGCAGTCCTGCGGTGTGCTCCTCGGACGGATCTCGGACGGAGAAGCCGCCCACGTTAGCGGGTCGGCGCGGACCACGCGCCGAGTCGGACGCCCGTGGCCGCGACCTTGACGCATCCTTCCCGTCTCCTTGGCGGGGTATTGACCCCGCGGGTCGGCTCACGCCGACGCGGTGATCGACGCCATGGCCGGGCGGGCGACCCTCCTCACAAGCCGGGTGCGTGGAAGCCGTTCAGGTACCAGAGGGGGGCGGCGTACCAGATCAGGGCGATCGAGGTGACGAGGACACCGCCGGCCAGTGGGAGTGCCCAGCCGGGCCAGCGGCGGTGCCGGACCACGATGACCTTGGCGACGAAGGCCCCGTAGAGGAAGCATCCGGTGAGCGAGTGCAGCGTCACACGGGCGTCGGTGAACTGGACGCCGTAGGCGGTGATGCAGTGCCGGGCGATGGGCAGGGAGAGGAGGAAGGCGATCAGACCGATGAGGCGGTGCGTGGTGTGGACCCGGTGCGGTGCGGCTTTCAGCGCGGGCAGGCGGCCGTAGATCCACAGGGCGAGGAGCAGCTGGACCAGCGCCAGGCCCAGGAGCGCCGATCCCAGTTGGGCTTTCAGTTGTTGTGCGTCGACGCCGCGATTCCCGAAGAGGCTGGTCTCGTAGTCGGGGGTGTGTACCCGGCCGTACCAGAAGAGGCCGGCCACCACCGCTACGGGCAGGAGAAGCCACAGGACGTCATGGAGCCGTCGGCGGCCGGTGGGGGGAGCGAGGCCCTCTCCGGGCTCGGCCGCCGCCGCTCTCGATCTCGCCGCCGCCGCCAGCGAGGGCTGCCAGGCCGCGAGGACCAGCAGGGTGAGGGCCTCGGCGACGAGGCTGAGCGGGGCTTGCGGGGAGGGGTGCAGGCCGTTTTCGGAGAAGCCGAACAATCCGGTGGTGCGGGATGCGGCGAAGGCGATGAGGGTGCAGACGGCGATCGTGGCGGCGGCGATCCGTAGCAGCAGGGGTGCCGTGAGTAGGAGGAGTGCGGCCACCGCGAAGGCGGTGCTGGCCTGTAGCAGGAACAGCGGGCCGATGATGTGGACGAGGCGGTATCCGTCGATGTAGAGCTGGGCGTGGATGTATCCGCTCGCCGCGAGGGTGGCGGCGAGCGCCAGGCGCAGGGCGAGGGCGGGCAGGCTCCGGGTGTTCATGCGAGCTTCTCGTCCTTGACGGCCAGTGTGTGGCTGCCCTGCCAGTAGTTGACGGTGCGGACGCCGATCGCGTCCTTGAGGCGTCCGGCGGGCAGCACCACTGGAAGTGGGGCGGGGCCCTCGCCGGGTTTGGGGAACGGGTAGCAGGTGGGGCGGGCCGAGTGGAAGGTGATGTTGCCCTCGGTCTTGCTGAACAGCTGGTGGACGTGCCCGTTGAGGCACGTGACCGAGGAGAAGCGGCGAAACATCGACAGCAGCTGTACCGCGTCGTCGGTGCCCCAGCCCCACGTCGGATACATCGCGAACAACGGGATGTGACTGAAGATGACGATGGGGGTGTCCGACGACAGATTGGCGATGTCCTTGCGCACGAAGTCGATCTGGTCGTTGCCGAGGTGGCCGAGTTGCTCCAGGTGCAGTGTGTTGACCAGCGCGATGAAGTGCACACCGTGGGTGTCGAAGCTGTACCAGCCGTCGCCGACGGTGTTCTGGCCGAAGGTCTGTCGGTAGGCGCGTGGTCCGTTGTCCCCGATCGAGTCGTGCTCGCCCGGCACGGTGAAGACCCGGTCCGTGTCCAGTTGCGACAGCATCTGCTTGACCTGGTCGAACTGGGCGGGGGTGGAGAGGTGCGTCAGGTCGCCGCTGTGCATGACGAAGTCGGGCCTGAACCCGAGGGAGTTGACCTGGTTGATCGCTGCGGCGAACGTCCCGGTGACGTCCATGTTGGCCGGGCCCTGGAAGCCGATGTGGCTGTCGGAGATCTGCACGAAATGCAGGTCCGCGCTGCTTGCCGGTGCCGCGTTCGCCGATCCGGGGATGTGACTGATCACCTCTCCCGCGACGACTGTCAGGACGACGGCACCACCGAACCAGGCGGAGTGCCGCATGAGCTGGCGGCGGGTCATGCCGTGCTCGCCGCCGCCGTCGGAGTCCTGTGTGTCCTCGGTCATGGTGTCACCTCCACGGTGGCGGTCATGTACGGGTGGATGCTGCAGAAGTAGGGGTAGGTGCCGGGTTGGGTGAACGTGTAGCTGTAGGTGTCGTTGGCGGCCAGGGCTGCCGACTGCAGTGGCCCGCCCGATCCCGCTTTGCTGGTGACGGTGTGGGCGTCAGGGTCGGTGTTGGTCCAGGTCACCTTCGTACCCGCCTTGACCGTCAGCGTGGGCGGGGAGAACGCGAAGTTCTTGATCGTCACGGCGTTGGCAGCCGCTGGAGCGGACGGCTGGCCGCCGGCAGGTGAGGTCGAGGACGTGCTCGGCGGTGCGCTGACAGCGACCGTACCGCCCGTTCCGGAGGCACCGGGAAATCCCGCCAGGGTCTGGCCGGGGCCGGGACTCAGCGCGCTGGAGGGCCCGGGGTGTGGCGATCCGCCGCACGCGCTGAGCAGTCCGAGTGCTCCGGCGACGGCGACAGCGGCCAGACACACCGTACGTGACCGCCGGACCGGCGGAGAGGAGCCCGCATTCATGAGCATCGTTCCTTCTGCGCGTCCCCAGCCGCACGGGCGGGTGCGGTCCAGGACCAGTCCGGGATCGGTCGTCTCAGACGGACGGACGACCGCGTTGCACCCGCCGGGGGATGCTGGAAGGGGTGCGACCCGGTGGGTTACTTTAGGTGATCGGACAGTACGTTCCGTGTAGCGAAACGAAGTCCACACTTCGCGGCGTCCGCCGGCCCCCGTCGGAGACGGGGGCCGGCGGACTCGGGGCGGCTACTTGCACGTCTCGTCGATCTTGTACTGGAGCGCCTTCGGGTAGTCGTGCCGGCTGAGCCGGACGCGGGCCAGGATCGGCGCGTGGTTGATGTCGTTGCCGGGATCGGCGATGTCCAGCAGGAGCGAGTCGAGCTCGGTGTGGCTGGTGAGCTCGTACCCGTGCATCCGGTCCTTCTCCGTGCCGAAGACCTCGGCCAGCTTCTCGTACCGCCACGGGTGCAGCACGTTGTAGAAGTCGGCCCCGTCGGACGGCTTCTCCTTGTAGTAGCAGGGGCTGACCAGCATCTGCTCGATGCCGTAGAAGCCCTCGTTGTCCAGGACGAAGACCACCGGCCTCAGGTGGTGGCGCACCTGGGTGGACAGCTCCTGGCAGATCTCCTGGAACGAGCCGTCCCCGACGAACACCAGCGGACGCTTCATCGGCTGCTGACGGCCCAGTGCCACGCCGGTGGCCGCGCCGACCGAGTAGCCGATGGACAGCCAGCTGTTCTGTGCGAGGAAGCCGGCCCGCTCGGTGATCCGCAGGTTCATCGAGCCGAGCAGCGCGAACGCCGCGTCCGAGACCACCGTGAACGGCGAGGGGGCCTGCGGGTCCCCGCCGGTGGCCCGGTGCTGCAGGAAGTGGTTGATGTGCTGGAAGAAGCTGTCGTACGTCAGCTCCGCCGGGTACTGGGCGGTGCTCAGTGAGTCCAGGAAGGCGGCCGTGCTGGCCGGGACGTCCAGGCCCGCCGCGTGCGCCAGCGCGAAGTGGTCGGCCGGGAAGGTCTGTCCCTCCAGCGCGTCGCGCAACGCCGGGATGAACCGCCCCAGTCGGACCTCGGGGAAGTACTCGGCGCCGACGCTGACGCCGTCGCGGGCCGCCACGATCCAGTCGTCGCCGATCGACTGCTCGCCGCCGAGGTTCTTGGACGTGGACCAGGTCCCCAGGCCGATCCGGCACCCGGCGTTCTTGAAGGTCTTCCGGATCTCCGGCAGGCTCGCCTTGCCGTTGTAGACGCCGGCGAACAGCGGATGCCGCTCGGAGACCACGGACTTCGCGCCGACCGTGGTGCAGAACTGCATCCGGGTGCTCTGGACGAACTCCAGCAGCTCGTCCTCCAGCCGCTGGCGGACCAGTTCCTCGCCGGCCCAGGCGATCGGTGTGCCGAACTTCCCGATCAGCTTGACCGCCGCCGTGACCGCCTTGGCCAGCATCTCCTCGTTCCGTTTGGTGAACGTCCGCTCGTGAGCTCGGAGTTCACCCTGCGGAGGTTCGCACGGCGCGTGCCAGAGGTCCTCCATCACCTCCAGGTAGACCGGCTTGCGCTCGGTCAGGCACGCGGTGATCGCGCTGTCGATCTGCCAGGGCGCGAGCCCCGGGTTGGAGAGCACCTGCGCGTCCACCGTGACCTGCCGGTAGACGTCCAGGTTGCTCTCCCGGCGCGGGCTCATGTGCGAGGTGAGCAGGCCGACCGCCTGCTGGTTGAGCCACTGTTCGTAGGAGGGCGCCGCGTTGATCGCGATCAGCGGCACGTCCTCGACGTACGCGCCGCCGATCGTGTTGAGCAGGCTGAACGCGCCCACTCCGTAGGTCACCGCGACGGCGCCGATGCCGTGCTCGCCCTTGGCCGGGTCGGCGTCGGCGGTCCGCACCCGGGCGTAGGCGTCCGCGGCGTAGCCGCCGCCCATCTCGGTCGGGGTTCCGATCCAGCGCACGCTGGTGGTGGCCTGCATGATCGTCAGGAACGGGCCTAGGAAGTCGCCCGGTACCCCGAACAGGTACCGGATGCCCAACTGCTCCAGCCTGGTGGCCAGGTAACGGGCCACCGTCCATTCGTGGTTGCCGCTCATCTGCTCAGCGCCTCCTGTCGGCGTTCCCGGCGGGCCTGTACCTCGGGCCGGATCTCCGGTTCCGCCGGGGGCGGCGGAGGTGGCGCCTCGTGCACGGCGATGGCCGCCCGGACGGCGGTCTCCACCGCGCCCTCGATCCAGGCGTGCTTGAGCGAGACGTGCTCGCCGGCGAAGTGCACCGGGCCCTCCGGCTTGACCACGTCGAGGTGGAAGCTGGTCATCTGGTGCGGGGTGTACACCGCCGCCTCGCCGAAGGCGTACGGGTCGCGCAGCCAGCTCTGGGTCTGGCCGTAGCCGGTGTAGAACACCTCGATCCGCCGGCCGTGCACCGACTGGAGGTTGCGCAGCGCGTAGACGTACCGCTCGTCGTCCTCCATGGAGTCCCAGCGCACCGCGTCGTCCGACCAGCTGTAGCTGGCCAGCACCACGCCGCCGCCGTCGCCGCCGGGCACCGGGTGCGAGGGGTAGTACATGAAGCGGTTCGGGTTGTCGGTGGTCGAGCCGCCGCCGAAGCAGTTGGTGGCGGGGCGCACGCTCGCCCGGAGCAGCGGGGTGTGCTCGTAGACCTCCCGCTGGGCCTGGCTGATCCGGCGCTCGTCGACGCTCGCGTGCGCGCCGAGCAGTACCTCGGGCAGGTTGGCCGGTGGCCGGTGGCCGTTGTGGGCGGCGGCGACGGCCGCCTCGGCGTCCTCCTCGCCGGCCCGCTGGTAGTACTCGTATAGGCCGGGGGTGATGGAGTCGAGTTCGACCTTCCAGTCCGCCTCGGTGAACTCCCACCAGCGGCGGGAGAACTCCAGCAGCACCTTGGTGGCCTGGTCGTAGTGGGTCTCGATGATCGCCCGGCGCTTCTTGTACGAGAACGCGGGCGTCACCTGGACGAACCGCAGGGCGGAGAACGGGACCGTGACGATCGCGAAGTCGCCCTTCCAGACGTCGGGTTCGGCCTCCGGGTCGTCCTCGGGGACGGTGTGGACCGCGACCTGCGGCCCGTTCGGGCCGACGTTGCGGCCGGCCCCGCCGTCCCGACGCGGGTCCCAGTACTCCATCCGGATCATCCGCTCGCCCATCCGCAGCTCCGCCCGGAGCTCCTCGGCGAGCGCGTGGGGCAGCTTCCAGCTGCCGCCCGCGATCTCCCAGTAGGTGGCTTTCGGGTCGATGTCGCTGCGGCCCAGGAAGGTGTGGAAGAAGGCCAGGTGCAGCCGCGAGGTCATGTTCTCGATGGTGCCGATCGCCTCGACGGCCTCGTCGCTGAAGCCCGCGTACTCGCGCAGGAAGCGGCCCATCGAGTAGCCGTCGAAGTCGCGGATCACCCGGGCCCAGCCGTCCAGCCACTCGGCGAACGGCTTGTTCACCCGCTTGCCGTCCCTGATCACCGAGTAGTAGTCGCGGACCGGCTCCAGGGCCTGGTTGACCATGTCGGCGGCGGTGATCCGCACCTCGTCGCCGGTGAGGTGGAAGCCCTCGTTGACACAGCTGGGGTCGGCGGCGTACTCGCTGCGGCGGGCCTGGATCCGGTTGGTGCGGATCCAGGAGTTGAAGCGCTTGACCGGTTCGCGGAAGTCCGGGCTGTCCGCGCCGTACTTCCAGACCTTGCCGGGTTCGAAGGACTCGTAGACCACCGGCGGGACGGGCGCGTTCTGGTTGCCGGTGTCCGGATCGACGTCGACGTTGAAGAACAGCTGCCGGTTCAGGCCGAGGCTGTCGACCAGTGCCAGGGTGAGCGGGTGGAAGCTGGGCAGCCGCATCGCCCCGGCCTCCGCGTACTGGTCCGGGTCGTAGAACGGTCCGTCGGACTCGTCGCCGGTGGAGCGGAAGGTCTTGATCCGGCCGCCCACCCGGTTGGCGTTGGCCTCCAGGATGGTGACGTTGTGCCCGGCGTCCTTGAGCAGCTTCCCGGCGACCAGGCCCGCGATGCCCGCGCCGACGATCAGCACGTCCTTGGGCCTGTCCGTCTCCGGGATGCCGTCCTTGATCAGGACGTCGAGGTAGCGCAGCCTCAGGTCCTTGTCGTCCGGACCGACCAGCAGCAGCTCGCGCGCCAGCTGCTGACAGGTCCGCCAGCGGGCGCGGTCATTGGCCGTGCCCTCGATGACGGGGTTCTCCATGGTGTCTCCTCAGGGGCGCTCGGCGGTCAGGAGCCGACCGGCTTGTTGGGGAGGTCCTTGCCCTCGGCGAGCAGCCGCAGCGTGCTGATCGAGGGGGTGAAGGCGTAGAGCGCGCCCGTGGTGCGGACGAAGCGCTTCATGTCGACCGTGCCGTGGGTGCCGTCCGCGAGCGCGATCTCGGCCTTGCCGGCGAGGCCGATGACCTTGTCGAAGCCGTTGGCGACCACCTGGCCGGGCTCGCTCTTCCCCGGGGGGAACGTGTCGGAGTTGGACCAGTGCTGCTGGACCAGTTCGAACTGCTCCTCCAGCGAGGTGCCGTAGCAGACGAACATCAGCCCGCGGTCCTTGCCGTCGTCCGGGCCGCCTTTGAACTCAGGGCCGTACGGGATGCCCCGGCGCATCAGGCGGTGGCTCTTCGGCTTGTTGTCGACGATGCCGGCGAAGGCGCGCGGGTTGGTGCGGCGGATGTGGGCGACCCAAGGGGTGTGCTGCCCGATGGGATCGTCCTGGTAGTCGAAGTCGTTGCGGTCAGAGCCCAGCCCGGTCACGGGGTTGGACGCCGGGGCGAGCGGTGTGCCGTCCTTCATGCGGCCGACCAGGCAGCCGCCGAGCCGGTTGGCGTCCATGGTCCCGGTGAAGTTCTTGACGCCGTCCACCACGGCCTTGTTCCAGCCCGCGACGTCCTGGCGCAGTCGGCGCACCACCTGGAGCGAGCCGTTCTTCATCCACTCGGGCGCCTTCCGGTCGCCCGTCTCGCTCTTGTGGCCGAAGACGAACTCGCCGGGCTCGATCAGCTCGGTCCCGGCGTGGTTGTCGCGGAAGCCCTTGCGCTCCTGGCTCTCACGGTGGAAGTCCTTCACGCCGGGCTGGGAGATGCCGTCCTTGTAGCCGAAGTGCTCGTGCCCCTTCAGCGGGCCCGTCAGGGTGCGGCCCTCGTCCACGTGGACGCGCGTGATCTGGTGCGTCTTCTCGACCGCGTCGAGGTTCTTCAGCTTCTCCTTCAGCAACTCCTCGGTGTCCGCGGCGACGATGAGGACGGCGTGCACGACCTTGTCACCGGTCCCGGCGCCGAACAGCCACTGCTTGGGGTCGCTCTCGGCGGTGTCCCCGAGCTGCGCGGCCCGCATGGCGCTGCCTTCGCGCAGGGCGGTGAAGGCCTTCAGGTCGGTCTCGACCTGCTGGGGGTTCTTGGCGACGGTCTTGAGGCCGTCGAAGGTGAGGGAGACTCCGCAGCGGACGGTCGTGATGGCGGGGTCGCGGCCGAAGGCCCGGCGGGCCAGCGAGAACTGCTCGTTGAAGTCCTCGGTCTCGCTGGTCGTCGCGACGGTGTTGAGGATCGCGGAGAGCCAGCCGCGGCCCTTGGTGGCGTCCGGGAAGTGCAGATAGCGGAAGTCCATGAAGTCCTTGTTGAACGCCGCCAGGATGTTGCCCTGGATGTCGGTGTTCGTGCGCAGCTCCGGCTGGGGCAGCTGCTCGATGGACGGTACGGCGGTGGGGCGGGTGGGGGTCGTGGTCATGCTCGGGCTCCTTGCGCGGCGGGATCGGCAGACGTGATCACAACATGTGATTGGACTACTACTTAACGTAGCTTCGTCGTCGAGAGTCCTGTCAACCGGAGGTCGGCCCCTCGGCGGGGTCGCACAGCGTCACCGGATGCGGCGTCCCCGCGCAGATGCGCGCGGGCGAGTGCGAGGTGGAGCGGCGGTATTCTGCCGGGATGCCTTCATCGCACGGTAGGAGCAGCGTGCCGCCCGAACCGGTGGACGATCCGGCGGTCGTGCTGTCGGGTTTCGGTCCCGTGGGCCAGGCCTACGCCGAGCGGCTGCTGTCGCGGGGTGACGAGCTCGCGCGCGACCACGCGGTGCGGCCGAGGCTCGCGGCCGTGCGCGTCGGATCCGCGCAGGCCCTGGTCCGCGGCGGAGAGCCGGTACCGCCGCGATCGGCGTGGGGTCCGCTGGCGCCGCTGGAGCACACCCTCGACCGGACCGGCGCGCAGGTGCTGGTCCAGGCACTTCCCTCGTCGCCGCAGGCACGGGAGCAGGCCGCCGAGGAAGCCGCCTCGGTGCTGCGCCGGGGCGTCCACGTCGTCACCGCGACCAAGAGTCACCTGCTGAGCCACTGGCGCGAACTGGCGGACGCCGCACGGGCGGGCGGCAGCCTGATCAGGATCTCCGGGGCCACCGGGGCGGCCCTCCCGGCGGCCGATCTGGCCCGGACGGGAGTGCGCGGTCTCGGCTGCCGGTCGCTCCGGGCCTGCCCCAACGGGACCGCGACCTTCGTCCTCGACCGCCTGGCGGCGGGCGACTCCCTGGCGGGGGCGGTCCGCGAGGCCCGGCGCCGCGGCATCGCGGAGGCCGACCCGTCGGCCGACCTTTCCGGCGCCGACGCGGCGACGAAGGCCCGACTGCTCGCGGCCCTGCTCTGGGGCTGGGACCCGGCGGCCGTGCGCGTCAGCACGGAACCGGTGGACGAGCGGGCCGGTCGGGAGGCCCTGGCCGCGGCCGCCGACGGGCGCCGCCTGCGCGCCGTGGCGACGGCGAGCGCGGACCACCCGCTGGTGGTCGAGGTCCGGCTGGAGCGGACGGCCCCCGGCGACCCGCTGTACGCGCTGACCGGTCCGGAGAAGGCGGTCGTCTACGGCTGCCCCGATGCCGGGGACATCACCGTGAGTGGCGGCCGTTCCAGCCCGCTCGGCGCGGCGCTCGCGATGCTGCGGGACACCCTCGACGTGCTGGCGCCCCGCGGCTTCGGCTTCGGCTGAGCCGGGGGGCGCCGGGGCGGCGCGGCCCGGGCGGTCCGACGGCTTCCCGGGAACGCGCGGTATCCGGGACCATGTCCGGTGAGGAACGGGGGAGTCGTGTATGTGAGGGATCCGAAGTCCAGGGCGGGCCGGTGGTCTCTCGCGCCGGCCGTGGCGCTGGCGGGGCTCGTCATGCTGTTGGCGGGCGCGGCCCTGACCACCGTCTGCGTGCTCACCATCGGGTACTCTCTGCGACTCGCCGGGCAGCCCGGCCTGTTGACGGTCTCCGGCTGCTCCACCGACGGCGTCGGCAAGCAGGCGCACACCACCTGCTTCGGCAGGTTCACCTCCGACTCGGGCACCGTGGTGGACCGCCCGGTCCCGTACGGCGGCAGTCTGCGGGTCGGCGCCCGGCTGCCCGTGCAGTACGTCGAGTCCGAGGACGACTGTTACCGGGTCGGCGTCGCCTACACCGGCGTCCGGGTCCTCGGCATCGCCGTCGGGCTGTCCGGCGCGTTCGCCGGCCCGGTCGGCATCGCCCAGGCCGTCGCGATCGCCGCACCCCGGCGGGCGGCCCGCTGGCGCGAGGCGCGCCTGCTGCGGACGGTGTGGCGGGTGCTCACGCCCCTGTTCAAGGCGCTTGGCGTGCTCGCGTTGGTCTCGGGGCTGATCAGCCTGGCGACCTATCTGCTGACGGACTGATCGGCGCGGTCCGCAGAGCCTGCCGGGCCGTCAACTCAGCAGCGAGGGCGCGAAGTAGTCGCGCAGCCGGGCGATCCTCCCGTCGCGGGTGCGGAAGATCTGGACCAGCGACACCACGATGTCCTGGTCGTCACCGTCGAAGACCGTGTCGATCTCGGCGATGAACACCTCGGGGTCGGACGTGGTGTGCAGCACGAAACCGGACTTCTGGAGGTTCGGCCTGCGGTCGTCCTTCAGCTGCTGCCCGTAGTGGGCCGCCATCGCGGCGCGGATCGCCTCGCGGCCCACGATCCGCCGGGGGAGGGCACCGCCGGCGGGCATGAGCGGCGCCTCGAAGACGCCGTCCTCGGTGAAGGTCTCGGCCAGGGCGTCGGCGTCGCGGGTCAGCGGACCGGCGTGGACGTAGCTCTGGAAGATCTCCTGCGCGGTTCGGGACACGACGGCCTCCCTGGGTTCGGACAGCGGGAGTCCATCCCATCACATCGGCGGCTTCCGGGGGTTGGGGGAGGCCTGGGGCGTCCGCCGCCCCGCCCCTCCCGTGTCGGAGGCGGGGCGGGGCGGCGGACTTCGATGCGCCCCGGCTCAGACCGCCTCGGGCGGCCACGGGCTGTGCGCCGCGACCTGGGCGCGCAGTTGACGCAGGGCCCGGGCGGAGGCGATGCCGACCGCGCCGGTGACCAGGCCGTCCCGTACGCAGGCGGCGGCGAAGCGGTGTTCGGCGAGGCTGCCGTCGACCACCTCGAACCGCTCGGCGCCGCCGGGCCGGCCGAACACCTGGACGCGCAGCCCGTACTGGTCGGTCCACAGGTACGGGACCGGCTCGTACGCCTGCCGGGCGCCGTCCGGGCCGGCCAGCAGGTTCCGGGCGGCGTGCATCGCCTGCTCGGTGGCGTTGGTGCGCTGTTCGAGGCGGCGGTGGCGGCCGGTGCGCGGGTCGGGCCAGGAGGCGGCGTCGCCGGCCGCCCAGACGCCGGGGCCGGCGGCGCAGTAGGCGTCGCAGACCACGCCGTCGTCCAGCGGGACGCCGCTGTCGGCCAGCCACTCGGTGGCCGGTGCGGAGCCGATGGCCATCAGTACGGCGTCGGCGGCCAGTTCGGAGCCGTCGGTCAGGCGCACCCCGGCGGCTCGGCCGTGCCGTTGGAGCAGTGCCGTGGCCACGCCCCGGTCGATCCGCACCCCGTGCTCGCGGTGCAGGTCCGTCAGCAGCGCGGCCGTCTCGGTACCGAGGACGGCGGCCAGCGGAGTGGCGGTGGAGGCCAGCCAGGTCACCTCGGCGCCGAGTCCGACGGCGGTGGCCGCCGCCTCGGCGCCGAGCAGCCCGCCACCGACCACCAACAGCCGTACGCCCGCGAGCAGTTCCTCGCGCAGCGCGAGGGCGTCGGCGAGGGTGCGCAGCACGTGGGCCCCCGGCAGCGGCGCGTCGGCGCCGGGGAGCCGGCGCGGGCGGACCCCGGTCGCCACGATGACGGCCTCGCAGCGCACCCGGTGGCCGTCGGACAGCAGCACGGTCCGCTCCCGGCGGTCCAGGCGTTCGGCCCGCACCCCCAGGCGCAGGTCGAGCCGGAGCTCCTCCAGCGCCTGGGGGCCGCGCAGGGCCAGCCGGTCGGGCTGCCACTCCCCGCCCAGCAGGTGCTTGGACAACGGCGGTCGGTCGTACGGGGGTTCGTCCTCGGCCCCGATCAGGGTGAGGCGTCCGTCGTAGCCGGCCCGGCGCAGCGCTTCCGCGGCGTGCAGTCCGGCCGCGCCGGCGCCGACGACGGCCACCTCCCGCAATGCGGTCACACCCGCTCCAGGCGGATCGCCGCGGCCGGGCAGACGGCGGCGGCGTCCTCGACGGCCTGGTGGAGTTCGGCGGGCGGCTCGGCGTCGAGCAGGAGGACGATGCCGTCCTCGTCGCGCTGGTCGAAGACGTCGGGGGCGGCGAGTACGCAGTGCCCGGCGCCGCAGCACTTCTCCTCGTCGATGTGGATGAGCATGGTGTTCCCTTCGGGACATGGCCGGTCGGGGCCCTTGCGGGGGCTGACTCCGGTGGATGGTAGGCGCGTTGGAGCGCTCGGTACTCGGTACCCGGTCGCGGCCCGCTGGGGCCGGGTCGCCGGGCGGTCCGTCAGGCCGGGTGGGGCCCGGTCACCGGGCCACTGGTCGCGGCCCGGTGGGGCCGGGTCACCAGGCGATCGGCAGCTCGTGGACGCCGTAGACGAGCATCTCGCCGCGGAAGCTGATCTCCTCGAACGGTACGGCCAGCCGTAGTTCGGGCAGGCGCCGCAGGACGGTGTTCAGCGCGATCTGCAATTCCAGCCGGGCGAGGGGCTGTCCCAGGCACTGGTGGACGCCGAAGCCGAAGGCCAGGTGGCGGCGCGCGTCGCGGGCCAGGTCGAGCTCGTCGCCGTCCGGGAACTCCTGCTCGTCCCGGTTCGCGGTGCTGATCATGCAGACGACGCCCTCGCCGGCGCGGATCCGCGCGCCGCCCAGCTCGACGTCCTCGGTGGCGACCCGGGTCAGGCCGGAGTGCACGATGGTCAGGTAGCGCAGCAACTCCTCGACCGCCCCGGGGACGGACTCGGGGTGCTCGCGCAGGTGGGCGAGCTGGTCGGGGTTGCGCAGCAGGGCGAGGACGGAGAGCGCGGTCATGTTCGCCGTGGTCTCGTGTCCGGCGACCAGCAGCAGCCGGCCCATCGCGCCGATCTCCTCGGTGCTCAGTTCGCCGCGGGCCACCAGGCGGCTGAGGATGCCGTCGTCGGGCTGGGTGCGCTTGGTGTCGGTGAGTTCGATCAGGTAGTCGGCCAGCCGGGCCTGGGCGGCGCTGACGTCCTCGGGGGAGGAGTCGCGGCGCAGCAGGACGCGGCTGCACTCCTGGAAGAAGGCGTGGTCCTGGTAGGGGACGCCGAGCAGCAGGCAGATGACCAGGGACGGCAGGGGCAGGGCGAACTCGCGGACCAGGTCGGCGCTGGTGCGTCCTTCGGTCATGTGGTCCAGCAGGTCGTCGGCGATGCGCTGGATCTCGGGGCGCAGCGCCTCGACCTTCTTGATCACGAATTCGCCGGTGAGCATCCGGCGCAGGCGGGAGTGCTCCGGGTCGTCCATCCGGATGAAGGTGGGCTGACCGGAGTTGAGCTGCCGGGCGCCCGCGCTGATGGAGGGGAAGCCGGGGCGGGTGGCGTCGGCGCTGAAGCGGGAGTCGGCGAGGACCGCCTTGATGTCCTCGTGGCGGGTGATCAGCCAGCTGGTCGAGCCGTCCCACAGGGAGATGCGGCTGATCGGCTCCTCCTGCTGGGCCTGCCGGTAGGCGGGTGGCGGGGCGAACGGGCAGGCGCCGCGGGCGGCGGGGTGGGTGAAGCGTGGGGTATGCGCGGCAGTGGCCATCAGGGGGGCTCCCCTTCTCGGAGCTGGGTGGGGCCGGCGGTGCCGGTGGGGTGGGCCTGCGGGTGTGGTGGGGCAGGTCCCGGGCCATTTACGTGCCAAAAGCAACTAACTGAACGTCACGCTAACTCGCGGTCCGTGGTGAGGAAAGGGCGCATCGGCGGACGGCCTAATCTGTCCGAAATCCGGTCACGGGTGCCCGCCACAGCCGCAGTCCCCGCCGGATCGCTACAGTTCCTCCATGCCGGACGCCGAAGACGAGCGGATCACCGCCGCCGACCTGGAAGCCGTACTGGCCTCGCTGGCCTACCTGCTGACGCGTTCACAGGAGCACGAACGCCGTACCGCCCGGGCCGGCATCACCGCCGCCCGCTCGGACGTCTACCTGCTGCGCGCGCTCGCCGAGGCCGAGGGGGCCAGCCGGGTGAGCGACCTGGCCGACCGACTGATGGTCAAGCCCTCCCACGTCACCCGGCAGATCGACCGCCTCCAGGGCCAGCAACTGGTGGAACGCACCCAGGACGAGCTGGACCGGCGGGCCCGCCAGGTGGCGATCACCGCCGACGGGCGGGAGATGCTCGACCGCCTGAAACAGGCCAACATCGCCGGACTGGCCAGTGCCCTGGACGGCGTCCCGGAGCCGGACGTCGCCGCCACGGTCAGCGTGCTGCGCCATCTGGTCGACCGGTACGTGCACCGGGTGCGCACCACGATGCTGTCCGAGGACGACCCGCTCCCGGCCGGGCCTGCCGCCCACGAGGCCGGTTGAGCCCCGGGCCCGCCGCCCACGAGGCCGGTTGAGCCCAGGGACGATCCGGGTACGTCCTCCGGCATGTCGGACGAGAAGAACCGCGCCGTGGCCGAGGCGATCCTCCCGCTGGTCGGCGGCGGCGCCAACATCCGCTCGGTCGCGCACTGCATGACCCGGCTGCGGTTGGGCCTCGCGGACCGCTCCCTGGTCGACCACGAGGCGCTCAGGGCGCTGCCGGCCGTCCTGGGCACGGTCGAGGACGACACCTACCAGATCGTCCTCGGCCCCGGCGCCGTCGCCGGGGTCACCGCCCAGCTGCGCCGGCTCCTGGACTCCGGCAGCCCGCCCGAAAGCGGGAACGCCCCCACCGCCGAGGGCCTCGCCGGCCGCGGCGTCCGGATCCGGGCGCAGGCCCGGGTGCGCAACGCGACCCCGGTGAAACTGGCACTGCGCCGGATCGCCGACATCTTCGTCCCGCTGATCCCGGCCCTGATCGGCTGCGGCATCGTCGCCGCCCTCTCCGGCGCCCTCGCCAACCTCGGCTGGGCGCCGTGGCTGGTCGCCGCCCTGGGGCCGGTCTCCTCGGGGTTCATGTCCCTGCTCGCCGTCTTCGTCGGCTACAACACCGCGAAGGAGTTCGGCGGCACGCCCGTGCTGGGCGGGGCCGTGGCCAGTGTGATCGTCTACGCGGGCGTCGCCAAGGTGGAGGCGTTCGGCCACCACCTCACCCCCGGGCAGGGCGGGGTGGTCGGGGCGCTGCTCGCCGCGCTGCTGGCGGTCCAGCTCGAACGGTGGACCCGGCGGATCGTGCCCGCCGCCCTGGACGTCCTGGTCACCCCCACGGTCACCGTCCTGTTCGGTGGCCTGGCCGCCCTGTTCGGCCTGATGTTCGTCGCGGGGGAGGTGTCCACCGCCATCGGCCGCGCCGCCACCTGGCTGCTCGCCCACGGCGGCCTGCTCGCCGGGCTCGTGCTCGGCGGCCTCTTCCTGCCGCTGGTCATGCTCGGCCTGCACCAGGCGCTGATCCCGATCCACACCACCCTGATCCAGCAGCAGGGCTCCACCGTCCTGCTGCCGATCCTCGCCATGGCCGGCGCCGGGCAGGTCGGCTGCGCCGCGGCCGTCTACCTGAGGCTGCGCCACAACGCCTCCATCCGGACCGTCATCAGGTCCGCGCTCCCGGCGGGCCTGCTCGGGGTCGGCGAGCCCCTGGTCTACGGGGTCACCCTGCCGCTGGGGCGTCCGTTCGTCACCGCCTGCGTGGGCGGCGCGGCCGGCGGCGCCTTCGTCGGCGTGGCCGGCCAACTCGGCGGTGCGGTCGGCTCGACGGCCATCGGCCCCTCCGGCTGGGCGCTGTTCCCTCTGCTGGCCGGCCCGCACGGGATGGCCGCGAGCGCCGCCGTCTACGCCGGCGGACTGCTGACCGGCTACGTCGTGGGCTTCCTGGCGACGTACTTCTTCGGCTTCACCCGGGAGACGCTCGCCGAGTACAACGCCTCCGCTGCGGACCGCGCTGCCGCGCCCGCCGAGCCCGCCTCAGAGCCCGCCGAGCCCGCGTAGGAACAGCGTCGGAGGGTCGGCAGTCTCTCCTCCAGGCGGCAGAGACGAAGGGCGCACTGCGGACTGTGACGTGGGCCTCAGCCCGGGAAGATCGCCTGCACCCAGAGCGCGGACGGCGAGTCGGCCAGTAACGGACAAAACGGTCAAACACTGACATAAACCGTGATCCCGCTCACACCCGAAACCATCGACGACCGGCGATAGTAGCCGCCCCCAAGGCCCCCGATCGGATATTTGCCCAGTTCAGAGCAGTCGCCGACCGGGCAACCGCCTCGCGAACCGACCCCGCGAACCCCCGGAGTACGACAGCCGATCGTAACAAGAGGGTCTTGTCGGAAACCGATCCCACCTGGCAACAATTGCTGCAC
>NZ_JBHTTU010000046.1:31787-57746 GCF_042794375.1 Kitasatospora sp. NPDC056531 | reverse complement strand
ACGCGTTGGTCCGCGCGGTCTACGACCCGCGTTCACCATCCTGGCTGCGCGAGCTGCCGTCGGTGCAGGTCCTGCGGACCGTGCTGGTGCAGAACTACCAGCTCGGCACCGACTCCCGGGGCCGGGAGACGGTGACCCGGCGCCGCCGCGCCGAGGACGGCGGGGAGGGCCTGCCGCCAGGCCACAGGCGCATCGCCTCCCCTTACGACCTCGATACCCGCTGGTCGGTGAAGGGCGAGTTGTTCTGGAACGGGTTCAAGCTGCACGTCACCGAGAGCTGCACCGACGCGGCCGAGGACGAGCGGGCCGTCCCGAACCTGATCACGGACGTGGCCACCACCGCCTCCACCGTTCCCGACATCAACGCGCTCGCCGATATCCACGCACGCGAGGACCGTCGCGGGCTGCTGCCGGGCGAGCACTACCTCGACTCCGGCTATGCCAGCGCCGAGGCCATCCGCACCGCGCTCACCGACCACGCGGTTGCGCTGATCACGCCCGCCCTGCTCGACCAGTCCCGCCAGGCCCGCGAACAACTCGGCTTCGCCGCCGAGAACTTCACCATCGACTGGAAGCACCAGCAGGTCACCTGTCCGCTCGGACAGACCAGCACCACCTGGAGCCCGTGCACCCAACACGGCAGGCCGGCGACCGTGGTGAAGTTCTCCAAGCGCACCTGTGAACCCTGCACCGCCCGCCCCCAGTGCACCACCGACAAGCGTGGCTACCGGCAGCTGTCCCTCCAGGCCAAGGCCATGACCGAGACCCTGCGCGCCCGCCGGGCCGAGCAGGCCGGACGCGACTGGCAGGCCGACTACGCCCTGCGCTGCGGCGTCGAGGGCACCATCCGCCAGGCCGTCGCCACAACCGGCGCCCGCCGAGCCCGCTACCGCGGTCTGGACAAAACCCGACTCGAACACGTCACCGGCGCCTGCGCGCTCAACCTCCACCGCCTCGACGCCTGGTGGAACGACCGCGCCCTCGACCGCTCCCACACCAGCCACCTCGCCCGCCTGGAGATCAACCTCGCCACGAAAACCTGATCAACCCGAATGGGCAACAGGGTCGTACTGTGGCGCAAACGCATCGCCAGGCACGCCCGGAACTGTCCGCACTGTGCGGGGCACCAGCACGGTCTGGTACCGGTCGAGGGACTGCTCGCCGGCCTCCCGCTGCTGCTCCCGCCACCGCACCTAGCCGCCTCACCGCACCTGGCCGCGTTCGCCACCACGGCCGCACAGCAGGCACTCTCCCGCACAGCACGCGCGGCGGCACCGTCGGCCGCCCCGACACGCAGGCTCCACCCACACGATGGGCGAGCAATCAGGACGGCCAAGGCAGCCGGGGCAGCCGCGGTCGCGCTGACCGTCCTCGCCGGAGTACAGATCCTCCAACCCGGCCCGGACCACACCGCGCCCGCTCCGTCGGTCGCGGTCACGCCCGCATCCCCGGCTCCAGCCCCCACCACGGCGTCTTCCGCGCCAACCGTCACCGAACCCCAGCCCCCGCCCGCCACCACCACTCCTCCTCGTCAGGCCACCCCCACCCCGACCCTCTCCTCGCCCACACCCCAGAAGACCCTCGAACAGCAACTCGTCGACCTGATCAACATCCGACGGGCGAAGAACGGCTGCAGGCCGCTGCGCGTCAACCGGCGCCTGCACGCGGCCGCGCAAGGGCATTCCGACGACATGGCCGTCGCCGGCTACTTCGACCACGTCGACCCGCGCGGCAACCACGCCGACGGCCGCATGACCGCCTCCGGCTACCAGTGGAGTGTGTGGGCCGAGAACCTCGACCGGGACACGAGCTCGCCGAACACGGTGCTGAAGGACTGGTCGGACGGCGCGATCCACCAGCAGAACATGCTCGACTGCCAGTACACCGACGCCGGCGTCGGCACCGCCCCCACCACGAACGGCCTGCTCTGGACCCTCGACCTGGGCAGCCCAGGCTGACAGCCCGGGCGTGCAGCAGCCGACAACCCAGTCGCCAGTCCAGGCGTCAACTATTCGGCATGCAGATGAAAATGGAATAGGACTCAAGCCTCCGTCTTCCTGCTTGTCGCCTGCATTCTTCGCCACCCTCGGACTCGACTCTCCACACCTCCGATAATCACCACCGAATGGTCGCTACCGCCCCCCTTGGCACTTCCCAAGGGGATCGGCGCAGCTCACAGGCCCAGATGGTCGCCAGCTTCGCCTCCCCGACGCCATGGGCCGCCAACTGCCGCGCCAGGGAGCTCCGCCGTGAAGCTGGGTCAGCTCGATCACACAAGGAGTCGATACCCGTGGACCTGACCGATCCTCAGCGCGGACGCGTCTACCGGCGCTGCGGCTGCCGTAACACCGATGGCCGTCAGTACGGCGCCCGCTGCCCGAAGCTGAACGCCCAATCCGACCATGGCAGCTGGGCCTACGCCGTGGACCTGCCCTCCCTAACCGGCAGGCGCGAGACCCGGCGCCGCGGTGGCTTCCCCGACCAGAACGCGGCCCTTGCCGCCCTGCAGAACTTCCTGCTGGCCGAGCGCACCGGCATCACGGCGGACGAGGCCCTGACCGTCGCCGACTACCTGAGGGAGTGGCTGCTCTCCAAGCAGGAGGTCCTCAAGGCCACCACCTACGCCGGCTACCACCGCCACGTCCACCACGACCTCATACCCGCCTTCGGCCCACTACCCCTGACCGACCTGCGCGACCGGCACGTCGCCACGTGGTCCCGCCGACAACTGGCCGCCGGCCGAGGACGCCCCACCGTCCACCGCTGCTGCTCCATCCTCTCCAGCGCCATGAACGCCGCCGTCAGTGTGGACCTGCTGGCCCGCAACCCCGCCCGCAACGCCGCGCTCAAGCGACCCGCCGCACCCGAGCGGCTGTGCTGGACCCCGCAGCAGGCCTCCGCCTTCCTTCACCACAACGCCGAGACCCACAACGACGTCTACGCCGACATCTTCGAGGTCATCCTCGGCACCGGTATGCGCCGCGGCGAAGTCCTGGGCCTGCACTGGCCGGACGTCCACTTCCAGCAACGCGTCCTGTTCGTGCGCTGGACCCTGGCCTCGGTGAACAACGCCCGCCTGCACCTGCAAGCACCCAAGACCCGCGCCAGCCGCAACTGGGTCAGCCTCTCCCCCCGCGTCACCGCCGCCCTACGCCGCCAAGCCGCCCGCCATCGCAGCGCCCACCCCGACCAACCCCGCCTCCAGGGCATGGTCTTCACCCGCCCCGACGGCAAACCCATCAACCCCGAGCGACTCCTGCACACCCTGCGCCGGCGCTCGGCCGAGATCGGCCTGCCCAAGATCGGCCTTCACGACCTCAGGCACACCGCCGCCACCATCATGATCAGTTCCCAGGTGCCACTCGCCGTCGTCTCCAAGACCCTGCGGCACTCCACCCTGGCCACCACCGTCAACATCTACGGTCACCTGCTCCCCCAAGCCGCCCACGAAGCCGTCACCGCGCTCGCCGACGCACTCGACCACGCAGACCTCCCCCGCGAGATCAGCTGACAGGACATCAGGTGGTGCGATCACCCCGCACCCACCTCGCCCGCAAACCGCCAGGTCAGAGCGCCAGGCGCGACCACCTTGCGACCACGCGCTCTCCGGAAACGAGTGAGAGCGGGTACCTGGTTTCCCAAGTACCCGCTCTCACAACCGACTTCACAGTCGGGACGACAGGATTTGAACCTGCGACCCCTTGACCCCCAGCGCAGTTGCCGCAGGTCCAGTGCGACCGGGTTGTCGACCAGACCGCCGATCTGCAGCCGGTAGTCGCCGAAGTTGCCGTCGAACAGTGCCCGGTACTCCGCCGAGTCCGGATACTGCCCGTTGTGCCAGAAGTAGGGGGAGATGTCCTTCTCGGTGTACTCGCCGGGCGTGGCGTCCACATGCTCGAACAGGCGCTGCGCCGGACCGATCAGCGCGTAGCCGAGCCGCTGCACGACGCGCGGGTGCTGCAACGTGAACGGGGTGGCCGCGACCCAGCCCGCGACGACGACCACCATGGAGGCCGCGAAGACCCCGAAGCCGACCCAGCTGTCACCGCCCCGTGCGGCGTACATATGGTTGAGGTTGCGCAGCAGCCCGGTGGTGAACACCAGGGTCACGTGGATGACGCTGAAGAGCGCGAACCACATCAGCACGAGGAAGTGCAGTGATCGTGCTGTCTGGATGCTGAGTACTTTGCTGATCCGTTTGAAACGGGTGGACAACGCCGGGGACATGCCCAGCCCGGTGAGGAGCGCGGCCGGAGCGGCGAGGAAGACCGTGATGAAGTATGCGAGCTGCTGCAGGCCGTTGTAGCTGACCCACGCGGTCTGGGTCGGCCAGTCCAAGGACAGGTATTGGATCAGTGCTGACGCCGCATTGGGGAAGACGGCCCGGTTCGTCGGCACCAGCAACCGCCACTGGCCGCTCTCGAACAGCAGGACGTAGAAGATCAGCCCGTTGAGTAGCCACAGCGTGGCGGTGCCCAGGTGCCACCACCGGGCCAGTCCGATCGAGTGGCGGATGCCGGGCAGTCCCACGTGGCCGGGCAGAGTGATGGAGTCGTTCTTCGCGGTCCACAGGGGATCGGTGGGAACCGGTTTCTGCGCGCGGAACCACTCCCGGCCCGGGGTGCTGTGCCGGGTCCAGTAGAGCCGAGGGTGATCAGCGAGAATCTGAACGCCTGCGCGGATGATGAAGATCATCAAGAAGAGGCTGAGAAAGTGCTGTGCACCCACCCAGCCGGGCAGACCTCCGGTTCCCGTCAGGCCGGCTGGGGTGACCGTGCCGGGATAATGACGGATGAACCGCTGTACCGAAGGGATGTGACGCAGGCCCTGTGCGGCCGCAACTGCCGTGATCAGGACAGCGAGCCCGATGGGCAGCAGCCACAGCAGGTTGAACCACCTGCCGCGGCCGACACGTACCCGAGGCGCGACACCGTGAGCTTGCGGCACGGAGCCGGCCCAGGTACTGGGGTCAATGGCGTCCTGCCCGGTCGTCAGTTGTGCTCTGTAGCGCTGCACAGCCTCGGGCGAGACGCCTGTCTGCGGCGGAGACGGCAGATCGGCGGGCTCAGGACGGTCGGCGTTGTCAGCCATCGATCACTTCACCTGCTCTTTCGTCGCGAAGGTGACGCCGAGGTGACCCTGTGGGAGCCGCTGGCGGTCAGGTGGCGTCGGGCACGTCGAGGCCGCCTTGGAGACCAGGATCACCCCGGTCGTCGTCTTCGTGGCGGAAGGCACGGCGGCGGACCGGTCGGGGCGCCGTCGCTGCGGTGGGGTGGGCCGTGTTTCCGCGTCAGGTCGACGATGGAAACCGGCGCTCGGGCAAGCGTCGTCACGGTCGGCCCGATGACCGAACCGATCTACGGGCACGCCCGAGGCGTCCCAACCGGCCCGCCACCGCCACCGCCCGTCCGGCGGTGGTTGGCTGGCAATGGGAGCTGGGTGGGAGTGGCCAGGTCGTCGTGACCGTCGCCGGGGTGGTGGTCGGCCAAGGTCCGGACGAGTTCGTCCAGGGGTGTGATGGCGTGGTTGGCGGCGAGTTCGGCGAGGGAGCGGAGGCTGGTGTCGATGGCGTGGGCGGGGTGTTCGATGAGCCCGTCGGTGAAGAAGACCAGCGTGGGGATCGCGGTGAGGGGGGGCGTCGTCGCGGCGGGGCTGGGTGGGGTCGACGCCGAGGGGACGGCGGCTCCGGCCAGGGCGATGACGGTGCTCTCGTCGCTGGCGTCGAAGGGCCCGCCGTTGCGCCGTTCGGACAGGTGCAGGTCGCCGTAGAGCTTGCCGCGCACGCCGATGGCGACCCCGGCGTGGCCCTCGCCGTCGACGTTTTGGTGGGCGACATGCCGGGCCGGATCTGGCCGTGGCCGCCGACAGGCTGTGGCGCCGAACAGCTTCGGATTCCGTCCGATCTGCGCAGTGGTCGGCCAGTGTTGGCCGGCCCCGGAAGTCACGAAACGGGACGCTTGCCACGTTCGCGTGCACACCTTGCACCGCTCAGGCGTCCACACGCGGGCCAAGCAGGTCATCGAGGCCGATGCGCCGGTAGAAGGCGGCGCGCACCAGGTCCCCGACGCGGTTGACGGTCTCGGCTCCGTCGTCGACCGGGTCGATGTGGACGCGGAAGGGCCGCTGCCCCTTGGGGGTGTCGACGACGTGCACGATCGCGGCGGCGACCTCGGCCGGGTCCGCGTCCGGCGGGGTGATCTCCGCCAGGCGGGCGCCGACCTGCTCCGACAGGCCGGCGTAGCGGGTCTCGTATGCCTGGGCGACGGTGGTGTCGGCGGGGCGGCCGGAGTGGGCGAAGTGGTTGGTGCCGGAGGTGAAGGCGCCGGGAACGACGATCGTGGTGTCGATGCCGAAGCGGGCGACCTCGGCGGCGTAGGTGACGGCGAGGGAGTCCATGGCGGACTTGGCGGCGAAGTAGGGGCCGAGGTAGGGCGGGGTGCCGCCGCGGGTGCTGGTCGAGCCGACCCAGACGAGCAGGCCGTCGCCCTGCCGACGAAGGTGGGGTAGGACGGCGCGGTTGACCCGCTGGGTGGAGGCCGCGTTCACGTCGAAGACCTCGTGCAGTTGCTCGGGGGTGAATGCTTCCAGTGGGCCGAGGACCATGTGGCCGGCGTTGTGCACGACCACGTCGATCCGGCTCGACTCGGCGACGATCGCGGCGACGGCCGCGTCCACGGACGCCTGGTCGCTGACGTCGAGTTCAACGCTGCGCAGGTCGACGCCGTGGTCGTGGGCGTAGCGGGCGGCATCGGCGACAGCGGGCCGGTTGCGGCCGGTGGTGTGGCGGATGCCGGCGTAGACGCGGTGGCCCGCGTCGGCGAGGGCGCGTACGGTCATGGCGCCGAAGCCGCTGGAGGCGCCGGTGACGAGAACGACCTTGGACATGATGCTCACATTCCTTTCGGTGGCTGTCGGGGAGCGCGGGGTGGTCGACCGGCCGTCAGATGACGCCGCCGTTGGCGTAGAGGACCTGTCCGTTGACCCAGCGGGCCGGGCCGGCCAGGAAGGAGACGACCTCGGCGATGTCGTCCGGGGTGCCCAGGCGCTCCAGCGGCGACATGAGCGTCAGCTGCTCGACGACGGCGTCCGGCTTGCCTTCCAGGAACAGCGGGGTCGCGGTCGGGCCCGGGGCGACGGCGTTGACGGTGACGTCGCGGCCCCGAAGCTCCTTGGCGAGGATCAGCGTCATGGCGTCGACGGCGCCCTTGGTAGCGGCGTAGGCGGCGTAGTTCGGCAGTGCGATCTTCGTGACCGAGCTGGAGAAGTTGACGATCGCGCCCCCGCGGCGGACCCGCCGGGCGGCCTGCTGGCCGACGACGAAGGTGCCGCGCACGTTGATGCGGTGCATCCGGTCGAAGTCGGCGAGGTCGAGCTCGGCCAGCGGGGCGAGCAGCATGATCCCGGCCGCATGCACGACGACGTCGACACCCCCGAAGCGCTCCTCGGCTACGTCGAACAGCGTGGTCACCTCGGTCTCGTCGGCAACGTCCGCCTTGACGGCGACGGCGGTGCCGCCCGCCTTCTCGATCGCCCGCACCGCCTCCTCGGCGTGCGCCGGGTTGCCCGCGTAGGAGACGACGACGGCGAGGCCGTCGGCGGCGAGGCGCTCGGCGGCGACCCGGCCGATGCCGCCGGACCCGCCGGTGACGACGGCGACGCGCTGGGCGGCGGTGCTGGTGCTGGTGCTGGTCATGGCAGGACTCCTTCTAACTGACGGACACGTTCCGGCTCGCCCTAATGGACGATGCGTCCATATTAGCCATATGTAGACGCCGCGTCCATATAAACTGGGGAGGTCCCACCCAACCGGCCCGAGGAGGCAGCGGTGACCAGGGCATCGACACCGAGTTCAAGCAGCAGCTCCGCCCCGGCCCCAGCCGCGCCCGTACGGCGCGGCCGGGGCCGGCGCCCAGCCGACGAAGTGCGCCGCGACATCCTCTCCGCCGCCGGCGCGCTACTGCTCAGCGAGGGCATGGCGAACTTCACGATCGAGCGGGTGGCCGCGACCGCGGGCGTCAGCAAGATGTCGATCTACAAGTGGTGGCCCTCAAAGGGAGCCCTCGCCCTCGACGGCTACTTCAACGCAGTCGAGAACACCCTCGCCTTCCCCGACACCGGCGACATCGAGGCGGACCTGCTCACCCAACTGCGCGCCTTCGTCCACCTCACCGTGGACACCCCGGCCGGCCGGGTCGTCGCCGAACTGGTCGGCCAGGCGCAGACCGACCCGGACCTGGCGGCCGCCTTCCGCGAGCACTACTCGGGACCGCGCCGCCGCCTGGCCGTCGAGGTCCTCGAGCGTGCCCAGCGACGCGGCCAGCTACGGGCCGACATGGATCCGCGCATCGTCGTCGACCAGCTCTGGGGCGCCTGCTACCACCGACTGCTGATCCCCGACGAGCCCGTCACCGAGGAGTTCGTGACCGGACTCGTCACCAACCTGATGCGCGGCCTGCGCCCGTAGGCGGCGACCCCGCGGTTGCCGTAACCAGTCACCGACTGGACGCACGCTGGCGGACGGCTTGGCACTGATCACCGCGGAGTGTGGCACACGCTTCGGGTCCTGCGGATCGGGCCCAGCGTCCGGTCGGCCCTGGTGGACGGGATCGTGAGTACCGTGGGAATCGGCTACGGGGCGAGCGAGGGAGTTCGGCTGGAGCGGTGTCGAATGGCAACTGCGCCGTCCGGGGTGGTATTCGACGGTCGGGCTGAGAGGCCGGAGGGTCGGCGGGTTCCGGACGGCGACCTCTGTTGCCTGATCCGGGCAATGCCGACGAAGTCGGGGGGTCGGTGATGCCGAGGATGTGCACGATGAAGGCGAGGGGCGCCGTGAAACGCTTCTCGGTCCGGCGTCTCAGGGGGGTGGGTGAACGCGTTACCGGCCCCCCTGGACGGGCTGCTTCCCGGCGGGCGACGCGCCTTGGCGGGCGTGCTGGACGGGAGTCGCGATCATGGGCGGGCCGTTGCTGATGGCGAGATCCCCGTGCGCCCGGGGCGGTCCCTGGGTGACAGCGGCTGCGGCGGTGGGGCTGCTCGGGGCCCTCACCTATAGTTCGTTTCCGCTGCAATGGGTGGTGGGCTCGCGGCTGGGCCTGCTCCGGTCGTACGTCAGCGAGCTGTCCGTGCCGGGACAGCCCGCCACTGTGCTGTTCCGCGCAAGTGACGCGGCCAGCGGGATCGGCTTGGCCGCCCTCGCGATCGGCCTGACCGGCTCGTGTGTCAGCGGGAGTCGGCGCGGGCTTGCCGCCGTGATCGCCCTCGCGGTCACCGGGCTGTGCTCGGCGGCCGACAGCCTGTGGCCGATGCCGTGCGCGCCGTCAGCCGACGTGCTCTGCCGAGCCCGCGACAGGGGCACGATCACGGCGCAGCTCGCCCAGCCGCACACGCTTACCGGCCTGCTCGAGTTCACGGCCGCAGTGATCGCCGCCGTGCTCATCGACACCGCCCTGCGGCGCCTGCCGGGCCATCACCGGCTCGGCACGTTCACGTTGGCGAGCGGGCTGGCGGTGGCAGCCCTGGGCCTCGGGGAGGCCACCATGGTGCTGACCGGATCGCGTCTCATCGGCGTTCCGGAGCGCAGCCAGATCCTGCTCATCTCCCTGTTCTGCGCGGCCCTCAGCGTTCCACCTCCTACCCCGTCGTGCGTGCCCGTCACGGCGCCATGCCGGACCGGCCGAGGCCGGGTGGGAGGGGATGCTGTCGACGCGCAGCGGCTGCGGTCGGCGGATCAGATGCCCGAGCAGCCGACGTCCGCGGAGGCCAGGTCGGTCAGGTCAGCGCTTGCCGGCTCGGACAGGCCGACCGGGATGAACTCCTTCAGGTACGTCCCAGACTCGTCCAGCCCGCCCAGGGCCCCGTAGCGCGCCTGGACCGGGTCCATGGCGGTAGTGACGACCCGGTGCAGCACCGCCGACAGTCCGCCTCCCGGCTGATGGTCAGCATTGAGTCCAGCAGCCCCTGCAGCCGCTCCTGGGCACGGACCAGTACCTTGAGCTGCGTCCGATGGGGTCGGCCGCTCCCACCTCACGGTGGAAACGGCCTACGAGCTGCTCACGCCGGTCGGGGCGACAGGATTTGACCCTGCGGCCCCATGCCCCATCCGGTTGCTGTCCAGTCCCAGGAGGGTGCAGCCGAGGTGGTGGACGTTGTGTGCGATGCCCGACTGGGTGCGGAGCCGGGGGGTTCGGGCGATGTCGTTGACGATGGTGAGTACGGCCTGCACGCGGACGCGTGCCTCGGCCGGTGACATGTCCGGGTGGACATGGCGCATGAGGTGCAGCCATTCGTCGATGTAATCGCGCTGGGTCTGGCGGGTTCGGTGTCGCTCGTCGTCCGGGAGGTGCTCGGTCTCGGTGACGATGAGCGTCACCAGGTGCGGGTGGGCCAGCGCGAACTGGGTGTACTTCAGTACGAGGAGACGCAGGGCGTCCGCGTGGTCGTGTGCGGAGGCGAGTACCTCGGCCAGGTCGAGCCACAGCCGTTCGGCGCTGCGGTTCATGGCGGTGGCGAGGATCTCGTGCTTGCTGGAGAAGTGGTTGTAGATGCTCTGCCCGGCGATTCCGACGGCGTTGCCGGTGTCCTCCAGGCTGACCGAGGCGTAGCCGCGTTCGGCGAACAGTGCGGTTGCCGCGGCCAGCAGGCTCTCCCGGCGGGACCGGTGTGAGAGCGCCTGGCCACCGGCTGGGCGGTAGGTGGCGTGTTCGCCGGGGTCCGGGAGGTCGGCGGTCGCCACGCATCGCACGAGGTCGGCGATCAGGTCGGGGTATTCGGGTGTGGGCAGTTCGACGTGCTGGTAGGCGATGCTGGCCGCGATGTCGAGCGTGCTCCATGCGAGGAGTTCCGCGTGGGCCGGGTCCAGGCTGGGCCGGAACGCGGTCAGCTGATCGACGAACAGGCGCCGGGCGGCGTGCAGTTGCTCGCCGAGTTCGGTGTGTTGTTCGGCCGGCAGGTGCCGGGCTTCGCGTTGCCACAGCACGCCGAGTTCGCGGCGGGCCAGGGCGGCCTCGGCGAACTCGCGGGCCAGTGCCCCGAGATCGCCCGGTTGCGCCGTGTGCAGCCTGGCCAGGCTCGTCTCCAGTGCCTCGGCGACGACCGCGTGGAGCAGTTCCTGCTTGCCACGGAAGTGCCGGTACAGGGCTGAGGGGCCGATGCCGACCGCCGTGGCGATGTCGCTCATCGCCACGTTGGCGTAGCCGTGCCGGCAGAACAGTTCGCGTGCCGCAGTGACGATCAACTCCCGGCGGTTGCGAGGCCGCGTGCCTCGGGCGGGAGGTGCGGTTGCCTCCGTGTCGACCGTCACCGTCTCCTCCTGGTCCTGGTACCGGTTGCCGTTCAGGCCGTGCGGCCTCAGCGAACCTGGCGTTCGCCGTCCGGCCAGTATTTCCTGCGCAGCTCCCGCTTGAGAATCTTGCCCGCCCCTGACATGGGCAGGGCGTCGACGACCTCGACGCTGCGCGGCACCTTGTAGCCGGCGATGTGCTCGCGGCAGGCATCGCGCAGCTGCTCCTCCGTCGCGCTCTGGCCGTGTTGCAGGACCACGACGGCGTGCACCCGCTCGCCGAACCTCGGGTCGGGCACGCCGATGACCGCGCAGGCCGCCACGGCCGGGTGCTTGGCGAGTGCGTTCTCGACCTCGGCGGAGTAGATGTTCTCCCCGCCGGACACGATCATGTCCTTGATCCGGTCGACGATGAAGACGTAGCCATGCTCGTCCATGTAGCCGCCGTCACCGGTGTGTATCCAGCCGGCCTCCAGTGCGGTCGCCGTGTCCTCGGGCCGGTTCCAGTAGCCGAGCATCGTGTGATCGCCGCGCACGACGACCTCGCCCACCTGCCCTCGCGGCACCTCGGTGCCGTTGAAGTCCACGATGCGCACCTCTGCGTGCGGGGCGCTGCGGCCGGCGGAGCGGCGCAGCTTGGGGTTCCCGTGGTCGGCGGGCGACAATATCGTGGTCACCGGGGACAGTTCGGTCATTCCGTAGGCCTGGGTGAACCCGGCGGCCGGGAACGCTGTGCGGGCGCGGTCGAGCACCGCCTGCGAGATCGGCGAGGCACCGTAGATCAGGGAGTGCAGGCTGCTCAGGTCGTGCTCGGGAAGCGCGGGTGCGTCGACCAGCATCTGGATCATGGTGGGGACGAGCAGCACGTCGGTGACCTGGTGCCGGGAGATCGCGCTGAGTACGTCGTCCGCTGCGAAGGCGGGCGTGATGACGTGCGTCGATCCGGCCAGAAGGCCGCAGAGCCAGATGGCGAGGTCGGCGAGGTGGAACATGGGCGCCGTGTGCAGCAGCCGCCCGTTCGGGCTGACGAGGGAGCCGGCGGCCTGGCAGCCGAGTGCGGAGGTCATCACGTTGGTGTGGCTGAGCATCACGCCCTTGGGGTACCCAGTCGTTCCGCCCGTGTAGAAGACGCCGAACACCTCGTCACCGCCCCGCCGGGCGTCTTCGACCGGCTCCGCGTCGGTGATCAGCTGTTCGTAGTCCAGCGTTCCCTCGGGAAGTGCGCCATCGCCGATGAAGATCGTGGTCGAGAGCTCGGGGAACTGTTCGTGCAGCGCGGGCAGCATGCCCGCGAAAGCATCGTCGACCAGCAGCACCCGCGTCCCGGATTCCTGAAGCGAGTAGACGATCTCGGCGGTGCTCCACCGGGTGTTGACCGGGTTGACCACCGCGTCGGCCCACGGCACCGCGAGCAGGTACTCGTGGTAGCGGTCGGAGTTCAGAGCGAGAACGCCGACCCGGTCACCCGGCCTCACACCGAGCGACCGCAGCGCCCCGGCGAATCGGGCGATTTGCTCCACCGATTCGGCGACCGAGCGCACCCGGTCGCCGAAGACGGTCATCGGCCGGAGCGGATCGTGCTGCAGGGCTCTGTGCAGCGTTTGCGTCACGTGCATCTGGCGCTCCTTTGCGCGGGGATCAGCAAGTGATCAGATGAAGGTGCCTATCCGAGGTCGAGGGAGCGGCCGATGATCTCCTTCATGATCTCGGTCGTGCCCGCGTAGATCCGGCTCACGCGGCTGTCCTGCCAGGCCCGTGCGATCGGGTACTCCAGCATGTAGCCGTATCCGCCGTGCAGTTGGACGCAGGCGTCGACGACCCTGCCTTGCAGTTCGGTGCACCACCATTTGGCCTTGGCGGCGTCGACGACGGTCAACTCGCCCGCGTTGAGGGTCAGTACGCAGCGGTCGAGGTAGTGCTGGGCCACCTCGATCTCGGTGGCCAGTTCGGCGAGGCGGTGGCGGATCACCTGCAGTGATCCGATGGGCTTGCCGAAGGCCTTGCGCTCGCGGACGTAGGCGGTGGTCCAGTCGAATGCGGCGACGGCCTGGGCCAGGCCGGCCACTGCGACCGACATCCGCTCCTGGGCGAGGTTCCTGGTCAGGGCGAAGAAGCCTTCGCCTTCGGTGCCGAGCAGGTTTGCCACCGGCACCCGGGCACCGTTGAACGACAGCTCGGCGGTGTCTTGGGCGTGCAGTCCGACCTTCTCCAGCTTGCGGCCGCGTTCGAAGCCCGGGGTGTCGCGTTCGACGACGATCAGGCTGAGGCCCCGGTGCGGATGATCGCCTGTGCGGACCGCGACGGTGACCAAGTCGGAATTGATTCCGTTGGTGATGAACGTCTTCGATCCGTCGATGACGTAGTGGTCGCCCTCGCGGACCGCCTTGGTACGGATGCCGGACAGGTCGGAACCGGTGCCCGGTTCGGTCATGGCGATCGCCGTGACCAGTTCGCCGGAGGCGATACCGGGAAGCCAGCGCGCCTTCTGCTCATCGGTGGTGCAGTCGAGGAAGTAGGGCAGGCACACGTCAGAATGGAGCGCGGGGCCGAGTATCGCCGGGGAGACCGCCGCCCGCGCCCCTTCCTCCTGAAGGATCACGTTGTAGCGGAAGTCGTGGATCCCGGCACCGCCGAACTCCTCGGGCACGGCGATGCCGAACGCGCCGAGACCGCCCAGACCGGTGAACAGCTCGCGAGGCACGATGCCCGCCTTGTTCCAGTCCGCGTAGTACGGCACGACCTCCTTATCGATGAAGGCCCGCACACTCCCTCGGTAGGCCTCGTGCTCGGCTTCGAAAAGGGTCCGCTTCATGATCTGTCCGGCTTTCTCGGGTTGTCGGGAACGGGTGCGGCCGCAGCCGGGGAATACGGTGAGCCGGTCCGGGCGATCGAGCGGGATGGCGACGCCGCTGCTGAAATCACCTGCGGAGCATGGCCGTCAGATCATGAACCCGCCGCCGCAGACGAGGGTCTGCCCGCTGACGTAGTCCGATTCGGGGATGCAGAACAGGTAGACCGAGCCCGCGGCCTCGGCCGGGGTGCCCGCGCGGCCGAGTGGGATCGCGTGCTCCATCGCGGACATCAGGTCGGGGCTGACGCCGACCTTGATCTCCTTGCCCTGGACGTCGATGGTCCCGTCGCCGGCGGGGGTCTGCGTCAGCCGGGTCTTGATCAGCCCGAACGCCACGGTGTTGACCGTCACGTTGTAGCGGCCCCATTCCTTGGCCAGGGTCCTGGTCAGGCCGGTGATCCCGGCCTTCGCGGCGGCGTAGTTGGCCTGGCCCGGGTTGCCGCCGAGGCCGGCGATCGAGGAGATGTTGACGACCTTGCGGCACGGCACCGGCTCACCGGCTTGCGCGGCGCGCTTGGCTGCGGCGGAGATCACCGGCTGTGCGGCCCGCAGGATCCGGAACGGCGCCTTGAGGTGCACGTCGAGGATGGCGTCCCACTGCTCGTCGGTCATCTTCTGGATGACGCTGTCCCAGGTGTAGCCGGCGTTGTTGACGATGATGTCCAGGCCGCCGAAGGTGTCTGCGGCCGTCTGCACGAAGTGCTCGGCGAAGCCCTTCTCGGTGACGCTGCCCGGACAGGCCACCGCCCGCCCGCCGATGGCCTCGATCGCGGCCACCGTCTCCTTGGCGGGCTCGCCATCGAGGTCGTTGACCACCACGGCGGCGCCGTCGGCGGCCAGCTTGAGGGCGATCTCGCGGCCGATGCCGCGGCCCGAGCCGGAGATGATGGCGACCTTGCCGTCGAGCTTTCCCATGCGGATCACGTTCCTTTCAGTCCAGCGCGACGACGGCGTCGCCGGCGAGGGTAAGGGTGCCGTCGTCCAGGGCGACGGTGAGGGCGAGCGTGGCAAGGCCGTCCTCGACGGACACGACGCTGGCGGTGCAGGTCAAGGAGGCGTGTACGGGGGTGACGGCGGCGAAGCGCACCCGGTAGGAGCGGATCCGTTCCTGCGGCACCCAGTCGGTAAGCAGCCGGCCCAGGTAGGCCATGGACAGCATCCCGTGTGCGAACACGTCGTCCAGGCCGGCGGACTTCGCGACGTCGAGGTCGATGTGGATCGGGTTGTGGTCGCCGGACGCGCCTGCGAACAGTGCCAGCGTGGTCCGGGAGATCGGCGCGATGCGCAGCGCGGGCAGCTCGGTGCCGACCTCGATGCTCTTCGGGATCGTCACTGCGGCACCTCGGGATTGCGCACCACGAGGACACTCTGCGCCTCGGCGATCAGCTCGGTTCCGCGGTGGACATCGGTTCGTTTGACGAGGAAGTCCAGCGCGCCGCCCTTCTTGCTGTACACGTCGACGATGCGCGGCCGGAGGGTGAGCTTGTCGCCCGCGTAGGCCGGCCGGTGGTAGGTGAACGCCTGCTCGCCGTGCAGCACCCGGCGCAGGTCCACGCCCAGCGCGGCCAGGTAGGCGAACGGGTCGGGTGCCTCCAGCTCCAGGCTGAAGAAGAACGTCGGCGGAACCGGCAGGTCCCGGTGGTCCGCCCGCCCGGCGGCGTCCACATCCGTGTAGACGGGGTCCGTCTGGCCGGTGGCCTTGGCGAAGAAGCGCAGTCGGCCGCGCTCCACTTCGACCGTGATCGGGTCGAGCGCCAGCTTCCCGGCGGCCTCCGCGTCGATTGCCATCGCTCAGCCCACCTTCTGGTACAGCGTCACCACAGCGGCGCCGCCGAGCCCGATGTTGTGCTGCAACGCCACCGTCGCGTCCTCCACCTGCCGCGCCTCGGCGTGGCCGCGCAGTTGCCAGACCAGCTCGGTGCACTGGGCCAGCCCGGTCGCGCCCAGCGGGTGGCCCTTCGACAGCAGGCCGCCCGAGGGGTTGGTGACCACGCGGCCGCCGTAGGTGTTGTCACCGTCGCAGACGAACTTCTCCGCCGTGCCCTCCGGCGTCAGCCCCAGCGCCTCGTAGGTGAGCAGTTCGTTCGTGGTGAAACAGTCGTGCAACTCGACGACCCGCACGTCCTGCGGCCCGATGCCGGCCTGCTCGTAGACCTGCTCCGCCGCGGCCTTCGACATGTCGTAGCCGACGACCTTGCGCATGTCCGCATCCGCGAAGGTCGACGGGAAGTCCGTGGTCATCGCCTGCGCCGTGATCGCCACATCGGTGCGCAGCCCGTGCCGGCGGGCGAATTCCTCCGAGCACAGCACCGCCGCCGCCGCGCCGCAGGTCGGCGGGCAGCACTGCAGCCGGGTCAGCGGGCCGTAGATCCGCGGCGAGGCGAGCACCTCCTCGACCGTCACCGGGTCGCGGAACACCGCGTACGGGTTGTTCGCCGCGTGCCTGCGCGCCTTGACCGCGATCTTGGCGAAGGTGTCCTCGGCCAGGCCGTACTCCTTGGCGTAGGCCGCACCGGCGCCGCCGAAGTACTGCGCGGCGAACGGGGCGTCGGATTCCCCCTGAACGGCGAGGGCCACCTCGTCGAAGCGGGCGAAAGGGCTGGTCCGGTCCTGCCAGTGCGACGCCAGTGCACCGCTCTGCATCTGCTCGAAGCCCAGGGCGAGTACGCAGTCCGCCATGCCGCTCTCGATCGCCTGCCGGGCCAGGAACAGCGCCGAGGATCCGGTCGAGCAGTTGTTGTTCACGTTCACGATCGGGATGCCGCTCTGGCCCAGGCCGTACAAAGCAGCCTGGCCGCAACACGAATCGCCATACACATAGCCGACGTATGCCTGCTGCACCAGGCCGTAGTCGATCCCCGCGTCGGCGAGCGCGACCCGCGCCGCCTTCTCGCCCATCACGTCGTAGGGCTCGCTGTTCCTCGGCGTCGTGAACGGGATCATCCCCACGCCCGCGACGGTCACCCTCGATGCCATGCCGGCTCCAGCCTTCCGCTCCACCTCTGAGAGGTTGAGACTACTAGTCATTCACTTAGCTCGAAAGAGGCGGGACGGAACCCGCGATCGCGCGGCCCCGCGCAGGCGCTTCTACGCCGACTGCACCACCATCCGATGCAGCCGCCGGGGCCGGCGGCCGTCACCGCCCGTCGGCGGCGGCTTCCCGTTCGCGGCGCTGCTGGTGCTCGGTTCGGATGCCGGACAGGACGGTGCAGGTCAGGCTGGCCGCGATGATGCCTTCGGCCCAGAAGAAGGCGACGTAGTCGATGAGCGATCCGATGGGGGGCGAGCCGGGAGCGGCGTTGCGCATGCCGATCAGGGCGAAGATCGTCGCGGCCATCCAGCCGAGGGAGGGCCAGATGAGGCCCTCGCGCTTGCGGTAGAGCACTTCGGCGGCGCCGAGTACTGCCAGTGCGAGTGCCCACATCGCCGCGATCATGAACCAGGCCAGGATGAAGGTGCTGCGGGAGCGGGTGATCTTCGCGTCCAGGACCACCGTGCCGGTGCCGGCGGTGGCGGTTTCGGGGTGAAGGACGAAGAACGGGTCGGCGTCGGTGAAGACCAGGCCCACCGGCACGGTTGTGCCGCCGCTGGTGGCGGTGAAGCTCGCCTCCGTGCGGTAGCGGTCGAAGGGGTAGTCGGTGGCGGTGCCGCCGTAGGTCTCGACATGGAACACCTGCGGTGCCGCGGTTTCACCCTCGGCGGCTTTGATGGTCGTCTTGGCGGTGCCGGTGGCGGTGATCTCCACAGGGCGGGCGAAGGCCTGGGAGTCGGGGCCGGCGGCGAGCCTGCCGTGTGGGATGGCGGTGACGTACAGCGCCAGCCGCTGCACCGACGGATCCACGTCCTGGGCGGTGACCTCCAGCTCGATCCAGTCCCCGGAAGAGGGAATGCCCAGCTCGTACGCCTGCTCACGAGTGTTGCGCTCATTGAGGTACAGCCCGATCCCGGACCCGCACAGGCCGATGATCAGTGCCGGCACGACGGCGAACCGCCAGCTTCGGCGACGAGGGGTACGGGGCGCTGCCTGCGGCTCGGCCGCGGGTTCGGTTGCGCCGACCTCGGGAGTGGTGACCTGCACGGTCGTCCTTCCTACGGCGCTGGTGCGGGGCGTGCGGGGTCGCTGCCGCCCGGACGCGCGCCGGTGTTGCGATTGGGATGCCTCGGCCGACGGGCCCCATCACCTGCCGGGCCGAGACGACTTACCAGGGGCGGCGCGCGGCGGTGCCGCACCCCGAGCTCCAAGGGCCCGCGGTCAGGGCGTCTTTCCCAACTTGGTGGGTTCATCGGCCTTCGTGAGAGTGGCCGTGGCGACCGCTGGCGGGGTCGGCGCTGGCGCGCCCGCATCCGGTTCCTCGGTCGACGAGCCGTCCTCGCGCATGGCTGCCGTCTCGGCCTTCAGGATGCGCATCGACTTCCCCAGTCCGCGGGCCATCTCGGGCAGCTTCCTGGAACCGAAGAGCAGCACCAGCACCGCCACCATCACCAGGACATGCCAGGGCTCCAGGCCATTGCGCAGCATCTCTGCACCACCGGATCTTTCGTGCTCGTTTCGATGCCGCGCCGCGGCGGCTCCTTCATGCCCCGTCCCCGATCCCAACCTGGCTCGACTGGCTTCTCAGTCGGTGCAACGGTTCGGGCCGCGATCGCCGACGAGGACGGGCGGAGACTGCTCGCCGCCCGCTTACAGGGTCAACCCGTACCGGCCCTCGCACCTCAGGGGTGGGCACGAGGACCGGGGTCCGGATCCGGGCAGTGACCGCCAAGAGCGTCGGCGGCGGTAGGGGATGCACAGCGGGGAACCTGCATGCTCCGCAGCGCAGCCGACTGGAGTCCTGCCCTTCCTTCAGCACAGCAGGGCTGACACAGTAAAGCATATATTGAGTCTCCGATGTGTCAATAGAGGCATTTGGTTGCGGGTCGGGGCTGCCCGACACGGCAGCCGTGCTGCACATCGCGATGCAGCCGCGGATGCCCCGGCTGAAGGAGATGAAGTTGGTGCCGTCGTCGTACCAGTTGGAGACGGACTGGCCGGCCGCGGCGTTGTACCAGCCGACCATCTTGGCGATGCCCTGGTCCTCGTCGGTGCAGAACCAGGAGCGGTTGGTGTTGGTGACGAAGCCGTTGGCGTCGGCCAGCGGGGAGTCGTCGCTGTTGGTCCAGGTGGCTGGCGAGGTTCGCCAGGATGTAGGGCGCGCCGCTCTTGTGGTTGAGGGTGCTGCCGTCGCGCTCGGTGTCGTGGTTGGTCACCGTCGAGGTCGAGCACCGGGTGGGCTGGCCACCGAAGCGGCTGGCGATGGCCGGGCGGGCGGGCGTCAGCTTGGTGCGGCGACGTCCAGTGTCCACAGCGGGCCGCCCATCGCCGAGGCGATCCCGACACCGGCGTCGGTGTACTGGCAGTTCAGCATGCTCTCCTGGTGGATCGCGCCGTCCATCCAGTCGTTCAGCACCTGAGCGGGCGACTTGGTGTTCCGGTCGAGGTTCTCGCCCCACAGGCTCCACTGGTATCCGGCCGCGGTGATCCGGCCGTCCGCGTGGCGGCCCTGCTGGTCGACATGATCGAAGTAGTGGTTGGCGGCCATGTCCTGGGAGTGCTGCTGGGCCGCGCTGTGCAGCTTGGGGTCGATGTGCAGCGCCTGACAGCCGTTCTTCGCCCGGGCGGTGTTGATCAGGTCGATCAGCTGCCGTTCCAGGCCGGGTGCGCTGGCGGTGGGGCTCGGGGTGCTGGACGGCTTCGGGCTGACGCTGGCGCTGGGGCTCGCGGTCGGAGCCGGGGTCGGGCTGGCAAGGGCGGTGGTGACCGGTACCGGAGGCGGTGTGACGATGGCCGTGGCGGTCTTGGGTGACGGTTCGGCGACCGGCGCGGTGATATGGGACGACTGTTCCGGGAGCTCCCGGACGACGGCCAGGGCGACGGCCGCGATGGCGAGCGTGCCGGCCAGCTGGGCACCGTGTCGCAGTCGCCGGTTCGCGCCGCGCCGGGCGGCCCGTCGGTGCGAGCCGCCCGACTGCCCCGCGCCGTCAAAGAGCGATCCGCTGTGGGAGGGCTGCTGAAGCGCCTGCGGCGCGGGTGAGTTGAGTGGCCCTGCGGTCGGCGTCGCCAGGTGCGCCGAGGAGTGGGCCGCCGTGGCGTGGCTGGCGGTGGAGCTCGCGAAGGCGTGCGTGGTGGGCGTCGCGAACCCGCTGGTGAGCGAGAAGTGGCCGAAGCCGTGCGGGGGGATCACCAGGATGAGGCCCGACAGCAGCCCCTCGGCCGGCACCAGGTCCCGGCCGAAATCCGAGCACTCGCCGCAGGAGCGGGTGTGCCGGGCGATCCGCTTGCGCAACAGCGTGCTCGGCCGGCCGTCCCAGTCGGCGACGACCTCGTCCAGCGCCGGGCAGCGCGGCGTCGCGGCCAGCGCCCGGACCACCGTACGGCTGATCTCCAACTGCTCCTTCATCCGCTGCACCCGCACGGCCGCGTGCTGCGGGGACAGCTCCATCGCGGTCGCCAGCTCTGCCCGGGTGAGCTGCCCGGCCGCCTCCTGCCACCACAGGGAGAGCAGGTCGCGGTCGTTCTCGTCCAGCCAGCGGGTCGCCTCGGCGGTCTCCCTGCGCTGACCGGACAGGCCCAGCCGCAGCACCGTCAGGCCGACGAAGTCCCCGGACGGGTCGGCGACCTGGGCCACGTCATCCAGGCCCGAGACGCTTGCGGCCCGCCGGGTGGACCAGCAGCGCCGCACCTCGTTCATCGCGACCGCGACCAGCCAGGACCGGAACGAGGCCAGGTCCCGTACTCCGTCGAGCCCGTTCACCACGCGGATCATGGTCTCCTGCACCACGTCGTCCACGTCCGGATGCCCGTTCATCGCCCGGCCGACGACGTTGTAGACCAGCGGCAGACACCCGGCTATCAGCCGGTCCCGAGCCTGCTCGTCCCCGGCGCGCGCAGCCGCGACCACCTCGGCGTCCATACCGCTTGTGACCTGCATCCACTGTCCTCACTCGTCCCGATCACACGTCCCCCCATCTGCCGGAGACCTGTTGTGAAAAGGCGGATAACAAGAAACCCGGCTCGAATTTCTTTCGGATTTTTTCCGTTATCGCGGCCCGGTCCGCTGGTTCTCCCAGGGCGTCGGAACGAACACCGACTCGCACCCTCAGGAGGCAGACCAGCATGAACGACGACCCCACGACCCAGTTCCCGCTACCGCGGCAGCACGGGGACGGACCGTGGCAGCGCCCGGCCGGGGCGGACGCGCCCGCCCCGGCACCGGGCCGCGGGGCGCACCGCTGGCGTACCCGGCGCCATGGCGCCGCCCCCGCACGGAGCCGGACCATCGCGATCTCGGCAGCCGCCGCACTGGCCGTGGCCGGCGTCGCCGGATACACCACGCTGTCCGCAGCGAACTCCGCAGGCCGCGACGCAGCTCGGGTCTCGGCGGCCGGTGACATACCGGTGCCGAGTGCCCCCGCCCTCGCCCCTCCGCCGGCCACCGTGCCGACCTCCGCGTCCGCTTCCGCCTCGCCGTCCGCGACGGGCTCCGCCAGCCCGTCCGCCTCGGCTTCCGCCTCGCCGCGCAGCTCGGCATCCGCCAACGCGTCGCCCTCCGCGCACAAGACCGCGTCCCGGACCCCGGCCACGCGGCCGGCCGACACCGGGACCGACGGCGCGGCGGGCGGCGGCACACCCGTGGCAGCCGCGCCGCCCGCCACGAAGGCCGCCTCCCCGGCTGACGGGCCGGTCGGACCGGACCCGAAGATCCCCGGGCCCCGAACCACCTCCCAGAGCACCAGTGACGCCGAAGCCATGTCGCTGCAGCTCCTCAACGGCGAACGCGCGACCCGCGGCCTGCCCCCGCTGACGCTGCGCGCCGACCTGTCGGACTTCGCCCGCAAGTGGGCCCAGCACATGAGCACCACGGGCTTCGGACACTCCACCAGTGACGACAAGGCGTACCTGGTGACCGGCTCGCGTACCTGGATCGGCGAGAACATCGTCTGGTGGAGCGATGCGTCCATGACCGCCCAGGAAGCGGCCGAGCAGTTCCAGTCCATGTGGCGCCACAGCCCCGGCCACTACGCGGCCCAGACCAACCCGTCGTTCACCGAAGTCGGCGTGGGCATCTACCACGACGGGACCGGCTGGTGGGGAGTGCACAACTTCTCCGACGCTCACTAACCGGCACCGACCCGGCCCGCAGCGCGGCGTGACGGTACCTGCTCCGCACGCCGGCTGACGCACGGCCGTCCGTGTCCGCCGCTCCCGGGAGCGGCGGACACGGACCGCAGATGGTTCTCCAGAGCTCGACCCCGAGCGGACAGCCCGGACGGCGGCACCTGAAGACGGCGGGATGGCTCTCGAACCGGCTTCGGCGCCCGTGCAGGGCTGGACCCACCCTGCCCGTTACCTAATGGCGTACAGGTGGGCACCGGGCGGGTTGCTGCCCGTCGCCGCACACGACGGGGCACCCGCCCGGGCGTACTCGCGCCCAGCGGCCCGAGCGTGGTGCCACCGGTGGGCGGCACGGCGGGCGTGACGGGGCATTCACCGACATCCTCGTAGTCGGCCGGTGTCGGATCGCAGATCGGTGGAGAAGGCATGACGATGCATCGCCGTCGCTTCCTGAAGAGCATGGGTCTGGGTCTGCCCAGCTTCGCCCTCTTCGCCTCGCTGTCCGCCTGTGACGACGGCGGGGACGGCGGCCAGGAGAACAGTCCGTCCAGCTCTTCCGGGCACCGGAAGGTGGTCGTCGTCGGCGCGGGCATCAGCGGTCTGGGTGCTGCCCGGTACCTGGCCGACAAGGGCCACGAGGTGTCGGTGCTCGAAGCGCGCGACCGGATCGGCGGGCGGATCTGGACGAGTCGGCAGTGGTCCGGGGTGCCGCTCGACCTGGGTGCGTCGTGGATCCACGGCATCGACGGCAACCCGATCACCGACCTTGCGAAGCAGGCCGGCGCGAAGACGGTGGTGACCGACCCCGCGAGCTCCACCGACTACACCACCGACGGCCAGGAGATCGCGGGCGCCCAGGCCCGGTCACTGCAGCGGTGGCAGCAGGACACCGCGAAGGCGCTGTCGTCCTTCCAGAGCGACGACAACCAAGACGAGGCGGTGCGCACCGTCGTCCAGAACGCGCTGGGGTGGTCGAACCTCTCCGATTCCGACAAGGCCTTGATCTCGTACGCGCTGAACGACTACGAGCACGAGTACGCGGGCAGCGTCGACCAGATGTCCGGCCTGTACTTCGACGACGACGCCAAGATCAGCGGCAAGGACGTGCTGTTCCCCGACGGCTACGGCGCCGTCACCGATCACCTGGCCAAGGGCTTGTCGGTCCGGACCGGGCAGGTCGTCAAGCAGATCGACTGGACCTCCGGCGGCGTGACGGTCACCACCGACAAGGACACCTTCCAGGCCGACCACGTCGTGATCACGCTGCCACTGGGCGTCCTGCAGAGCGGATCGGTCAAATTCGGCCCCGGCCTGCCCGCCGACAAGCAGGCCGCGATCAGCAAGCTGGGCACGGGCGTGCTCGACAAGTGCTACCTGCACTTCCCGAAGGCATTCTGGCCGGACACCGACTGGCTGACCTACATCCCCGACCTGAACCACTACGGACAGTGGGAGCAGTGGATCAACGTCGCCCGCCCCACCGGCCAGCCGGTGCTGCTCGGCTTCAACGCCGCCGACTTCGGCCGCACGATCGAGGGCTGGAACGACACCCAGATCGTCGCCAGCGCCATGACCACGCTGAAGACGATCTTCGGCAACGACATCCCCTCCCCGACCGAGTATCAGATCACCCGCTGGGCCTCCGACCCCTACGCCCTGGGCTCCTACTCCTTCAACAAGCTCGGCTCGACACCCGACATGCGCGACCAACTGGCGGCCACCGTCGACGGCCGGGTGCACTTCGCCGGGGAGGCGACCAACCGCCAGTCCTTCGCCACCGTCCACGGCGCCTACCTGTCGGGCATCCGCGCGGCCAAGGAGATCGCCGGCTGACACCTGTGCCTCCGCTGACTCCGACGGCGCACCGCTCCCGAACCGACGGTGCCGCCCATGACTCTCCGTGATCATCGGCGCAGGGCGGTTGGCGACGCCAACCGGATGTGCCACCTGGAGATTCCGTGGAGATAATCACCCGGCTCGTTGCCCGTCGTCCGCCGGATCAAGGTGAGAAGTGCCACCGAACGTCACTGCCGTGACCGCAGCAGCCGCTCCGGCGGCGCAGTTCCTCTCCCCCGCCCGGAACGTGAAGCTCGCGCCCCTGGTCGCGCTCATCTTCTTCAGCGTCTCCGGCGGGGCCTACGGCATCGAGGGCCTGTTCTCCACCGCCGGTCCCGGTATCGGCCTGCTGCTGCTCCTGGTGACACCCCTCGTCTACAGCGTTCCGCACGCGATGGTCTGCGCCGAGCTCGGCACGGCGATCCCGGTCGACGGCGGCTACTACCACTGGGTGCGGCGCGGGCTGGGACGCTTCTGGGGTTTCCAGCAGGGCATGCTCAGCTGGCTGGGCGGCTTCGTGGACCTGGCCGTCTACCCGGTCCTGTTCACCGGCTACCTGCAGTCCATGGTCGACTGGGCCGCACCGGGCGAGCACGTGCTGTTCGCCGTGGGCCACTTCCAGTTCGACCTGCACTGGTGCGTCTGCCTCGCCGTCATCACCGCCTGCGTCCTGATCAACCTGATGGGTACGGCCAGGGTCGGCGCCTCCGCTGTCGTGTTCGCAGTGGTCTGCCTCACGCCGCTGCTGCTGTTGGGCGTCGCCGGCTTCGCGCACATGCTCGGCGACGGCGCCGGCCCCGTTTCGCAGCTGACCAGCCGCCCGGACCAGTCGATCGCAAGCGCCTTCGGCGCCGGACTCTTCCTCGCCATGTGGAACTACAGCGGCTGGGACGACGTCTCCGCCTTCGCCGGTGAGATCGACAACCCGCGCAAGCACCTGCCGCGGGCACTCGCCCTCTCCGTCGTGGCCATCACCGCCGGCTACCTGCTGCCGGCACTCGCCTCGCTCACGCTCGGGCCGGACGGCCCGGCCGGCTGGAAGAGCTGGCACAGCGGCTCCTTCTCGGCCGTGGCCGCAGCCCTGGCCGGCCCGTGGCTGCAGACCGCCGTGACGCTCGGCGGCATGATCGCCTCGGCCGCGATGTTCTCCGCGCTCCTCACCTCCAGCGCCCGCGTTCCATTCGTCCTGGCCCAGGACGGCTACTTCCCGAACTGGATGGCGAGAAGGACCGCCCGCCGCCAGGTTCCCGTCGCCTCCCTCATCGGCTCATCCGCGATCTACGCCCTGTTCTGCCTGAGCAGCTTCAGCAACCTGATCATCGTGGACGTCTTCCTCACCAACATCACCCTGCTGCTCGAAGTCGCCGCACTCATCGCCCTGCGCGTGCGCGAGCCGCACCTGGAACGTCCCTACCGCGTCCCCGGCGGACCCGTCGGCCTCTCCCTCGTCGCCCTGAGCCTGACCGGCATCTGCACCTGGGCCGCGTGGCAGCAGTACACGGAGAACGGCACCAAGGCGGTCACCTACTGCCTCATCGCCGTCGGCGCCTGCGCACTGCTGTACGCACCGATGGCCAAGCGCCGCCGCCGCATCGCGGGCGCCGAGGCGTAGCCCGGCGCAAGGACGCAGGCCAACCCCTCGGCCGACCAGCGTCCGCGCCGTGCGCGCATTATCCGCACTGGACCCGGGCGGCCCAGGAAGTACTGACGGCGATTGGCGCCCGCAAGAAGGCGTGACATCACGTGTCGGGGGGAAGGGATCCCAGCCCTCCCCACCCCCCCCCCCCCCCAGGACAAAAACACCCCCACCCCCACAACGCCCGACTCCCCCCCTCCACCTAC
>NZ_JBHTTU010000046.1:0-31777 GCF_042794375.1 Kitasatospora sp. NPDC056531 | reverse complement strand
TGGTTTGTTGGGGGGGGGGGGGGGGGGGGGGGGGGGGGGGGGGGGGGGGGGGGGGGGGAGGGGGGGGGGGAGGGGGGGGGGGGGGCCACCCCCCCCCCCCCCCCCCCGACACCGTCCTACCCAGAACGGGGCTCTCCCGCAGACGGTGCTTCCGTCCGCAGCGTCAACCGCCGCGCTCCAGTACCCGAGCGATGACCTCTCAGCCGGCGATTTCCTTGGCGCCGCGGATTCCCGAGAGGTAGGCGCCGTGGACGGTCGCGAAGGAGGACCGGTGCGTGGCCTCGCCGGCGAAGTGGACACGCTCGCCGATCCGGGCTGCGAGCTGGTCACGCATCGCCGGTGTGGAGCCGACCTTGTAGTACGAGTACGAGCCACGCGCGAAGGGGTCGGAGGCCCAGCGGCTGATCTGGAAGTCGACAGGCTGGGGGATGTCACCGCCGTACATGGTCTTCAGCGTCTCCATCGCGCTGGCGACGATGCGGTCATCGCTCCAGCCCTCGATCGTGCGGCCGAAGTCGGCGGCATTGAAGCCGAGCAGCACCGGCTGGCCGACGGCGCGGTTGAGGTTGATCCACTGCTCCCACTGCCCGTGCTTGTCCAGGTCCGGCACGTACTCCAGCCAGTCGGTGTCCGCCCAGAACACCTTGGGGAAGCGCAGGTAGCACTTGTTGAGCACACCCATGCCGAGCTTGCTGATCGCGGCCTCCTTGTCCGCAGGCAGCCCGGGACCGAACTTCACCGCGCCGCTCTGCAGCACCCCCAGCGGCAGCGTCACCACCACATGGTCGCCCTGGAACGCACCCCTGTCGGTGGTGACCGTCACGCCCCCAGCGTCCCAGTCGATCTGCTGGACGACGTGCCCGGTCCGCACCGTCAGCCCCGTGGCCAGCAGGTCGGTGATCTGCCGGTAGCCGCCCGGGAACAGCACGTCCTTGCCGCTGATCTTCTTGTCGTTGTCGAAGTAGAGCGCCGACATGTCGTTCACGCTGCCCGCGTATTCGTGCTCGAAGTCGTTCAGCGCGAACGACACCAGGCCCCGGTCGCCATCGGCCAGCGCCGACCAGTTCAACGTGCGCTCGACCACGCTGCGCACCGAGGCGTCGTTCTGGTCCTGGTTCGACGTCAGTGCCTGGGCGGTGGCCCTGCGCCAGCGCTGAACCGCCGCCTGGGCGGCGGCGTCCGTCGGCTGGCCACTGGAGACGTAGCTGGAGACGTTCTCGGCGCTGGTCGCGACCATGCGCGCCCCGGCCGTGTTGGCCAGGTCGGTGATCGGGTTCCTGTCGGTGCCGTGGATCCACGACGCACCCATGTCGACCGGCACCCCTGGCCACTGCTCACTGGTCCAGATCCGGCCCCCGATCCGGTCACGCGCCTCCAGCAACAGGACGCTCTGCCCCTTGTCGGCCAGGTACCGTGCCGCCGCCAGACCACTGATCCCCGCACCGACGACGATCACGTCACTACGGCCGGGCAGTACCGGCGGGACAACCCCAGCTGCGGGATCGTCGCTGTCCGCGGTGCCGAAGGCGGACAGGGAACCGATCACGGCGGCGCCGGTCAGGCCCACCCCCATGTTCGCCAGGAAACGTCGGCGTTGCATCGTCATTGGCTGTATACCGATCTTCGATGTGTGTACGGACTTCTGCGAAACGTCGGTGCGCGCTCCAGTGCGCTCGCCAACGTGCGGGAAGAGGGATCCCCCAGCCTCCGCCGGGCCGCCCCGAAGCGGTCGGATGGCAAAGGATCTGCAGACCCGGCCGTGCCCCGCGGTGTCCGGCTGCGGGCGCAACGGGCATGCGATCAGACGGTGTGGTGGTAGTAGGTGATGGAGACCTTGACCGGGCCATCGTTCGTGGCGGTGGTGAGGATGCGGATGACGGCGATGTCCTGGGCGCCGTGAGAGCGGACGCAAAAGGCGCGGTCGGCGCGCAGGGTGGTGAAGGGCAGGGCGGAGGTGGGCTGCGTTTCGACGCCCTTGAGGCAGTCGGGGAGCGCGAGAGGGCCGGGAGGGGCGATGAAGGCATCGCTGTCCTCGGGGATGTAGAAGGCGCCGGGCTGGCGGGCCAGGTACCAGGAGGAGGTGTCCTGGGTGACCTTCCCGGCCTTGAGGTCGAACTCGTGGTCACGGTCGGGGGAGGTGAGTTCGAGGTTCGTGTAGACGGCGGTGTAGCCGGGGGCCGCGGACGGTGAGGCGGGGGTGGAGGTGGGGGTGGCAGACGGAGGAAGGCTGCTGGTGACGGCGGTGTTCTGCTCGGCGGAGTCGTCGAAGTATTCGGTGTAGTCGAGCAGGAAGAAGGCTGCTGCTGCGCCGATGAGGAGAGTGGCCGTCGTGACGAGTGCGGTGCGGGCTCCCCGGCGCGCGGTGGCCGCGGCTCTGCGTCTGGTCGTGGCAACCGGTTCCGGGACGGCGGGCTCCGGCTGCAGTCGGGTGGGTGCCGGGGCGGGCAGAACGCGGGCGGTCAGGGCTTCGGCCCGGGCCGGGTCGAGGACGGTGACGGACGGAACAGGTGTGGCTGGCAGGTCGGTGTGGCGGTTCAGTTCGCCGCTGACCTGCGGGGGCAACCAGCCTTCGGAGAAGCGGAGTTCGCCGCCGGTGGCGGGGTGGCTGCGGGCCGCCTCGATCAGCCAGGCTGTGCCGGGTCGGTCCTCGGGGTTCTTGGCCAGGCAGTACCGGACCAGCTCGTGCAGTCCGTGCGGCAGGCGGGAGAGGTCCGGTTCCTCGTGGACCGCCCGGTAGAGCGCGGTGGGCTCGGGCCCGTCCCCGAAGGGGGACACCCCGGAGCCGATGAAGGCGACCAGGGCACCGAGGGCGAAGACGTCGGTGGCCGGGCTGGCGGGCTGTCCAAGGGCCTGCTCGGGGGCCATGAAGCCGGGCGAGCCGATGCGCAGGCCGGTGCCGGTGAGCGGGCTCGCGTCGGCGGCGCGGGCGATGCCGAAGTCGATGACACGCGGGCCGTCAGCGGCCACCAGGACGTTGCCGGGCTTGAGGTCGCGGTGGACGACGGCAGCGGCGTGGATCGCCTGCAGGGCCTCGGCGACGCCGGCGAGCAGCAGCAGGACGGTACGCTCCGGCAGCGGGCCGTGGCGCTGGACGGTCTGCTGCAGGGATGGGCCGGGTACGAAGGTGGTCGCCAGCCAGGGGGCGGCGTCGTCGGTGCCCGCGTCAACCACCTGAGCGGTGTAAAGGCTGTGGATGCGGCGCGCGCTGGCGACCTCCTGGGCGAAGCGGTGGCGGAACTCGGGGTCCTCGGCGAGTTCGGGCCGGACCACCTTGAGCGCGACCGGTCGCCCTCCGGGGGTGTACGCGAGGTACACGCGGCCCATGCCGCCCGCGCCGAGCCGCGCGCACAGACGGTAGCCGCCGACCTCGCCGGGGTCGTCCGGAGTCAGTGCCTCGAAGGCCGAGGACGACGGGGCGCCGAAGGGCTGCGCGGTCATGGGGACTCCAGCAAAGTCGTGCGGGTGGGCGGCGAGGTGTGGGGTAGCCCCGGGTGTGGGCCGTGTCCGAGATCGCAGCGGGTCGTATTCGGCCGCGGTCATTGCCTGGAGCGGGCCCATTCGACCGGTCGCGTGGATATTGCGGCCGGTCACGGGCGTTCGGGGTGCCGCGCCGCACGCCCCCGCCGGTGCGTTCGGGGGCACGCACCGGCGGGGGCTGCCGTCCCGCGGGCGTCGGGGGGCGCCCGGCGGGGTCCTGGTGGACGAACCCGGTCGTGTTCCCCGCCGCCCACACGACGGGGGAACAATCCGGGGATTCGTCACGCGGCTGGCGGTGTCAGCCTGCGATCTCCTTGGCCGCGCGCAGGCCCGACCGGTAGGCGCCGTGGACGGTGGCGTAGTCCTTGCGGTCCGTTGCCTCGCCGGCGAAGTGCACTCGACCGTCCACGGCGGCCGCGAGCTGGTTGCGCATCTCGGACGTGGCGCCGAGCTTGGTGAACGAGTACGAGCCGCACGCGTACGGGTCGGAGGCCCAGCGGGTGATCTGGTAGTCCGTCGGCTGGGGGATGTTGCCGCCGTAGATGGTCTTCAGGGTGCTCATGGCGCTGTCGACGATCTGGGCATCGCTCCAGCTCTCGATCGTGCGGCCGAAGTCGGCGGCGTTGAAGCCGAGCAGCACCGGTTGGCCGGTGGGGCGGGCGACGTTGATCCACTGGGCCCACTGTCCGTACTTGCCCAGGTCCGGCACGTACTCCAGCCAGTCGGTGTCCACCCAGAACACCTTGGGGAAGCGCAGGTAGCACTTGTTGAGGACACCCGTGCCGAGCTTGCCGATGGCAGTGGTCTTGTCCTTGGGCAGGCCGGGGCCGAACTTGACCGACCCGCTCTGCAGGACGCCCAGCGGCAGCGTGACCACGACGTGGTCGGCCTGGAAGGCGCCCTTGTCGGTGGTGACCGTCACGCCGCCGGAGGTCCAGTCGATCTGCTTCACGACCTGCCCGGTCTGCACCGACAGCCCCTTGGCCAGGTAGTCGGTGATCTGATGGTAGCCGCCCGGGAACAGGACGTCCTTGCCCTTGATCTTGGCGTCGTCGTCGAAGTACAGGGCGGACATCTGGTCGACGCCGCCCGAGTACTCGTGCTCGTAGTCGTTCAGCGCGTAGGAGACCAGTGCCTTGTCGCTGTCCGACAGCTTCGACCAGCCCAGCGCGTTCTGGACGACGCTGCGGATCGAGGCGTCGTCGTCGTCCTTCTTCTGGAAGGACGACAGCGCGCTGGCGGTGGCCTTCCGCCAGCGATCGAGCGCCTGGGCCTGGGCTCCCTCGATCTCCTGACCGCTTGCGAGGTAGTCGGTGGCGCTTTCGAGGTCGGTCACCGCGGTCTTCGCACCGGCCTTCTTGGCCAGATCGGTGATCGGGTTGCCGTCGATGCCGTGGATCCACGACGCGCCGAGATCGAGCGGTGTGCCGGACCACTTCTCGCTGGTCCAGATCCGCCCGCCCATGCGGTCGCGCGCTTCGAGCACCGATACGTCGTGCCCCTTGTCGGCCAGGTACCGGGCGGCGCCCAGGCCGCTGATCCCGGCGCCGACGACGATCACCTTCTTGCGCCCGGACGGGCCCGGCGTCCCATTCCCATCGGCGCTGCCCCCGCTACCCGCGCTGTCGCCATTGTCCCCGTTGTCGTCGCAGGCGGAGAGGGAGGCGAGAAGGGCGAGGCTGGGCAGTCCCAGGCCTACGCTTCGCAGGAAGTGCCGGCGGTGCATCGTCATGACTGTTGACCGATCTGCTTTCTGACACGGGCCGATACGGGGGTGTTCCGCCGAACGCACCGTCGCGTTCGCCGGGCCGCCGTGGGCGGGGAAGCCGCGCAGGCGTCGAAGAGGGCACCCCGTCTGGTCGGGGACGGCCTCCTGCACCGTGGCGGACACCGACCAGCGGCAATCCGCCTCACCGGTGGAGCGAGACCGACGCAACAGAGGATACTTTGATACAGCGATGTGTCAACAGAGGCACTGGGGGCTGGCTGGTGGGTTCGCGCAGGCGGCTGTAGGCGACGGTCGTGATTCCACCGCTGAGGAGGCCCGGATTGGCGGTGGCGACCTCGGTGTCACGCCTTCGGGCCGGCCGGCGGAAGGCGGGCGTGGACGGCGAAGCCGCCGTCAGGGGTGGGGCCGGCGCCGAAGGTGCCGCCGAGGTCGTCGGCGCGGGTGCGCATGCCGTCGAGACCGTGGCCGCCGGAGGGCAGTTCGGTCTCGCCGCCGGTGCCGCCGGGCGCGTTGACCACGGTGACGTGCAGGTTGTCCCGGTTGGTTTCGACGGTGACCGTCACCTCGGCGTCCGGGGCGTGCTTGTGGGCGTTGGCGAGTGCTTCCTGGACGATCCGGTAGGCGGCGTACTGGACGGCGGGGCCGGGTGCGGGCTGCCCGGGGGGTGGCCCGGTGAGGATGAGGTCGACGGTGAGGCCGGCTTGCCGGGATTCGTCGACCAGGGCGGGCAGGCCGCGTAGCGAGGGAACCTGGTCGGGGTCGGGGGTGAGGACGCCGAGCAGACCGCGCAGTTCGGTGAGGGCATGGAGGGGCGCTGGCCCTGGCGGTCGCGGCCGGGGCGATGGTGATCGGACGGACGCGCAAGGGGATGGTATGGCCGGCGCTGGGCTGGATGGCGGCGACCCTGTTCGCGCTGGCCGGCTTCCGCAACACCGCTCCCGGCTCGCCGCCGATCGGCTGCCTGCTCGACTACACGGCGTTCCTGTGGGCCGAGGTGATCGTGGCGTTCTCGGTGGTCTACGTGGTGCTGCGCGGGGCTCCGGTCGAGCTGGCGCCGTCCTCGGCCAAGGTCTGAAGCACGCCCCGCGGCGCGAGCCCCGAGACGCGGTCAGGCGGCCGCACCGTACAGCAGGATCGCGGGGATGAAGCCCGGAGCCTGGCGGGCACCCATGTAGCCCTCCATCGTCAGCTCCCACGCGGTCTCGGCCAGACCACAGAACGTCGAGGCCAGCCAGGTGGCCGGCATGTCCTTCCGTAACAGCCCGACGCCCTGGCCGCGTTCGAAGAACTCGACGGTCCGGTCGAAGATCGCGTCGGCCCGTACGCCGATCTCGGCGACACCGAGGACGTCGGGCCGGGCATAGACGAGGTTCCACAGCTGGGCAAACGCCGGGTATTCAGCCACCAGGGCGGCGAGCACCTGTCGCACGGGGGCGGTGTCGGCCCCGGCGCGGGAAAGGGCCCGGTCGCAGTCGTCGAGGATCTTCGCGGCCATGGCCTGCACCAGGTGCTGGCGGGTGGGAAACAGACGGACCAGGGTCGCCCGACTGATACCCGCCCGCTTGGCGATGACCTGCATGGACGCCGCCCGATCCTTGGCCAGGACCGGGATCGCCGAATCCAGGACCTCCGTCGCATCGGTACGAATCACCGAACCAGCTCCCCATGCCTCCATTGGCACATTGCTGCCTCAATATAGCCCCTGACGTGTCCACCCCGTCATGCCGATACGGCAATGCCGGTGATGCCATCACAGCCCTGGCGGCCGGGCGGGCGACGCCGTGCACTCGAGGGTCGGGGGCACCGCTCGCTTCGAACTCCGGGAGCGGTCAGGCGGCCGCGCCGTGGAGGAGGATCGCCGTGATGAAGTCCGGAGCCTGGCGGGGACCCATGTCGCCTTCGAGGGTCAGCTCCCACGCGGTCTCGGCCAGACCACAGAAGGTCGAGGCCAGCCAGGTGGCCGGCATGTCATTGCGCAGCAGCCCAGCCTTCTGGCCGCGCTTGAAGAACTTGACGGTCCGGTCGAAGATCGCGTCGGCCCGGGCGCTGGCTTCGGGTACGCCGAGGACGTCGGGTTCGACGTAGACGAGGTTCCACAGCTGGGCGAACGGCGGGTATTCGGCGACCAGGGCGGCGAGCACCTGCTGCATGGGGTCGGTGTCGGCCTCGGCGCGGGAAAGGGCCCGGTCGCAGTCGTCGAGGATCTTCGCGGCCATGGCCTGCACCAGGTGCTGGCGGGTGGGAAACAGACGGACCAGGGTCGCCCGACTGATACCCGCCCGCTTGGCGATGACCTGCATGGACGCCGCCCGGTCCCTGGCCAGGACCGGGATCGCCGAATCCAGGACCTCCGTCGCATCGGTACGCATCGCCGAGCCAACTCCCCATGCCTCTGTTGACACATTGATGCCTCAATGTATCCTCTGCAGTATCAGCCTCATTGTACTGAAGAGAGGGGTTACCGCCGTTCCCCGAGGCCTGACCTGCTCCGGATGATGCGCGGCCCTTTCGCGTCCACACCGTTTCCGCCGGGGATCCGCCCGGCGCCTGACTGGAGCACCGTCAGTCCGGCCCCGGCCGCCGCCATGCCCTCAAGGCAGCGAGTCGGCGCGTTGTGTCCGCCCCACCAGGTGCGGATGTCGGGTCGCCATGTTGCGCCGCGTGAACAGGAATCGTCCACGCGGACATGGCCCGCACCGTGCCCATCCGTGGGCTGACCACTGGATACGTACCGCCGCGCGCAAGGCGATTCCCCGACTGGATCGGGGCCGCCGCCGGAGGCTGCGCGGCCATCTCGCCCCACGAGCAGGCCGTCGAGCGCAACGGCGCGCCCGACGGAATTCCTGTACCAGCCCGTGACAGATCGCAGATCGGTAGAACAGCCATGACGATGTACCGCCGACGTTTCCTGACGAACATGGGCCTCGGCCTGACCAGTGTGGCCGCTCTCGGCACCCTGGCCGCATGCGGCAGCAACGCGGACGAGGACGGCCCGACCCAGGAGGGCACTCCGTCGGCCCTGCCCGGGTCGGCTGCGCCCGTCCGCAGCGGTGTGATCGTCATCGGTGCCGGGATCAGCGGCCTTGCCGCCGCCCGCTATCTGGCCGACAAGGGCAAGGAGGTGCTGGTGCTCGAAGCGCGCGACCGGATCGGCGGCCGGATCTGGACCAGTGAGCAGTGGTCCGGCACGCCGGTCGACCTCGGGGCGTCGTGGATCCACGGTGTCGACAAGAACCCGATCACCGACCTCGCCGCCAAGGCCGGAGCGCGGACGGTCACGACCGACCTCGAAAGCGCGACCGACTACCTCGCCACCGGCCACAAGGCCGACACCGACGCCGAACAGGCGATCCAGCGCTGGCGCAAGGCCACCGCCCAGGCGCTGACGTCGAACCAGGACCAGAACGACGACCAGAAGGACACCTCGATGCGCAGCGTGGTCGAGCGCGCGCTGGACTGGCCGTCACTGTCCAACGACGACAAGTCGCTGGTCTCCTTCGCCCTGAACGACTTCGAGCACGAGTACGCAGGCAGCGTGAACGACATGTCCGCGCTGTACTTCGACAACGGCGCCACGATCAAGGGCAAGGACGTGCTGTTCCCGGGCGGCTACCACCAGATCACCGACCTGCTGACCAAGGGGCTGACGGTGCGGACCGGGCACGTCGTCCAGCAGATCGACTGGAATTCCGGCGGCGTGACGGTCACCACCGACAAGGGCACCTTCCTGGCCGACCACGTGGTGGTGACCCTGCCACTGGGTGTGCTGCAGAGCGGGGCGGTCAAGTTCGGACCGGGCCTGCCCGCGGACAAGCAGGCCGCCATCGACAAGCTCGGCATGGGTGTGCTCAACAAGTGCTACCTGCGCTTTCCCAAGGTGTTCTGGGCGGACACCGACTGGCTGATGTACGTGCCCAACCTGGACAAGCACGGGCAGTGGGAGCAGTGGATCAACCTCAACCGCGCCGTCGGGCAACCGGTGCTGCTCGGCTTCAACGCCGCAGACTTCGGCCGCACCATCGAGGGCTGGAGCGACGCCCAGATCGTCGCCGGCGCAATGGAGACGCTGAAGACCATGTACGGCGGTGACATCCCCCAGCCGACGGACTTCCAGATCACCCGCTGGGCCTCCGACCCGTACGCGCGCGGCTCGTACTCGTTCTACAAGGCCGGCTCCACCCCGGGAACGCGGGACCAGCTCGCGGCTCCGGTCGGCGACCGGGTGCACTTCGCCGGCGAGGCGACGCACCGCGATTCCTCCGCGACCGTCCACGGGGCCTACCTGTCGGGAATCCGCGCAGCCAAGGAAATCGCACACTGAGGAGCCGTCCGGGGTTCCTTTCCCTCGTCTTCCTCGGTCTTCGAGGCGCCGACTCCGTACGGCCCGGCAAGGGCGGCGGCTACCGCCTGTGCGCGGCTCGGCGCGGGCGGCATGGGCCGCGTCCACGTCGCGTGCACCCCTGGCGGGCGTCCAATCGCCCCACTGTACGGAGAAGAATGCTCGTGACCGATCGCAGTCACTTTCCCGCCCCTGCGGTCGCCGGCTGGTTCGCCCGCGTGGCGGCTACCGCGCGCCGCCGGGGCCCGCAGGGGTGGCGGGCCGAACGGGCCGTCACCGTTCAGCCGATCGCGCCCGGGTGGACGGTCGTCACGCCAGCTGTAGGCTGTGGGACATGGCCACCGGCACCAGCCGCCCACCACTGACCGGCCACACCAACACGGTGGACTCGGTGGCCTTCAGCCCCGACGGAAACACCCTCGCCACCGGCAGCTGGGACCACACTGCCCGGCTGTGGGACGTCGCCACCGGCACCAGCAGAGCCCTCCTTGTCGGCCACACCAATGCGGTGGCATCGGTGACGTTCAGCCCCGACGGGCACACCCTCGCCAGCGCAAGCTACGACCACACCATCCGGCTGTGGGACGCGACCACCGGCACCAGTCGCACCACCTTGACCGGCCACACCGCACCGGTCTGGTCCGTGGCGTTCAGACCCGGCGGAGACACTCTCGCCAGCGGCAGCGTCGACAACACAGTGCACCTGTGGGACGTCGCCCTCCCCCAACCCGCCGGAGCAATCCAGAAGATCTGCCGTGCCATCAACGAGGGGTGTGGTTCGTCCTGAGTGAGCCGACTACCGCGGCTACGCCTGCCTCGCCTCCGGAGCCACCTCCCGGAGCAGGCGAACTACTACTCCAGGGGATGCTGCGGGGGCGCAGAGGCGCTGCGGGCGTGTCCCGGCCCAGGGTCCGGCGAACGGGGATCGGCCGGAAGCCGATCATCGGACACGAAACCCGGCGGCCGCTCGTTCCCCGAACGAGCGGCCGCCGATGACAACCACCCGATACAGGCGTCGATCACCCCCGGGCAACCACGCGGGCTCGGCCGGGCGGTTGCTGCGGACGCTTGCGCACTGGCCTTCAACAGGGCGGGAGACGCGGACCAGGGCGGCGGACAGTCCTGGCAAGGCGTCGTTCTGGATGCCCCGCACAGCAGGGAGGGACGCGCGCACCAGCACGGGGCCACCGTCGGCGGAGACGTTGCACCCGCTTGGCAACTAGCCGCAGCGGTACGTTCGCGGAACGATCGCGCTACCGGGCAGACTGCAACGACCGCCCGCACGATCGTGCGGACGCGCTGTTCGAGCTAACCGCTGCGCCGCGGTGCATCGAGGGCCGATGAGGACGCTGGTCAACCTGCGCTCGCATCCTGAGGTGACCCGAAACAGCCGCCAGGCCGGCCCTCGCGACCGCCCGCGAGAGATCTGGCGATACGTCAGAATATGTCGCGCCGGGCGCCGAGCGCCTTTCAGAGCACATCCCGGAAGTAGGGCTTCATGACCCGCTACTGCGTCGACCCCGACCGGAACGAACTGACCGCCGCCTGGGGCACCAGTGAAGGCGACCTCGCAACCTGTATCGCAACCGTCCCCGCTGGCACGGCCGCCGCCGCGCTCCTACGCCTGGCCCGCGCCCTGACCCAGCTCTCGGAAGCCGCCTGGCACACCTACACCCACCCCGCCAGCGCCGCCGACTCCCTGGAACCCAACAGCGAGGGCTGGCGACGCGAACCAGAACGCCAAGCCTTCAGCGAGGTCACCAAGGCCATCACCCAGCCGAACCTGCCACAGACCGGCTCGATGATCGTCTCCTACAGCCCCCTGATCGAGTCCGCCCACCAGGTCGGCCGCGCCCTGCACACCCTCGACAATCCCGACCTGACGAAGGCCGTCCTCGCGGAGACCGCCATCGAACTCGCCGCCGTGGAGAGCGCCGAACTCGGCAACCTCACCGGCCGCGCGCAGCAGGCCGTGCTGCTCAGCCGTGAGGACGCCTCCCCCGTCCAGGTCGCCGCCGCCAACCGGCTCCTCGAACAGGACCCCTTCGGGCCCGAAGCCCTGTTCTCCGACGTCGACCCGACCGCCGCCTCGGTCGCAGCCGCCCACTGGCTGGCCGCCGCGGCCGAGGTCGCCGCCGACGCCTCCGGTCAGAACCCCACCGCGGTCCTCCTCGAAGCCGACGACATCGAGGCCCTCCCGCATGAGACGCCCACCCTCGTCCTCGAACTCCTCGACTCCGGCGCCTCCCCACGCGAGGCCGTCACCGCCCTCGTCCGCCACGCGATGCACGTCGCCGACGGCCTCCTGCCCGACCCCGCCGACCTGCGCGAGCAACTCGACGACTTCGAGGAGACCCTCGCCGAGTACACCGGTGCCGACGAGCCGGACATCGAGGACGTCGCTCTGCGCCTGACCCCGCTCGACCCCAAGCGCCCGGCCCGCGATCTTCTCGAAGACCTCCTCGCCGGCATCCACGGCTGCTGGCTCCTCCACAGCGAGTACGACGAACTCGACAACGACGAGGACGAAACCGAGAACGATGACGAGGAACGCGAGGCCGAAGCGCACCAGCACCACAGCCGCGCCCGCTTCGCCCAGCTCGTCCGCGCAGCCGCCGCACGCAACCACGACCGGCTGATCTGAGACACCCGGCACCCGAGAGAGCCCGACCGGCACCTCGCTACCGCCGCCCACGCCTTCCTCACCCTTCGACGACTCGACCCAAAGCCCAAGCGCCGGCCTGACCTTCTACCAGGTCCTCGACCAGCGACAGAACCTCCTGGGCTGCTGGAGCGGCACCTGTCACACCTGCCAACAACCCATCCCGGAGCAGAGATTCACGCGGTCACCCCGACCTGTCACCCCAACCTGACGAAGTACTACCAGGCGAGCAGGCCGTAGGCGTAGTCCCACAGCTTGTCCGCGGCGACGGGGTCAATCGACCACCGCGCGACGCCCGACATGGTGAATTCAGGTCCTCCGTCCATCACTTCGGCCTCGTGGTTGTCCTCAAAGTGGCGGCCCGTGACACCGGCCACGAGCGGTGAGGCGGCCAGCAGAACGCTGGTGGCCGCCCCCTGCGCAGGAGTCTTGTAGTAGTCGGGGGTCAGCAGGTTCCCGTCCTCGTCCATGGCGCCGACCGCCTGCATGGTGGCCCGGTCGAGGTGGCGCGTCAGGTTGGTGTGGATCCAACCAGGCTCACAGGAGTTGGCGACGATGCCGTCCCCGGCCCAGCGGCGGCTGATCCCGACGGCGAGCAGGACGTCGGCCGTCTTCGACTGCGCGTAGGCGGCCATGGGGTCGTACCGGCGGCGTTCGAACTGCGGGTCGTCGAAATCGAAGCCATGCAGGCGCTGTGCACCGGAGCTGACGGCCACGACGCGCGGCTCCTCAGCGGCCAGGAGAGCCTTGTGCAGCCCATGGACCAACGCGAAGTGACCGAGGTAGTTGATCGCCAGCTGCATTTCCCAACCCTTCGCACTGACCTGTCGTTCCGGCAGCGCCATCACGCCCGCGTTGGCGACGACCGCGTCGACGGGGCCGTTCCAGCCCTCGCAGAAGGCTCGGACGGACCGCAAATCGGCGAGGTCGAGCGCGACGGCCTCGGCGGTGGGAAACTCCTTGAGAATCGGCTCGGCGATGGCGGGGTTCCGGGTCGCGATGACGACGTGCGCGCCCGCCCCTGCAAGGGCTCGCACCGTCTCGGTCCCGATCTCCGAGGCCCCGCCGGTGACGATCATGCGCTTGCCGGTCAGGTCGACCCCGGACAGGACCTCGGTTGCCCTGGCCCACTTGTCGAAGGGAGTGGTGATGAGCGTCATGGTAAGGAGACCCACACCACCGAGGTGGTCGCGTCCCACTCCGTCGCGGTGTCCCACCCCGACCTGGTGGCCGGCGTCATCGAGAAGGCCGCCCGCGCCACCCGCTGACCCGCCGTCAGCCCCCCCCCGGCCGCTGAACTGCGGCCCCCTTGAACGCCGGGAGGGCGCGTCCACTCCCCTCCGCCCTCCCGGCCCACCCCACCTCGAAAAATCCAGTGCCTGCCCAAGCAGGCGTGTTAGCGTGGCAGACGCCCCGATGAAGGAGTTTCGACATGCTGAGCGACGACGACATCTCGCACTGAGATGTCCGGGACCCGAGCGCTTTCTGATCGACGATCCGCTGCTCGGCGCCGCTTGGTCCTCCCTTTCACCTCACCTGTGATCGAGCGCGTCGGTCCGCAGGGCTTTCCTAGGGCACGGTCATGTCATCCTCCCCTGTCGTCGTCTCCGACCTGTCGTTCGCCTGGCCGGACGACACCCCGGTCTTCCGGGACCTCTCCTTCAACCTCGAAGCCGAGCGCGTCGGCCTGGTCGCACCCAACGGTGCGGGCAAGTCCACGCTGCTCCGGCTGATCGCAGGCCGTCTCACCGCCACCAGCGGCTCGATCGCGGTGGCGGGTGTGCTGGGCTACTTGCCGCAGGACCTGCCGCTGACGGCCGACCGGACGGTCGCCGAGGTGCTCGGCGCAGCCGACGTCATCGCGGCACTGGACGCGATCGAGTCCGGCGACACCGCCGAGCACCACTTCACCGTCGTCGGCGACGACTGGGACGTGGAGGACCGGGCGCGAACCGAACTCGAGCGGCTCGGCCTCGGCCACGTCGCACTGCGCGACCGGCTCGACCGGCTCGACCGGCTCAGCGGGGGCCAGATCGTCGGGCTCGGCCTGGCCGCACTGCTACTGAAGCGCCCCGACGTACTGCTGCTCGACGAGCCGACCAACAACCTCGACCGCGCGGCCCGGCACCGGCTCTACGAGGTGCTGGACGGTCTGCGGGGCTGCGTCCTGGTCGTCAGCCACGATCGCGAACTGCTGGACCGGATGGACCGCATCGCCGAGTTGGAGCGCGGCGAGATGCGGTTCTACGGCGGGAACTTCAGCGCCTACCAGCACGCCGTGGCTACCGAGCAGGAGGCCGCGGAGCGCAACCTCCGCAACGCCGAGCTGCTGGTCAAACGCGAGAAGCGGGAGATGCAGCAGGCCCGGGAGCGGGCCGAACGCCGGGCCGGAAACGCGCAGCGGAACCTGAAGGACGCCGGGCTGGCGCGGATCGTCGCCGGTGGCCTGAAGCGCTCCGCCGAGAAGAGCGCCGGCACCGCCCAGACGATGCACGCCGCCCGGGTCAGCGACGCGAAGGAACGCGCCGCCGAGGCGGCACGCGCGGTGCGCATCGAGCAGAGCATCGCGTTGGAGCTCCCGGACACCCGGGTGCCTGCCGGCGCACCCTGTTCGAGGCGGAGCACCTGCGCAAGCGCCTCGGCGACACGGAGGTCTTCGCCGGCGAAGGCGTCGATCTGGCCATCCGCGGGCCCGAACGCATCGCACTCTCGGGGGCCAACGGGGTCGGCAAGTCGACCCTGCTGCGGCTCGTGCACGGCGACTTGGAGCCCGACTCCGGAACCGTCCGGCGTGCCGACGGCCGGGTCGCGTACCTGTCGCAACGGCTGGACCTGCTGGACGACGACCGGACGGTGGCGCAGAACCTCGCATCCTTCGCGCCGTCGCTGCCGGACGCCCGGCGGCTGAACATCCTGGCGCGGTTCCTGTTCCGCGGCCCGCGGATCCACCTGCCGGTGCGCGTGCTGTCGGGCGGCGAGCGGCTTCGTGCGACGCTGGCGTGCGTCCTCTATGCCGAGCCGGCACCCCATCTGCTGTTGCTGGACGAGCCGACCAACAACCTGGACCTGGTGAGTGTCGGGCAGTTGGAGAACGCCTTGAACGCCCACGAAGGAGCCTTCGTTGTGATCAGCCACGACGCGCGATTCCTTGACGCGATCAACGTGGAGCGGCACCTCGAGCTCGCCGACGGGCGGCTGGGCCGACCGGCGCCAGCGCCCCGAACCGGAGCCCCTGCCCCGCTCGCTGACTAGGACTCGGGGGCGGGCCCGTCGGCAGCGGCGATCATCGATCGGAGAAGGCGGCTCCGATCTCGCGGCGGGAGGAGACCCGGAAGCGAGACCGGAAGTATCCGGCACTGAGCCACAAGAGGTCGGCGTAGCCGTTCAGGTCCGCACGCGTCGAGGCTTGGGAAAGAACCATGGAAAGGGCGACCGGGTCCAGCGATGCCCGCGTCACCAGCCACCTGTCGGTGCGGCAGGTCGGCTGCTGCGGAATGGTCACCGCAGGTTCCTACCGAAGAACTCGGTCAACTTGTCGACTGCTGGGTCGACGTACTCCTGCTTGTCGTAGAGATCGACGTGGGAGGCGGCCTCGATCCAGTGCAGTTCCTTGGGGCCGGTCGCCCGCTGGTGGACGTCGATGGCCATCCAGGCGGTGCCGGCGCGCGTGCCGACGATCTGGAGCAGGGGCCGCGGCCCGATCAGCGCGACCGCGTGGAAGGCGTCGGAGGAGGCCAGCTTGTCGACACTCCGCCAGGCGAACGTCGCGGCGGAGCGCTCGTGCCGGCCGCGCGCGGTGCAGTAGTACTCGAATCCCTCCACAGCATGCGCTCCCCGGAGTGCGTCGGCCTCCTCGGCGGTCCCGGGGAAGATCGGCAGGGCTCCGGGGTCCTCGCCACGGGCTGCGGCGGTGCGGGCCCGAGCGGCCGCGTCGAGCAGCCTGCGGAAGACCGCGGGGTCCTGGGTTCCGTCGGCGCCGAGGCGGAACTGACGGGCCACATCGACCCCGGAAACGGTGGAGACGGCCTTCACGCGGTGGTCTCCGCCTGCGGCGCTCAGCGAGTACCCGCCGGAGGCGCAGATGCCGAGCAGTCCGATCCGGTCGTCGTCGACGTCCTCGAGGGTGTTGAGGTACGAGACGGCGGCCTTGAAGTCCTCCACACGCTGGCTCGGGTCTTCCAGGCCGCGGGGCGCACCGCCGGACTCCCCCTGGTAGGCGGCGTCGAACGCGAGGGTGATGAAGCCGCGGTCCGCCAGTTGCCGGGCGTACAGGCCGGCGGCCTGTTCCTTGACGCCGGTGCCGGGGTGGCCGACCACGACGGCGGGCTGCGGACCTCCTGTCCGGCCGCCCAGGGTGTAGAGGTGGGCGGCGATCTCGATGCCGGCGCTGCCGAAGGTCACACTACTGCGGGTCATGGACGTCTCCTGTGAGTGTGAGGTGGCAGTTCCACAGCTGCCTACTGGCGTTATCGGGACTGCAGAGGGCCTGCGAAGGACTTGCGCAGGGACGCCGGCGCGACGGCGGGAAGCAGCGACGCCAGGAGCTTTCCCTTCAGGGTGCTCGGCGTCCTGGTTAGCTGGACGTCGACCCGGGTGCCCGCCGCCTCCGGGGTCATCCGGAACACCCAACCTCCCCCCGGCCCGAACAGCTTGGAGTCGAGAGTGGTGACGGTGACCTCGTTTCCTCCGGGTTCCCAGTCATAGCGGGTCCGCTCCCAGGCGGAGCTGTTGCCCTCGGTCACCTCGGCCCAGTTCTCACCCAGGCCGTGAACCTCGAAGTGTTCGATGTCGATGCCGGGCCAAGCCTTCGCTCGGGCGGGGCTGAAGTCGGTGAGCACCTCCAGCACGCCGGACGGGCTGAGCGAAGAGATGAGATGGAAGTTGACGACGGTCATGGGAGCTCCATGTGTGTGGGTACGAGATCGCTGCAGTCCGCAGGCCGGGTTGTGTCGGCAGTACTCACTCTGGTCACGGCGGAGGCGGACTGCCTCCGTCAGTTGACCGCCAACGGGGACTGAATTCCGGCGATGCGCCATCTGCCGCATGCTGCAAATCCCGTTCTGAGCTGGTGATTCGTGCCCCATCAAGGCGCATCCTCGCGCCCGTGTCCCCCGAAAACGGGGTACGGGCCCTTGTCCCTCGAGACCGGGGGTTGCTGCCGCCTTTCGGCGCGTAACCACTCTGGCAGGTGACGATGTGGAGTGCAAGGCCACGCCGCAGGTTGGCCGCCATGGCAGAGGGACTCATGAACCGCTATCGCCGCAAAGGTGCCCCGGACATGTGCAGTCGGGGTTGACCGTCATGTGACTGATCTCAAGGCGCATCCACAGGACGGAGAGTGAAGGACGTTGGCACCTCCGGCGGACAACCGACCAGCACTTCGCTGTGACTCTGCTTCGCGAAGGCCGACGGCCCCTGACACCTACGGGAGAATCCGTGGCTTCCCAAGTGACGCGCGCCTCGGAAAGCCGGCCAGCCCGCTCCTCGTACACGTTGCTCCCACCATCATCGAAGGAAGACCCAGCATGCCGTTCATCACCGTCGGCCAGGAGAACTCCGCCGACATCAACCTGTACTACGAGGACCACGGGGCGGGGCAACCGGTCGTGCTCATCCACGGTTTCCCGCTCAGCGGTGACTCGTGGGAGAAGCAGTCCGCGGCGCTGCTCGGCGCCGGCTACCGGGTGATCACGTACGACCGCCGCGGCTTCGGTCGCTCGGACCGGCCCGGCACCGGGTACGACTACGACACCTTCGCCGCCGACCTGGACCGGGTGCTAGCGGCACTCGACCTCAACGACGCGATCCTCGTCGGCTTCTCCATGGGCACCGGCGAGGTGGCGCGCTACGCGGGTACCTACGGCACCGGTCGGATCGCGAAGGTCGCCTTCCTGGCGTCCTTGGAGCCGTGGCTCCTCCTGGGGCCGGAGAACCCCGACGGCGCGGCTCCCGCCGAGTTCTTCCAGCAGGTCAGCGACGCGGCGTCAGCCGACCGCTACGCCTACTACACCGCGTTCTTCAAGGACTTCTACAACCTGGACGAGAACCTCGGCAGCCGGATCTCGGAGGAGGCCCTGCGCAACAGCTGGAACGTCGCCGCGAGCGGCGGCGCGCACGCGGCGGCAGCCGCCCCGCTGACCTGGGGCACCGACTTCCGTGCCGACATCCCCAAGGTCGACGTCCCGGCGCTCATCCTGCACGGGACCGCCGACCGGATCCTGCCCGTCGAGGCCACCGCCCGGCTGTTCCACAAGGCGCTGCCGACCGCGGAGTACGTGGAGATCGAAGGGGGTCCGCACGGACTGCTGTGGACCCACGCCCGTGAGGTGAACCAGGCCTTGCTCGCCTTCCTCGCCAAGTAGGGAGTTCCCACGGTGGACATCAAGCTTCTGGACCACACCCAGCCCCTGGGCGTGGAAGAGGATTTCAACCAACTGGTCGCGCGCTACGACAGCGAGCGCCAAGTGGTCTGGATGATGATGAGCGCGGAACCACGTCCGTCGTTCAACTCGGTGCTGCTCGCCGAGATCCTGCGACTGGCTCGGCTGGTGCGGGAGGCCGCGCTGCCGGTCAGGTTCTGGGTGACAGCTTCCAGCACCCCGGGGATGTTCAATGCAGGCGGCGACCTGGACCTGTTCGCCCGCTCGATCCGTTCGGGGGACCGCGAGACCCTGCGGGCGTACGCCCGCGCCTGTGTCGACTGCATCGACGAGGCGATGCACGGCTTCGGCACGGGAGCGATCAGCATCGCGCTCGTTGACGGCCATGCGCTGGGCGGCGGATACGAGTGCGCCCTTGCACACCACTTCGTGCTGGCGGAGGAACAGGTGCGCCTTGGGTTCCCCGAGATCAAGTTCAACCTGTTCCCCGGGATGGGCGCGTACCCGCTCACCGCTGTGCGCGCCGGCCGGCGGACGGCGGAGCGCCTGATCGGATGGGGTGAGCAGCACCCCGTTGGCTGGCACGAGGAGCAGGGGCTCGTCGACCGGGTTGCGCCTGTCGGCGGCGGCTATGCCACTGTGCTGGAGTTCATGGACGAGATCGGCCCGCGGTTCAACGGGGTGGCTGCCATGCTGCGCACTCGGCTGAGGTCACTGCCTATCTCGCGCGACGTCCTGATGTCCACGACGGAGGACTGGGCGGAATCGGCCTTCGGCGTGGGCGCTGCCGGCGTGGACTACATGGAACGCCTCGTTGCGGTACAGGACCGGCGGTTCGCCGCACAAGGCTGAGGGGCCGGCTGTCAGGCAAGCCGTCCCACCTTGGCGCGCACATCTGACACGTATCGCCAAGCGGAGCAAATCCCGTACCCCCGAAGCCCTTTGGGCACGGGCAACGCCAACCGGGCCCTCTTGACAGGCCCGAGCGGGACCGACAGAGTCGGTAACCAGTTAAACCGGTGACGACGGAACGCTTCATCGGATCGACACGAACAAGGAGTCAGGACAATGGCAGTCAGCTACACCGGCGTGGTCACGGTGACGGGAGAGGGCCGCAACGGCGGGCAGATCGCCGCCAGCGACGGCCACCTGGCTACCTCCCTCGCCATCCCGAAGGAGCTGGGCGGTGCCGGTGGTGCCACCAACCCGGAGCAGCTGTTCGCGGCCGGCTGGGGCGCCTGCTTCCTCGGCGCCGTCCGCCGCGCCGCCGCCGAACGCAAGGTCCGGCTCACCAGCACCGCCATCACGGTCGAGGCGACCCTGACCCGCAGCGACGACGACGCGTTCGGACTGAGCGCCGTCCTCAACCTCGAACTCGGCGGAGTCGACCAGGAGACCGCAGTCGAACTCGGCAACGCCGCCCACCAGCTCTGCCCCTACTCCAAGGCCACCCGCGGCAACATCCCGGTCACCATCAACGCCACCGCGGTGACCGCCTGACACAGCCATTTCCGGCCCGCCCGCGCCGCCGTGAGGCACCGACGGCTCGGGCGGGCCGGCCCTCTGACCGAGGCGACAGCACCGCACCGAGGACGAAGCACCGTGAACGTTCGACCCAGCTACGACATCATCGTCCAACAACACCAACGCGACCGTCTGTGCGATCGCGGAGCGGGCGGCGGACCTACTGCGCCGCTGACGGACCGGATCGGCGCACCGGCGCCGCCCACGGGGACGGAGAAGGGGTCTCACTCCTTCCCGGCCCCGTTTGCTCAGCGGCCTCGGTCGCGTCCCGACAGGTCCACTCCGAGCAGGCCCTCCAGTTCGGAGATCGTCTGCCCCGGGTCTTTCGCGTGCACGGTGGCGAATCCCAGCTCGGCGGCTGGCGGCAGGTAGCGCTCGGTGTCGTCAACGAACACGCACTCGTCGGCGGGCAGGTCGAGGGCGTCGAGCATCAGCTCCGGCGCGCAGACGATCGGACCTGCCGCAGACCGCGCTCAGGTGTCGGAGGAACTGTGCTGGCGCGCACGGTAGCTGGCGGCTTTGACCCGGTTGCCGCAGGTCTTCATGGCACACCACTCACGCCGGTGGCCGCGCGAGCGGTCGAGGTACACCTGGGTGCATTCCGGGCGGGCGCACTCACGAAGCAGGGCCGCATCATCGCCGCCTAGCATTTCGGCGGTCTCGCGAGCGAGTGCGGCGAGCCCTTGGGCCACGGTGCCGGTCCTGGTCGCGCCGTCCCTGTGCAGGCGCAGTGTCACCGGCAGACCCGCAGCGTGCTTGTTCACCTCGGCGATCGCCCGGTCCGGCATCGGTCGCCCGTCGAGGCGCGCGGCGACCAGCGAGTAGATCGATTCCCGAAGATCCACCGCGATGGCAAGGTCGGTCCCGTCGGCGCCGGGCGCGGCATCGAGCATCCCCGCCTCGACGAACCACGCGTCGAGTTGCTGGGGAACGGCCAACTTCTCGATCGGCGCCGCATTGCGGCGGGCACGCAGGGTGCCGACAAAGTCGAAGGTCAGGGTTCCGCACGGGAAGGCATGAATCACGTCACCATTCTGACCAGTGACAGGGGAATGCGCAATGCCCCCTTCCCGGGCGGCCTGGAGACGCGCGTCCGCCAAGCGCCCCTGGGTCAGTCGACCGCGCCAGGTTCGACGGAGTCCGCGGGCAGCCACTGCGGGTGATGGCTGCGCGCCCAGCGCCGGCTGACATAGCCGGTACGCATGCCTTTCCGTGCCTCCGGGTCCCGGAGCGCACGGCGGGTGTGCCCGAACAGGACGACACACATGGCCCAGGCCAGGCAGTCGTGAACGAAGATCGCACTGGTGCGCGAGAGGAACGGCAGGAACCGGGTGAACCACATGAGCAGCCCGGTGACCATCATGATCAGGACGGCTCCGGCGATCCAGCCTGCGTAGAGCTTCTGCCCGGCGTTGAACTTGCCCGCCGGCCGGTCGCGCGGTGAGGTCAGTCGCCGGCGTGCGGCGCGCAGCCACTGCACGTCGCAGGGCGCGAAGCGGTTCAGCCGACGCAGGTCGGCGCGGAGTTCGCGGGAGAGCAGACCGAGCAGAAGTGGCAGTGGGAGCAGCAGGCCTGACCACTCGTGGACTGTGATCACGAGACGGCGCCGCCCGACGAGTTGAGCGAGCGGGCCGATGTAGAGGCAAGCCGCAGTGGTCAGGCACAGCAGCATGAGCAGCCCGGTGGACCGGTGGACGAGGTGCGGGACGCGGCCGAACCGGCGGACCGGGTCGTCCGCTTCAGGCGGCGGCGCCGCGGTCGGCGCTGTCGAGCCAGCCGTCGACGGCATATCCGTACTCCTCCCAGTATCCGGGGATGACCCGGTCGGTGACGGTGATGCCGGAGAGCCACTTGGCCGACTTGTAGAAGTACATCGGCGCCACGTAGAGGCGGACCGGGCCGCCGTGTGCATGACTGATCGGCTCGTCCTGCATGGTCAGCGCCACGAGGACGTCGGGGCGCCGGGCCTGTTCCAGGGTCAGGCTCTCGCTGTAGACGCCGTCGAAGCAGGTGAAGCGGAGGGCAGCACCCTCGGTGCGCACTCCCGCGACGTCGAGCAGGTCCGCCAGGCGGACTCCCTGGAAGGGAGTGCCGTCGACCCGCCAGCCGTCGGTGCACAGCACCTCCCGGACGATGCGGGTCTGCGGGAGCGCGCGCAGCTCCGACAGGGTGTAGGTGCGCGGCCGGTCGACGAGACCGTCGATACGCAGGGCGTAGTCGGTGTCGTTCTTGTGCGGCACCGAGCCCACCACGCTGTAGTAGCGGAAGCCGCCGGGATCCGGCAGCAGGCCGGTGAGGCCTGTCGGGTCGTGCTGGGAGGCGGCGCCGAGGAATCCCTCCCAACCCCGTTGCAGGTACGGCGCGGCGGCGAATCCGGCGGCGCCTGCGGCCAGCGTGCCCAGCAGCATCCGCCGCCCCACTGGAGCCCCCTGGGCGTGCCGCTCGTGTTCCTCCGCCACGTTCCTTCCCCTCCGCAGCCCGGCGTCGTTCGGAATCGCGCGCTGCACTGGACCGCTCGCATCGACATACCTTGACGGTCAGACACGTGTGATGGGAGCGCTACGAGTGAAATGCGTAACCGTTTTAAACGGTTACGACCCTGGCATCACTCCACACCTCCGTCAAGACATGTCGTCTCGTGGCGATGAGGGTTTCGTACGGGCAGGTGCTGCCCGGGGGCAGCAAGAGCCCAGCCCATGGGCGGAAGCGTGGCTGCAGACGTGGTCGGTGACGACCAGCGACTGGGCGCGTCGATGCCACGCCCCCCGAGTAGCATGCGCAGCCGTAGTCCTGCGCCATGACGTACGGCTGCCCGTCCAGTCCGCGGTGGACGAGGGCGATCTGGCTGCCCCCGGGCATCACCGGCCTACCCGGCGCGCCTCATGACAGTGGCTTCGAGACCTCCGCGCGGGGAGCCGCACTGCCTGGTCAGGGTGGCGTCAAGCCGGGACCACCCGGTAGCTCAACACCGGCCACGGCAGGTTGGACTGGGCCAGCGAGCCGGTGGCCCACGGGTGGGCGCCGGTGCAGCTCGCCCCGGAGTACAGCACCACGGACGCGGAGTCGGAGGCGACCTGGACCGATCGGGCGGGCGTCGGCAGCGTGTGGCACGTACCGAAGTCGTCGAGGCCGACTACGGTCACCGCGCCGCTCCCGCCAGTGCCCGAGTAGAGGTAGGCGCCCGGCTGCAACGGAGGCCAGCCGGCGGCGTACGCCGCTCCGGCACCGAGGCCTATCACGGCCGCGACGACGGTCGCCGTGGCGGCCGAGCCGCGGAGCATGGCCTTGGGTGTGAACATGTGAACCACCTTTCCGTGTGTGTGATGGTGTTGCTGGAGGGGTCAGCCCCGGTTCTCCGCCTGGAACATCCAGCTCTGCTTCTCCAGTTCGGCGATCAGCCCGACCAGCAGATCCTCGGTGACGGCGTCCGCCTCGCCGGTCGCGCCGATGCGCTCGCGCAGTCGGCGGATGACGGTGGCGAACGTCTCCACCATGGCATTCACCACGGCCCTGTCCTCCAGCCATCCCTGCGGAACGGAGGGAAGGGCGCTGGTGGCGGCGATGGTCGCGGCCTGGCCGTCCGGGGCGACACCCAGCGCGGCGGCGCGTTCGGCGACGGTGTCCGAGAAGTTCCGGGCCGTGGTGGCCACTTCGTCGAGCTGGACGTGCAGGGAGCGGAAACGCGGACCGTACAGGTTCCAGTGCGCCTGCTTGGCCACCAAGGCAAGATCGAGGAGATCGACCAGGGTGGCCTGGAGGGCACTGCCGGCGACTGCTCGGGCGCTCTCGGACAGCGGGCTGCTGATAGGTACAGACATGGTGTGTCCCTACGGGGCGGGCGGGCGTTCTCCATCATTGGCTCCGCACCGCCGTTCGGCATCGGTCATTTGACGGCACGTCCGCTTTGCCGTGTGCTCCTCCCCAGTGGCCGGGGGCAGCAGCTACCGACCCGCTTCGCCATGCGGCCCTCGCCTCTTTCGACACCGTGAACCCCCCGCGTCCCCGCGGGATTCGACCGCCAGATGACCGATCCGGGAATCCACCGGCAGACGAAGGGTCGGAGCCACAGCCGACACACGGCCACCGGGAAACGAAGGAGCCGGTCCGGGGGCCGCCGCCCGAGCGGCTGGTGCCAGCGCCGTCTCACCTCGAAAGGGGATGAGAGGCAGGCACTCACCGCCCGACGCGCACCGACGTGATCGATCTGTCGGCGCTTGCAGTCAGACGACTGATGTGCCGACGTGCGGCGGTGAAGCACGGTTGGGTCCGCGGTTCCGTTCGATGCGTCGTGCCCCTTTGCCGGAATCATCATTCGGCGGCTGCGTGAGCAATGCCCCCTGCCCGTATCGGCCCTACAGGCCTACCCCGAAAGCGAGTTCCCCCATGGCCCGCACATCCCTCCGGCTGAAAACCGCCGTCGTCGGGACCGCCCTCGCCGGCGCGGCGCCGATCGCCACGGCCTCGGGTTCCCGCGGCGGAGGGGCGGGTGAGGTCCTGGTCATTCCTCGACCCTGGCCAGGGTGCCCGCGATGAGGGTGGTCAGCATCTCCTCCAGGGTGGTGGTGAAGTCCATGCGCAGGGCGGCGAGCGAGGGGTCGGCTGCATAGGCTTCGAGCATGGCGGCGGAGGGCCGGGCGTGGGTCCACACCGCGCCGCTCACCATGACGGCCTCGGCGCAGAACCGGTCGGCGTGGCCGCCGAGTTCGGGCAGGTACTGGCGGGCGAGCGCGGCCAGGGCGGCGACGTTGTCGAGGGCCGCTCGTTTGTAGCGGGCGGCCACGTCCGCGGAGACGTTGTGCTCCAGGACGCCCGCCTGGGCGCTGAGCAGGTCGCACAGCACCCGGTGCTGCGCGAAGGAGTGCGCCAGGACCGCGGCGAACTCCCGGCCGCGCCGGATCGGCGGGGCCCCGGGGGTGACCTGGACGGCGAGCTGTTCGGGCAGGGCGGCGGTCCACTGCCGCCAGTCGCGGTCCAGCAGTTCCAGCAGGACGGCTTCGCGCGACTCGAAGTAGCGCAGCACATTGGACTTCGCCAGGCCCACCCGCCGGCTCAGTTCGTTCAGGCTGAGCGCGCCCACGGACATCTCGTCGAGCATCGCCGCCGCGGTGTCGAGGATCGCCCGGCGCCGGATCTCGCGCTGTTCCTCGCTGCGCGCTCGCTGGAAGGTCGTCACACCCCCATGTTACAGACTGCTGGTCTGTTGACATCAGACCGGCGGTCTCTTAACTTGGAACGCAAGAGACCGCCGGTCTTCTAAATCACGGCCGCCGGCCGTGCCCACCTGTATGCGAAAGAGGTCCACCGTCATGAGCGCATCCCGCGTCGCCCTGGTCACCGGAGCCACCAGCGGCATCGGCAAGGAGACTGGCCTGGCCCTGGCCCGCGCCGGCCACGCCGTCGTCGTCTCCGGCCGCCGCAAGGAAGCGGGCGAAGCCGTCGTCCGCGAGATCCGCGACAACGGCGGGCAGGCCGCCTTCGTCGCCGCCGACGTCGACTCCGAGGAGTCCGTCGCCGCCCTGGTCACGGCCACCGTCGAGCGCTTCGGCCGACTCGACGTCGCGGTCAACAACGCCGGGATCTCCCTCGACCGCGGCCGCCTGGCCGACGAGCCCACCAGCCGCTTCCAGCAGATGCTCACCACGAACGTGCTCGGCGTCTTCTGGGGCATGAAGTACCAGATCCAGCAGATGCTGGCCCAGGACACCCCCGGCGGCTCCGTCGTCAACCTGGCCTCGATCGCGGGCCTAAGCGGCATCCGCTACGCGGCCAACTACTCCGCCACCAAGCACGCCGTGGTCGGCCTCACCAAGTCCGCCGCCCTGGAGTACGCCACCGACGGCATCCGCATCAACGCGGTCGCCCCTGCCTCGATCAAGACCGACATCCTCAACACCGCCATCGAGGCCGGCACCTGGGACGAGGCCGCCATCTCCGCCCTCCAGCCGGTCAACCGGATCGGCCGCCCCACCGAGGTCGCCGAAGCCATCGCCTGGCTCGCCTCCCCGGCCGCCTCCTTCGTCACCGGCACCATCCTCAACGTCGACGGCGGCTACAAGGCCCAGTAGAGGCCCTGCGGCGACACAGACAGACAGCCGGGCCCCGAGCAACACCAACCCCAGTGCCGTCACGGCCCGTCGCGGCGGTCGGCAAGGAGAAGACGTGAACAGCAGCCAACTCTTCGACGGTGTCGCACACCCCCGGCACCACACCCCTCCCGCCCCCGGTCGCTCGGGCTCACCACTGCGCGACTACGTCCTGCACAGCCTTCCCGCCGCCCTCGGCGACCTCTCGGCAAAGCGCCTGACGCACAATCAACTCGCTGATTGTCAGGAGCAGATACTTCGAAAAGTCACTCCGCAGTGCCTCTCCGAGGGCGACGAGCGGACCGCGCGTCTCCTCCAGCTCGATCTGCTCTTCCTGCTCAGCGGCTACGCGCCCGCGGGGCCGCAGGCCGCACCCCGCGCCCTGACCGAGCTGATATCCGCCCAGTGCGGCAGGTTCCCCGCCCTGGATCCCCATCTGAGCTATGAATTCCTGATCGACGTCAACTGCGAGGAATACCGGCGAAGCGGGGACATCCGGGTGTTCTCCGCAGGCCGGGACGCCGCTCTCGAACGGGACTTCTACCTCGGCCACCACCTCTCCGAACCGTGGGCGAAGTCGGCCGCCTACGGTCTGCGCTCGCTGGTCCTGCCGGCGGCCGCCGCCCGTCCGTCCGCGGTCCTGGACGACGTCGTCGAGTGCCTCGCGGAGTTCACGCGGTACATGGCCAGGTACCGCAAGCTGTCACAGCAGGCGTTCAACCGGTTCCGCCCCTACCACATGGGCCATCCCGGCGGCCCGCGCGGCGCGAGCGGTGCGTTCATGCCCAGTGTCCACCTCCTCGAACTGGCCCTGCTGCCGCCGTCGAAGGGGTACGGCATCTTCCTGGACCAGTCGATGTCCTACTTCCCCTCGTGGTCCCGGCCCGTCATCGCGCGGTGGCGCGGCGACTCCATCCGCGGGGCGAACGTCGCCCAGCGGCTGCGGGACGGACGGCTGGTGCTCGACCGCGCGGGCCGCGACCGGTTGGTCAGGGTGATCGACAAGTTCGTGGACTTCCGGATGGCGCACCTGGGCATCACCCGGCACGCGCTCCCCGAGGCGTTCCGGGAGCGGACCGGGCTGACCCGTCGCGACATCCGCGAACAGGGCGGCGAACACGACATCCTGGACGGCCGGGACCCCGGCACGTCGGGGTTCAACGTCCGGCATGTGCTCACCAACGCGGTGTACCGGCTCCTCGCGCTCCGCGACGATCTCGCCCACCCCGGCTTCGCGCCGGCCAACCAGTAGGCAGGCGCCCGATGTCAGCATACCGTGTCGCGGTCGTCGACGCGTTCGGCACGTCCTTCGGGTTCACCGGCGCGTTCGGCGCGCTGGGCGGCGAGGTGATCCAGGTCCGGAGCACGCCCGTCCCACCGACCGGAGTCGATCCGGTGGACGACCGGGCCTTCGGTCATGTGCTGGTCCACGACGGCGAGTTGGACGTCCTGACAGCACAGCTCGCCGCGCTGGGGCCGGTCGCGGTCCTGGCCGGTCGCGAGACCGGGGTGGAGCTCGCCGACGCCCTCTCCGAGCGGCTGGGGCTGGCCTCCAACGGCACGGCCCTGAGCAGCGCGCGGCGCGACAAGTACGTGCAGATCGAAACGATCAAGGCTCAGGGCGTCCCCGGCATGCGGCAGCTGCGAACCGGTGACGAAGCCGAACTGCTGGCCTGGCACGAGAAAGTGGGCGGAACCGTGGTCGTCAAGCCCCTGCGCGGCTACTGGGGTGACGGCGTGTCGTTCTGCGACCTGCCGCAGGACTCGGTCGCCGCGCTGCGCCGGCTGCGCAGCCGCCGTACGGCGCTGGGCGAGCCGATCACCGAGGTCGTCGCCCAGGAGTACCTGGTGGGCGCCGAGTACATCGTGAACACGGTCAGTTGCGCGGGTATGCACCAGCTGACCGACGCCTGGCGCACCGAGCGGATCGAGGCCAACGGGGTGCGGGACCTGGTGACCGCGCAGGTGCTGCTGCGCTCCGACGAACAGCCGGTCGGCGAACTCTTCGACTACGGCCGCCGGGTGCTGGACGCCCTCGGCATCCGGTACGGCGCGGCCCACCTGGAGATCAAGCTGACCCCGGACGGCCCGCGGCTGGTCGAGGTGGGCGCCCGCGTTTCGGGGCTTCCGTACTACACGGCCGAGGTCCTGGGCGAGGGCCAGCTGGAATGGACCGTCGACGCCTACGTCCGGCCCGACCGGTTCCGCGCCCGGTCGGGCCGGCCCTACCAACGCCGGCACGCGTTCGCCTGGGCGGCGCTGGTCGCTCCGGCTTCGGGACGGCTACGGGGCTACCGCGCGCTGGACCACCTCAAGCAGCTGGCGAGCTTCCACTCCCTCACCGTGCTGGTGAGCCCCGGCGACACGATCACCGCGACAACCTACGATCGCGAATACCCGGCTACCCTGACGCTCGGCCACCCGGTGGATGCCGTCCTGCAACGCGACCTCAACACAGTGCGCTACCTGGACGGCCCCGGGATGTACGAGATCACCCCGGCGGCCGATTGACAGCCATCACCCCGACGGCCCGCTCGAAGGCGGACGGCGCCCCGGTCCACGTGATCCTGGACAACCTCTCCGCTCACAACGGCAAGAGGATCCTGTTTCTAGGCCCCGATGGCCGTCAGGACCCGGGTGCGGGCCGCGCGGCGCGCCGGCCACAGGGCGGCTGGCAGCGCCGCGAGCACGGCCGGGGCCAGCAGAGCCGCGAGTCGCACCACGGGGACGCTGTGGTGGTAGCCGGGCAGGTGGCGGGCGATCAGTTCGCCTCCGGCCCAGCCGAGGAAGAGGCCCAGGGCCGTGCCGAGCACGCCGCCGAGGACGGCGATGAGGAGGGCTTCGTCACGCACCATGGCGCGCACTCCCGCCCGGGTCAGACCGATCGCCCGCAGCATGCCGATCTCGCGCTGCCGCTCGACGACGGACAGGGCCAGGGTGTTGACGATCCCCAGGAGGGCGACCGCGACGGACAGCGCGAGCAGGGCGTAGAGCGCGTTCAACATCCGGGTGGTGCCCTGCGCGGCGGCCCGGGCCAGGTCCTCGCTGCTGTCGATGCGCAGGGCCGGGCTGTCGCCGAGGGCGCGGGTGAGGGCGAGCCGCAGCGCGGGGCCTGGGTGGTCGCGGGTGGTGAGCAGGAGCTTGTCGGCGGTGTCGGTCGTGGTGGGCAGGGCGGCGGTGTCGACGAGGACGCCGGCCAGCAGAGCGTTGGACTCGTACACGCCCGTCACCGTCAGCCGGACGCTCCGGCCGTCCGGGAGCCGGGCGTCGAGCCGGCTTCCGGTGGTCCAACCGTAGGCCTGGGCCTCGCCGGTGGTCACCAGGACCCTCGGGCCGCCGAAGGCCTCGACCGATCCGCTGGTCAGGCGCAGGCGCAGCTTCTCGCGCACGGCCTCGGCGGGCAGCGCCAGGGCGAACCGGGTGGACTGGTCGATCGTCAGCCGGGTCTCGCGTACGGCGGCGGTGGCAATGACGTCGGGGCTGGCGGCCAGACGCCGCTCCACCTCGGCGGACAGCGGGCTGAGGTCCTGCATCGAGACGACGTAGTCGGCCTTGAGGACGTCGGCGCTCTGGGCGTTGGCGGCGGCGAGGCCGCCGGCCGCGAGCATGGTGAGGGTGGTGACCAGGCTCGTGCCGACGACCAGGGCGGCGGCCGCGGCTGCGGTGCGGCGCGGGTTGCGGGCGCTGTTGCGTTCGGCGAGCCGGGCGCTGATGCCGGCCCGGGCGAGGAGCGGGCGGGCGAGGGCGAGGGCCGGCCCGACCAGCATCGGCAGCAGGGTGAGGAGGCCGGAGGCGACCAGGACGGCTCCGAGCGCCATCACCGGTGCGCCGTCCGCGATGCGCTCGGCGTTCGTGCCTGCCCGCAGGCAGGCCGCGCCACCGCCGGACAGCAGGAGGCCGGCGGCCGCACGGAGCCGTCCGCCGCCTTCCCGCACCGGTGCGTCGGCGGTGCGCAGCGCGGCCAGCGGTGCGATCCGGGCGGCTCGGCGGGCGGGCAGCCAGGCGGCGACGAGCGTGGTCGACACCCCGGCCAGCACCGGGAGGAGGAGCGCGTACGCGGGCAGGCTCAGCGATCCGCCCGTGGGCAGCGGGCCGTTCTTCCCCAGGTCACCGGCGACGGGGCGCAGACCCTCGGCGACACCGATGCCGGCCGCGGTCCCGACCAGGGAGGCGAGGATCCCGACCAGGGACGCCTCGGCCAGTACCAGGCGGGTGACCTGCCGGCGCGAGGCGCCGACGGCCCGCAACAGGCCGGTCTCCCTGGTCCGTTGGGTGACGAGCATGCTGAAGGTGTTCCTGATCAGGAAGCAGGAGACGAACAGCGCGACGGCGGCGAAGGACAGCAGCGTGGAGCGCAGCGAGGCGACCTGGTTGCGGGCGGCCAGCGTCTGGTCGCGGGCGAGGGACGCGGCCGTGAAGGCGACCGTGTCCGGGAGCGCCTGCTCCGTCGCCTGTCGCAGCCGCTCGACCGGGACGCCGGGGGCAGCCTTCACGTGGAATTCGCTGTAGTCGCCGGGGCCGGTGAGGTATCCCTGGGCGGTCGCGGTGTCGAAGAGCACCAGGCTTCCGCCCGTGGTGGCGGCGGGCTCGGCCCGGGTGGTGAAGACGCCGCTGATCCGTGGGGTGAGGCCGGGCCCGTCCACCGAGATCCGCGCGCTGTCCCCCACGTGGTAGCCGCACCGCGCGGCGCTGGCCCCGTCGATGGCGATCTCGCCGCTCCCGGCGGGCGGCCGGCCCTCGGTGAAGGCGAATCGGGGGTCGCCTCCGCCGTTCGCCACTCCGCCGTCCGCCGCGTAGTTGCCCGCCCGGGTGGGGCCGCCACGGCCGGCCGGCCGTCCGTCCGGACAGCCCAGGGCCGTGTAGCCGGAGACGACGGCGAGGACACCGCCCGTCTCCGGAAGGCCCCGCACCCGCCGTAGATCGGCCGTGGTCAGGGGCGGCGGCCGGTCGACGGACGCCGTCCGGGAGGTCCTGCCGTCGGGGCGGACCACCAGGTCGGTGTGGTCGAACGCCTGCCGGGAGGAGCCGGCGAGCGCGTCGGAGACGGTGGCGGTGAACAGGAGGATCCCGGTGACGAAGGCAACGCCGACGGCGACGGCCAGCGCGGTCAGTGCCATCCGGGACCTGTGGGCGCGTACGTTGCGCCAGGCGGTGCGGAACACGGGGGTGCGGAGCACGGGAGTACGGAACATGGGAGTGCGACGTCCTGATTCGGCGGAGGTTCGGCGCAGGCGCGGCCTTGACCGACGATCCTCCCGGCGCGCACCAGCCGCGCGGCTCCACCGGATGACCGACTGCCCGCGCCGGGGCCGAGAATTCCTCCCCGCGCAGACGGGGCTGCTCCGTCGGGCCAGGAGCCGGGGTCCTGGCGATCCGTCGGATGCGTCCGCGCTCGTCCTGTCCGTTCTGTTCCTGCGGCTCGCCCCCTTTTGCGGCTCTTGTGCTGGATCTGTGGGTCGGATCATGTGAGTTGGCGTCGGGGCAGGGCGGGGCGGTTGCCGCCGAGGCAGAGCATGACGAGGGCGATGACGGCCTCGGCGGAGCGAAAGCCGAAGCCTCTGCGGATGATGAGCCTGGTCTTCG
>NZ_JBHTTU010000045.1:52861-58672 GCF_042794375.1 Kitasatospora sp. NPDC056531 | reverse complement strand
GTCGGCGCTCCGGCGCTCGTGCCTCGCTGGTCGCTTCTCCCTTTCGGCACCGGCGCGCCCCTTCGGCTCGGGGCGGGGACTCGCCCGCTCGCCTCCGGGGCGCAGGGGCGGGTGCTCCAGGCTTCAACTATCAGTAGAATTTTGCAGAATGCAAAGATTGCCTTATAACTGAGGCATGATCGAGGCCCGCCATCTGCGCGTCCTGCGTGCCGTCGCCCGTACCGGCTCCTTCTCCGCCGCCGCCCGTGAGCTGGGGTGTACGCAGCCTGCCATCAGCCAGCAGATGAAGGCCCTGGAGAAGTCGGTCGACACCCCGCTGGTGGTCCGCTCGGGCCGCGGGATGCAGCTCAGCGAGGCCGGGCGGGTCCTGCTCAAGCATGCCACCGGAATCCTGGCCGGGCTCTCCGCCGCCGAGGAGGAGGTGGCCGCGATCGCCGGGCTGCGGGCCGGGCGGGTGCGGCTGGTCTCCTTCCCGACCGCGAGTTCCACCCTGGTGCCGCCCGCGGTCGCCCGGCTGCGGGACAGCCATCCGGGGGTGCGCGTGTCGCTGGTCGAGGCGGAGCCGCCGGAGTCGCTGGCGATGCTGCGCGGCGGTGAGTGCGAGATCGCCCTGGCCTTCCGCTACCCGCAGTCCGACGGCGCCGCCGCACTGCCGGCCGCCGCGCACGGCACCCCGCGCGAGGCGCGGGCCGAGGCCAATCTGGAGGCGCAGCAGCTGTCGGCCGGTACCGACTGGTCCGACCTGGTGGTCACCCCGCTGCTGGACGACCCGCTGGTGGGCCTGCTGCCCGCAGCACACCCGCTGGCCGGACGTGGCGGGCCGGTGGGGCTGGCCGAGCTGGCGGGGGAGCAGTGGATCGCCGGCTGCCCGCAGTGTCGGGGGCACCTGGTGGAGCTGTGCGCCGGCGCGGGATTCGAGCCCCGGATCGACTTCGCGACCGACGACTACCCGGCGGTGGTCGGCCTGGTGGCGGCCGGACTGGGGGTGGCGGTGCTGCCCCGACTGGCGTTGCAGTCGGTGCGTCCTGACGGCGTGTCGACGGTGCCGGTGCGGACGGCCACCGGTGCGCCGGCGGTGCGCCAGGTGGTGGCGCTGACCCTGCCGGACCTGGCCGAGGTGCCGGCCGTCGCGCTGATGCTGGAGCGGCTGGCGGGTGCGGCCGCCGATCGCTGACGGTCGGTGACCGGGGTCCCGCTGAGCGGGTACCTACTGTGAGCAGCCCGAGTCGCCGCGAAGAAACGTTTCTTCACGGCGCACCTTGGAGGAGGGTCTAGCGCTGCGCGACTGCCGGCGGGGCCAGTGGGACCTCCACCAGGCGGTGTCGCGAGCGGCCCAGCATCTCCTCGCGCTCGTCCTCCGTCATCCCGCCCCAGACGCCGTACGGCTCACGGACCGCCAGGGCGTGCGCGGCGCACTCGGCGATCACCGGACAGCGCATGCAGACCTCCTTGGCGCTGGCCTCGCGCGAGCTGCGCGCCGCCCCGCGCTCGCCCTCGGGGTGGAAGAAGAGCGAGCTGTCCACACCGCGGCAGGCTGCCGAGAGCTGCCAGTCCCAAAGGTCCGCGTTGGGGCCGGGGAGGCGGGAGAAATCTGCCATGGCTCATTCCCTTCGGATGCGATCGGCCGTCGGTCGGGCGTGCTCGGCGGGCTGCGGCCGAGCGGTGCCCGGCGGGGCGACCCGCGTTGGTATGGACACCTGGAAATATGACTTAAGGCAACTCCATGGACAAGTCACCCACACACCGGCACAACAGTCAATGACCATGAGAAAGCTATAAAAGCGGGCAAAATGGGCAAGAGGTTTCGACGGGCGTAGGTACGGCAATCGGGTGGCCGACGGGCGCATGACACGCCGCACCGGTGTGCGGGTCGTACGCCGACCGCGCGCGAGCTGCGCAAAAGTGCGGCGTGTGCACCGCGATGCGGCTGATCGGTAACGGGTTGGCCACGTACAGTGGTGGAGATGGCCTGAAGGCCGTAACTCATTCGAGTGACGGTCGTTGGAAGTGCGGAGGCGGTTAGCGGGCGCCGGACGTCGGGAACGATCGCGGGCAAGTCGGGGCGATCAGGACGAAGTCCGTCGCCGATCGGCCGTGTCGGAGAGGTTCGTACCAGCCAGGAGGCTCAACGTGACGCGGATCAGCTGCGGAGGACGACGGTCATGACTTCCGTTCTCGTTTGCGACGATTCCCCGCTCGCCCGCGAGGCGCTTCGCCGCGCCGTCGCGACCGTACCCGGTGTGGACCGGGTCACCACCGCGACGAACGGGGAGGAGGTCCTCCGCCGCTGGGTGGCCGACCGCTCCGATCTCGTCCTGATGGACGTCCGGATGCCCGGCCTGGGCGGGGTCGAGACGGTCCGGCGACTGCTGTCCGCCGACCCGGGCGCGCGGATCATCATGCTCACCGTCGCCGAGGACCTCGACGGTGTCGCCCTCGCGGTGGCCGCGGGGGCCCGCGGGTACCTGCACAAGGACGCCTCTCGCGCCGAACTGCGGGCCACCGTCACCCAGGCCCTCGCCGACCCGACCTGGCGGCTCGCCCCGCGCCGGCTGCGCAGCCCCGACATGGGGGCGGCGCCGACCTTGACGGCGCGTGAGATCCAGGTGCTGGAGGGCATGAGCCACGGCCGCAGCAACGCCGAGATCGGCCGCGAGCTGTTCCTGTCCGAGGACACCGTCAAGACCCACGCCCGACGGCTGTTCAAGAAGCTCGGGGCCTCCGACCGCGCGCACGCGGTGGCGCTGGGTTTCCGCTGGGGCCTGGTCCGCTGACCACCGCCGGCGCGGCCGGCCCAAGCGCGCCGCCGTCGATTCCCGGAGCGGGTGTCGCACGGGCGTGTGACGTTACGGTCCCGAGGTTGCACCATGGAGGAGTGGAGCACCTCGGGGACCAGCGGACAGGCACTGCGGCGAACCACGCAGCCGCAGGACACTCGGCGGACGGCGCGACGGACGGGACCACCCACGGCGGCGGGGCGGGAGGCGGCACGGTGCAGGAGGGGCCGGTGATGCGCGGCACACCGCGCGGTGCCGCAGCGCATAACGTTCCGGTGCACAACTCCGGACGCGGTGCCGCGTTTTCCCGATCGACCAGGCACCATGGACCGATGCGCGACGACGTCGCCGGTGCGGCCGGCCAGGAGGACCCGGGTGAGGCCCAGCCCTCCGGCCCGGGGCACGATCCGTCGTACGCCGACTCCGGCGGCCCCGGTGCCGGGGTCGGACCGGGCCGCCCGCCGGTGCTCGGTACGGGCGGCTCGCCCCTGGTGGGCGAACTGGTCGCGGCCGCCGTCCGCGGCGAGGGCCCGGCCATCGACGCCCTGCTCGCCTACGTCCACCCCCTCGCGCTGCGCTACTGCCGCGCCAAGCTGGTCCGGCTGCCCGGCGGGGCCCGGCACCACGTGGACGACGTGGCCCAGGAGGTCTGCGTCGCGGTGCTGTGCGCGTTGCCCAGGTACAAGGACCAGGGGCGGCCGTTCGAGGCCTTCGTCTACGGGATCGCCGCGCACAAGATCGCCGATCTGCAGCGGGCCGCGATGCGCGGGCCCGGTTCGACCGTCGTGCCACAGGACGACCTGCCGGAGGTGCCGGACGAGGCGCTCGGCCCGGAGGAGCAGGCGCTGCTCAGCAGCGACGCGGCCTGGGCCAAGGAACTGCTCTCCAACCTGCCGGCCCGTCAGCGCGAGCTGGTGCTGCTGCGGGTGGCTGCCGGGCTGTCGGCGGAGGAGACCGGCGAGGTGCTCGGGATGTCGCCGGGCGCCGTCCGGGTGGCCCAGCACCGGGCGCTCAGCCGGCTGCGGGCGCTCGCCGAGGAGTCGTCCTAGGGCGCGTCCGACGATTCGCGTCGGACGCCCGGTGGGAGTTGTCGGACACCCCCCACGCCGACCGGGCGGAATGGGTCATGGTGGGGGGTTGTTGTCAAGGGCACACGAGACACATTCGCGGTGCCAGTACCATGGGGTATCGGCGCCTGGGCAGGTTGCCAAAGTTTCGCGGGTGCGCACGGGGTTCCTTTGGAGGTTCCTCCGAATCCACCCGGCTTTCGGCGGTCTGCGCGAGTGAGCGATGAACGCGCCCCCTCCCTCAGGGCGTGAGCGGATAAGGCCGGCCACGGAAGGTACCCCCCAAATGTCTTACAACGCCGCAGGCGTACCCGAGAAGTTCGCCATGCTCGGGCTCACGTTCGATGACGTCCTGCTGCTGCCCGGGGCCTCCGAGGTGCTGCCGAACCAGGTCGACACCTCCTCGCGGGTCTCCCGGAACGTCCGCGTCAACATCCCGCTGCTGTCCGCGGCGATGGACAAGGTCACCGAGTCGCGGATGGCCATCGCGATGGCCCGCCAGGGCGGCGTCGGCGTGCTGCACCGCAACCTGTCGGTCGAGGACCAGGCCAACCAGGTCGACCTGGTGAAGCGCTCCGAGTCCGGAATGGTCACCGACCCGATCACGGTCGGCCCGGACACCACGCTGGCCGAGGCCGACGCGCTGTGTGCCAAGTTCCGCATCTCCGGCGTGCCGATCGCCGACGAGTCCGGCAAGCTGCTGGGCATCGTCACCAACCGTGACATGGCCTTCGAGTCGGACCGCAGCCGCCAGGTCCGCGAGATCATGACCCCGATGCCGCTGATCACCGGCAAGGTCGGCATCTCCGGCGTGGACGCGATGGCGCTGCTGCGCCGCCACAAGATCGAGAAGCTCCCGCTGGTCGACGACGAGGGCCGGATCAAGGGCCTGATCACCGTCAAGGACTTCGTCAAGGCCGAGCAGTACCCGAACGCCGCCAAGGACGCCGAGGGCCGTCTGCTGGTCGGTGCCGCGGTCGGCGCCAGCGCCGAGGCCTTCGACCGGGCCCAGGCCCTGGTCGAGGCGGGCGTGGACTTCCTGGTCGTCGACACCTCGCACGGCCACAGCCACAACGCGCTGGCCTGGATCGCGAAGATCAAGTCGGCCGTCAAGGTCGACGTGGTCGGCGGCAACGTCGCCACCCGCGACGGCGCCCAGGCGCTGATCGACGCCGGCGTCGACGGCGTCAAGGTCGGCGTCGGCCCCGGCTCCATCTGCACCACCCGCGTGGTCGCCGGCATCGGCGTTCCGCAGATCACCGCCATCTACGAGGCCGCCCAGGCCTGCCAGGCGGCCGGCGTGCCGGTCATCGGCGACGGTGGCCTGCAGTACTCCGGCGACATCGGCAAGGCGCTGGCCGCCGGTGCCGACACCGTGATGCTGGGCTCGCTGCTGGCCGGCTGCGAAGAGTCCCCGGGCGAGCTGCTGTTCATCAACGGCAAGCAGTTCAAGTCCTACCGCGGCATGGGCTCGCTGGGCGCCATGCAGTCCCGCGGCCAGGGCCGCTCCTACTCCAAGGACCGCTACTTCCAGGCCGAGGTGGCCTCGGACGACAAGCTCGTCCCCGAGGGCATCGAGGGCCAGGTGCAGTACCGCGGCCCGCTGTCGGCCGTGCTGCACCAGCTGGTCGGTGGCCTGCGCCAGACCATGGGCTACGTCGGCGCCGCCACCATCGCCGAGATGGAGAGCAAGGGCCGCTTCGTCCGGATCACCTCGGCGGGCCTCAAGGAGAGCCACCCGCACGACATCCAGATGACCGTCGAGGCGCCGAACTACTCGTCCCGCTGAACGGCCTGGACGGCCTGAACGGCTGAGGGACCAGGGCCGGACCACCGAGGGGGACGGAGGGGCACCCCCACCGGGGGGGGCCTCCTTTTTTTTCTTTGGTTGGTCGTTTGGGGGGGGACCACCCCCGTCCGAGATAATTGGGGGGAGCCGGGGGGACCCACAGGCACGGACACAAAAA
>NZ_JBHTTU010000045.1:26975-52851 GCF_042794375.1 Kitasatospora sp. NPDC056531 | reverse complement strand
AAAACCCCTTCTCCATTTAACTGAGCTTGGATTTCGAGAGCTGCGGGAGCCAGAGGGCCACCCCCCGCCGGCCCCCCCCCCCACCCCCGTACTTCCGGGCCCCTCGTCGTGTCCGGCGGCTGGGCCGTCGGGGCGGGACCAGCTCCGGTACGGGATACTGGGGGCGGCCGGGGTGACCCGGCGGGCATGAGCAACAAAGCAGAAGGGCTCGAAGTGACTGAGATCGAGATCGGGCGAGGCAAGCGCGGCCGCCGGGCGTACGCCTTCGACGACATCGCCGTCGTCCCCAGCCGCCGTACGCGTGACCCGAAGGAGGTCTCGATCGCCTGGCAGATCGACGCCTACCGCTTCGAGCTGCCGTTCCTGGCCGCCCCGATGGACAGCGTGGTCTCGCCCGAGCAGGCCATCAAGATCGGCCGCCTGGGCGGTCTGGGCGTGCTGAACCTGGAAGGCCTCTGGACCCGCTACGAGGACCCGCAGCCGCTGCTGGACGAGATCGCCTCGATCACCGACGCCGCCGCCGCGACCCGCCGCCTGCAGGAGATCTACGCCGCGCCGATCCGCGCCGAGCTGATCAAGCAGCGGATCCAGGAGGTCCGCGACTCCGGCGTGGTCACCGCCGCCGCGCTCTCGCCGCAGCGCACCGCCGAGTTCTCCAAGGCCGTCGTGGACGCCGGCGTCGACGTCTTCGTCATCCGCGGCACCACCGTCTCGGCCGAGCACGTCTCCAGCGCCGCCGAGCCGCTCAACCTCAAGCAGTTCATCTACGAGCTGGACGTCCCGGTGATCGTCGGCGGCTGCGCCACCTACACCGCCGCGCTGCACCTGATGCGGACCGGCGCGGCCGGCGTGCTGGTCGGCTTCGGCGGCGGCGCCGCCCACACCACCCGCAACGTGCTCGGCATCCAGGTGCCGATGGCCACCGCCGTCGCCGACGTGGCGGCCGCTCGCCGCGACTACATGGACGAGTCCGGCGGCCGCTACGTGCACGTGATCGCGGACGGCGGCGTCGGCTACAGCGGCGACATCCCGAAGGCGGTCGCCTGCGGCGCCGACGCGGTGATGATCGGTGCCGCGCTGGCCCGCGCCACCGATGCCCCGGGCAAGGGCTTCCACTGGGGCATGGAGGCCGTCCACGAGGAGCTGCCGCGCGGCAAGCGGGTGGACCTCGGTACGGTCGGCACCACCGAGGAGATCCTGACCGGTCCTTCGCACACGCCGGACGGGACCATGAACCTGTTCGGTGCGCTGCGGCGGGCGATGGCCACCACGGGGTACACGGAGCTGAAGGAGTTCCAGCGGGTTGAGGTGACGGTTAACCCGGCGCTGGATCACCGCTGAGTGGTGTGCTGACGGAGTGACGGAGGCCCCTGCCCGGGTTGTCGGGTGGGGGTTTCCGTGTTGGTGGGGGGCTTTCGGGAGGGTGGGTGGCCGGGGGCGGCTCCGGGGGTGGCCGCTCCGGGGGCTGGATGATTTTCCGACTGCCCATTCTGTTGGGTGGGGCGTTGGGTGCGGTGGCAGTCTGAAAATCACCTGTCACGCCCCTCTCCGGGCCACCCCCTGCGCCGCCCCCTCCCGCAGCGCGTCCCTCTCGCTAGAGGGGAGGTGCGGGGTGAGGGGGGTCGCTGGGGGGTGGGTGGGCGCGGGTTGGCGCGGAGTGGGGGTCAGGTGCGGTTGGCGGTGCGGCGGGTGAGGAGGAAGCCACCGATCAGGGCTATCGCGTAGAAGGCGAGGTCGAGGGGGCGCAGGTCGCCGCGCCAGGAGGTGAGGGCGTCAGGGAGGAGGCCGCGGGGGCCGGGGCCGGTGGTGTGGACCAGGCGGAGCTGCTGGGTGAGCTGGCCGAGTAGCAGGGCGGCGGCCGCGAGGAGGGCGCCGACGGGTGGGAGTAACCGGTTCCGGCCGCCGAGGAGGCCGAGGGGGAGAGCGACCAGGCCGGCCTGGGCGATGGCCAGCCAGCCGAGGCTGTCGGCGGCCCGTGGCGGGGCGCAGCCGTAGGCCAGGCCGCCGAGCAGGGTGGCGAGCAGGGCGAGGGTGAGGGCGAGGGCGGTGCGGCGGCGGCGTGGGGCCCTTCGGTGGGCGGTGGGGGTGACGGGGTCGTAGCCGGTGACCGGGACGCCGGGCATGCCGGGGGCGACGTACCCGTCGGGGGTGTCGAGGACGGGTGCGACCGAGTAGTGCTGGGCGGTGCGCGGTCGGGGCGATGGGCCGTCAGCGCCCGGTGCGGGTGCGGTCATGGGCGTCGAGTCCCCCCGGAAAAGACGATGAGCTGCCGAACGGTAGCAGCGCCTCGGACAGATCTTGGCGAGTTTTCGATCACAGATCGGGCACGGAGCGCCGCACCCGTTCCGGTTCGTCCCGGCTTGGACCGGGGGGTGGGTGGTCGCGACCCCCGGGGACAGGGGATGATGGAGGCTTGGGCGCTCGGGCCTGGGGCCGGGCCGATGCGCCGTCACCACGACCGCCGGCAGCACATGGGGGAACGTTCCGAATGACCCAGGCGCAGGGTTCCACCGGCCGCCTCCTGGCCGGCCGCTACCGGCTGAACGGCGTGCTCGGGCGCGGTGGCATGGGCACTGTCTGGCGCGCCGAGGACGAGATGCTGGGCCGGACCGTCGCGGTCAAGGAACTGCGGATGAACGCCAGCGTCGACGAGGAGGAGAAGCACCGGCTGATCGTCCGGACGCTGCGCGAGGCGAAGGCGACCGCGCGGATCCGGCACAACTCGGCGGTGACCGTCTTCGACGTGGTCGACGAGGACGACCGGCCGTGGATCGTCATGGAGCTGGTCGAGTCCCGCTCGCTGGCCGACGTGATCCGGGAGGACGGGCCGCTGTCGCCCGGCCGGGCTGCGGAGATCGCGCTGGACGTGCTGGGCGTGCTGATCGCGGCGCACGCGCTGGGCATCCTGCACCGGGACGTCAAGCCGTCCAACGTGCTGATCGGCGAGGACGGTCGGGTCGTGCTCACCGACTTCGGCATCGCCAGCGTGGAGGGCGACGCCTCGGTCACCTCCACCGGCATGCTGGTCGGCGCACCCTCGTACATATCCCCGGAGCGGGCGCGCGGGCAGAAGCCCGGGCCGCCGGCCGACCTGTGGTCGCTGGGTGGGACGCTGTACGCGATGGTCGAGGGGCGGCCGCCGTACGACCGGGGTTCGGCGCTGGCCACCCTGACCGCGGTGATGACCGAGGAGCTGGCCCCGCCGGCGAACGCCGGGGCGCTGCTGCCGGTGATCGAGGGGCTGCTGGAGAAGGACCCGGCCAAGCGCCTGGACGCCTCGCAGACCCGGTCGATGCTCAAGCGGGTGGTCGCCGAGGCGACCGTGAAGTCCGAGTCGACCACCGAGCACGCGATGCCGTTCGAGAAGTCGGCCGGGAAGGCCGGGAAGCAGGCGGAGGAGCAGGCGGAGGAGCAGGCGGAGAAGCCGGCTGCCGAGCCCGCTCCCAAGCGGACCGTGGGCGGGCTGCTGGGGACGGTCCGGGTGGGCAGCCGGGCCCGGGACGAGGAGCCGTCGGCGGAGCCCGCCGGGAAGGCCGTCGTCGAGTCGGAGCCCGCTCCGGCGGGCGAGCCGATCCGGCCGGTGACCAGCGAGTGGACCAGGGGCGCGACCCAGGCGGCCGGGGCCGACCCGCGCACGGGCCGGCGTCGGCTGGCCATCGCGACCGTGGTGGTCGTGCTGCTGCTGATCGCCGGGCTGGTCGCGGTGGTTCAGGCCGTGGGCGGCGGGGACACCGGTTCGAAGAGCGAGAGCACCCACAGCGCGGGCGCCACCTCGCCGGTGGCGACGACCTCCGCGGCCGTGCCGAGCCAGGCTCCGGCGGTCCCGTCCGGCGAGCCCGCGCCCGCCGGGACGCCCGCCGAGCCGGCCACCACGGCCGCCTCCTCGGTCGCCGCGCCGCCGCCGGCCGCCGGCACTCCGACCCCGACTCCGACCCCGGCGGCCACGCCCACCCCGACGCCGACTCCGACCCAGCCCGCGCCGGGCGGGGCGGCGCCGGCCGGGTACCACGAGTACAAGGACCCGAGCGGCTTCTCGGTCTTCCTGCCGGACGGGCTGCAGCCGGCCGGGTCGGACTCCAACCGGCGGATCTTCAAGAACGCGGACGGCAGTCAGCTGCGGATCGAGTGGAGCACCTCGCCGCACGCGAGCGCCGTCGCCGACTGGCAGGACGCCGAGCCCGACCTGCGCGCGCAGGTGAGCAACTACCAGCGGCTGAACCTGTCGGCGATCAACTACCGGCAGTGGACCAACGCGGCTGACTGGGAGTGGACCAACGGCACGCCCAAGACGCACTCGCTCAACCGCGGCTTCGTGACCGGCACTCCGGCCAAGTACGGCTACTCGATCTACTGGATCGTCCCGGACGACAAGTGGGCCGCGCAGGCACCGGTCCGGGACGTGGTGTTCAACAGCTTCCAGCCGGCGCCGTAGGCCCCGTCCTCGAAGCGGTGCGAGCCGGTCAGCACGACGACCGTCAGCGCGTCGCCGTTGAGCCCGGTGCGGGTCACGGTGGCGTCGGTGACGGCCGTGAACGGAACCGGGACCGGCGGCTTCCCGTCCTTCAGGAAGAGCACGCGGTGGGTGGTGAGCACCAGTGCCCCCTTGCGGAAGTGGTCGGGGTGGCGACCGGCTTCCCGCCGTCGGTGACGGCGGCTTCGACCTGGTTGGCTCGGCCGCTGTCGGCCGCCACCTCGAAAGCGGTGTCGATCAGATCGGTCCAGCCCATGGGATCGAGCGTGAAGGAGCCGCTCAGTAGGCTGCTCGGTGAGCGAGAGGAACTGGCATGCGAGGCGGCCCTGGGCAGTTGCTGGCGGGGCGGTACCGGCTGACTGACCGTCCGGAACTGCTGCGCGCCTTCGCGGTGGACGAGCGGACCGGTGAGTCGGTGCTGCTGCGCGCCGTGGAGCTGCCCGCGCTGCTGACCGCCGGTCAGGACCCGGACGAGCCGAACCCCGCGCACGGGGACCGGCTGGTGCGGCGGGTGGCGGCGGTCGGCTCGGCCGCGCCGTCCTGGCACCCGCGGCTGCTGCGCGGGGTCGGGGCCTTCGTCGAGGGCGAGCTGCTGTGGACGGTGGAGGAGCGGCCGGCCGGGCAGACGCTGGCCGAGCTGCTCGCCGGCGGGCCGGTGCCGCCGTACCGGGCGGCCGAGTTGGCGGCGGACCTGGCCGGCGCGCTGCGGGCGCTGCACGAGGCCGGGCTCGCCCACGGCAATCTGACCGCCGAGTCGGTGCTGGTCTGCGAGGACGGCGCGGCGATGCTCGGCGGGCTGCTCTCCGGGGTGGCGCAGGAGGCGCTGGCCGAGGACCTCGGCGGGCCGGGGGGCCGCCGCCGCTACGAGGTGCGGGCCACCCTGGTCGGCCCGGTGGCCGAGCGCTGGCCGCTGGACGGCGGTCCGGCGGGCGACTGCTGGGCGCTCGGGGTGCTGCTGCAACGGATGCTCACCGGCCGTGCGCCGTACCCGGAGGGCGGTGTGCCGGAGCTGGTGACGGCGGTCCGGGACGGGCGGCGCGAGCCCTCGGTGGTCTGCGGGCTGCTGGCGCCGCTGGCCGAACGGCTGCTGCAGCCGGATCCGACCCTGCGGCCGACCGCGGAGGCGGCGCGGCAGGAGCTGGCCGCGCTGCTGGTGGGCGCGCCGGAACCGGCCGACGGGGAGCGGGCGGCGCGGGCGGTGGAGCTGAAGCCGGACGCGCCGCTGGTGCGGCAGCGGCCGCGTCGGCGGGGCCGGGGCGGCCGGCCGGAGGTCGGTGCGGAATTCAACGGGGCGGGTACGGGCGGCGGCAGAGCCCCCCGGATACCCCCCTCCCTATTGGGGCCGCTGCTGGTCGGGGGCGTGTTCCTGCTGCTGGTGGTGGGAATGGTCGCCGTGGTGCTGTTCGCAGGCTGACGGCCCCGGTGCGCACCACCTCCTCGGTCCGGTGGGCGGGCGTGATTACCGGGGTGGGCAAGGTACGCCTAGTGTGTGCGTGGGATCAGTTCGAACAGCGGTCCGCACCAGGCGATTCGCCGCGGTGACGGCAGGTGGAAGTCGAGAGGGGGAGCGGTCACCGATGGGCGTGCAGGACCGGCCGGAGGCGGCCGACACGGAGCGGTTGCTGGCCGGGCGGTACGAGCTCGGTGAGCGGCTCGGCCGGGGCGGGATGGGCACGGTCTGGCGGGCCTGGGACCGGATGCTGGACCGCGAGGTCGCGGTCAAGGAGCTGACCGTCAACCACCTCCCCGAGGAGGACCTGCAGATCCTGCACGCGCGGATGAAGCGCGAGGCCAGCGCGGCCGCCCGGATCAAGCACCCCGGTGTGATCACCGTGCACGACGTGCTGGAGCAGGACGGTCGGCCCTGGATCGTGATGGAGCTGGTCGACGGCCGCTCGCTGGCCGATGTGATCAGCCAGGACGGCACCCTCCAGCCGCGCGCCGCCGCCGAGGTCGGCAGCCAGGTGCTGGCCGCGCTGCACCGCGGCCACCAGCTCGGCGTGTTGCACCGGGACGTCAAGCCGGCCAACGTCCTGCTGGAGCGCGGCACCGGGAGGGTGGTGCTGCTGGACTTCGGCATCGCGACCTACGAGGGCTCGACCGAGCTGACCCGGCCGGGTGACCTGGTCGGCTCGCCGGACTACCTGGCGCCCGAGCGCGCCCAGGGCGAGCGGCCCGGCCCGGCCTCCGACCTGTGGGGCCTGGGGGCCACGCTGTACGCGGCGGTCGAGGGGCAGTCGCCGTTCCGCCGGGACTCGCCGATCACCACGCTGGCCGCGGTGGTCGACGAGCCGCTGCCGGAGTCGCGCCGGGCCGGGCCGCTGGGGCCGGTGCTGGCCGCGCTGATGGCCAAGGACCCGGCCGACCGGCCGAGCGCGGACGAGGCGGCCCGGATGCTGGCCGAGGTGCAGGCCGGGCACACCATCGGACTGAAGTCCGTCGCGTCCGTCCGTACGCCGACCCAGTCGGTGCCGGTGGTGGACCGCAGTGAGGCACCGGAGGGGACCGCGACGCCGCCGCAGGAGGGCTCGGAGGAGCCCACCGAGCCGCGTCCGGCCGGCGCCGCGACGGCCGCCACCTCCGTCGGTTCGTCCGCCGTCCCGGCCGTCGCCGAGGACACCGCCGGGGGCGTGCCCGTCGCGCCGCAGGCACACACCGCCGTCAGCGCGCCGGTCGCGCACACCGCCGCGCCCGCGCGCGGACCGGCCAAGCGCCGCAGCCGGCTGAAGCTGGTCGCCATCGCGGTGGCCGTCGGGGTGCTGGCGGCCGGGGCGACCTTCCTCGCCACCCGGCACGTGGTCGGCGGCCCGGGCACCGACCCCACCCCGACCGGTCCGGCCGAGACCACCGAGCCGGAGCCGAGCGGCAGCGCCGGCCCCGAGACGCCCGCGCCCAACGGCTACCACTGGGTCGACGATCCGGCCGGCTTCCGCTTCCCGCTGCCGACCGCCAGCCCGACCTGGCAGCGGATCACCGGGACGGACAACACCCAGATCTTCTACAGCCCGGACGGCAAGGTGCACTACCTGCAGTTCGCGGTCACCGTCGGCCAGTCGATCAAGCCGCTGGACCACATGAAGCAAATGGAGGCCAGCGTCTCCAAGGCGCAGAAGGACTACAAGCAGCACCGGATGGCGAGCTCCGCCGTGAACGGCCACGAGGCGGCGGTCTGGGAGTTCAGCTACGCGGCGAAGGAGGGCGGCCGCCGGCGCGCGATCGAGACCGAGTTCATCGACGAGGACGGCACCGCCTACGCGATCTACTCGTCCAGCCCGGACAAGGGCAACGAGTGGAACGAGGCCTTGCAGCGCTTCACCACGGTGCTCAACGCCTTCACCCCGACGCGCTGAGGGGCAGCACGCTGACGGGCGGAGCGCCCCGCTTTCGCCCGACTGCGGCAGATTCTTGTTACCGACGGGTACCGTGCCGGCCCCCGAAGGCCTAGGCTGCGCCGTATGTCGGACCTCACAGCAGATGCAGCGGCCACCGAACACCCCGACGCCGGTCCCGCGAGCGGCAACCCGGCAGCTCCCGGGGGTGGCCGGACCGTCGCGGCCGCCGTCCCGCCGTCCCTGGTGGCCCGGCTGGCCGCCGGGGTCACCGCGACCGGTGAGCCCAGTGTGGTGGAGACCGTCGCCCCGCTGACCGGCGAGCGGCTGGCGGGCCTGCCGCGGTCCACCCCGGCCGACGTCGAGGTCGCCTTCCAGCTGGCCCGCCGCGCCCAGTCCGCCTGGGCCGCGCTGCCGGTGCGCCGCCGCGCCGCCGTCCTGCTGCGCTTCCACGACCTGTTGCTCAAGCGGCAGGACGAGGTGCTGGACCTGATCCAGGCCGAGACCGGCAAGGCCCGGCTGCACGCCTTCGAGGAGGTGCTCGCCGTCGCCATGGCCGCCCGGCACTACGGGCGCGGCGCGCAGGGCTACCTCCGGGACCGCCGCCGCGGCGGGGCGCTGCCGGTGCTCACCCACACCGTCGAGGCCCGCCGCCCCAAGGGCGTGGTCGGCCACATCTCGCCGTGGAACTACCCGCTGGAGCTGTGCATCGGCGACCTGCTGCCCGCCTTCGTGGCCGGCAACGCGGTGGTCAACAAGCCCGACACCCAGACCGCGCTGACCGGGCTGTGGGCCCGCGAGCTGCTGATCGAGGCCGGGCTGCCGGCCGACCTGTGGCAGGTGGTGATCGGCGACGGCCCGGTGATCGGCCCCGCCGTGGTGGAGCACGCCGACTACGTCTCCTTCACCGGCTCGACCCGCACCGGCCGCGAGGTCGCCCAGCGCGCCGCCGCCCGGCTGGTCGGCGCCTCGCTCGAACTCGGCGGCAAGAACGCCATGCTGGTGCTCTCCGACGCCGACCTCGACGCGGCCGCCGCGGGCGCCGTCCGGGCCTGCTTCTCCTCGGCCGGGCAGCTGTGCATCTCGATCGAGCGGCTGCTGGTGCACCGCTCGGTGGCCGACGACTTCCTGGAGCGATTCGTCGCCCGCACCCGGGCGCTGCGCCTGGGCGGCGGCCTCGCGTACGGCGCCGACATGGGCTCGCTGGTCTCCGTGCGCCAGCTGGACACCACCGCCCGGCACGTGGAGGAGGCGGTCAAGGCGGGCGCCACCGTGCTGGCGGGCGGGCGGGCCCGGCCGGACCTCGGCCCGTACTTCTACGAGCCGACCGTCCTCGACGGGGTGACTCCGGAGATGTCGGTCTGCGGTGAGGAGACCTTCGGCCCGGTCGTCGCGGTCTACCGCTTCGACACCGAGGAGGAGGCGGTCGCGGCCGCCAACTCCACGCCGTACGGCCTGAACTCCAGCGTCTGGACCAGGGACCTGCGGCGCGGCCGGGCGGTCGCGGCCCGGCTGCGCACCGGGACGGTCAACGTCAACGAGGCGTACGCGGCCGCGTACGGCTCGGTCGCCTCGCCGATGGGCGGCATGGGCGACTCCGGGCTCGGCCGGCGCCACGGCGCCGAGGGCATCCTGCGCTTCACCGAGGCGCAGACCATCGCGACCCAGCGGGTGATGCCGCTGGCGCCCTCCTTCGGTCTGGACGACCGGCAGTTCGCCGCCGTGATGACCGGCGGGCTGCGGGTGCTCAAGGCGCTGCGGCTCAAGTGACCCCCGGGCCCGGGTGACGTCCGGGCGCACGTGGTTCCCGGACTCAGGCGACTCGGGGCCCACGTGGCTCCCGGGGCCGAGTAGCGTCCGACCGGCTTTTCCCACAGGCAGGTTCAACCCTCGAAGGAGCAGTGGCAGATGGTGGAGTCCGGCGGTTCGGCGGAGTTCGACTACGACGTGGTCGTGGTCGGTTCCGGCTTCGGCGGTTCGGTCGCGGCGCTGCGGCTGACCGAGAAGGGCTACCGGGTCGCCGTCCTGGAGGCCGGGCGGCGCTTCGAGCGGGACGAACTGCCCCGGAACTCCTGGGACCTGCCGAACTACCTGTGGGCGCCGCAGCTCGGGCTGTACGGCATCCAGCGGATCCATCTGCTGGCCAATGTGCTGATCCTGGCCGGCGCCGGGGTCGGCGGCGGTTCGCTGAACTACGCCAACACCCTGTACGTGCCGCCGAAGGCCTTCTTCGAGGACCGTCAGTGGCGCCACATCACGGACTGGCAGAAGGAGTTGGCGCCGTTCTACGACCAGGCGCAGCGGATGCTCGGGGTCCGGCTCAACCCGACCGTCACCCCCTCGGACGTCCACCTCAAGGCGGCCGCCGAGCGGATGGGCGTCGGCGACACCTTCCACATGGCGCCGGTCGGGGTCTTCTTCGGCGACGGCAAGGACACCGACGGCACCGCCAAGGCGGCGCCCGGGGACGAGGTCGCCGACCCGTACTTCGGCGGGGCCGGCCCGGCCCGCAAGGCCTGCGTGGAGTGCGGCGAGTGCATGACCGGCTGCCGACACGGCGCCAAGAACATGCTCACCGAGAACTACCTGTACCTGGCGGAGCGGGGCGGCGCCGAGATCCTCCCGCTCACCACGGTGGCCCGGATCCGGGAGGTCGGCGAAGCCGACGGGAATCGCGGCTTCGCGGTGGACGTGCGCCGCACCGACTCCCGCTCCAGGACCGACCGGGTGAAGGCGGGCGCGCGGACCATCACCGCCGCCCGGGTGGTCGTCGCGGCCGGCACCTACGGCACCCAGTCGCTGCTGCACCGGATGCGCGACGCCGGCCACCTGCCCCGGATCTCCGCCCGGCTCGGCGAGCTGACCCGCACCAACTCCGAGGCGCTGGTGGGCGCGCAGACCACCGACCGGCGCTACGGCGGCAAGGCGGACTTCACCAAGGGCGTCGCGATCACCTCCTCGATCCACCCGGACGCCAACACCCACATCGAGCCGGTCCGCTACGGCAAGGGCTCCAACGCGATGGGCGCGCTGTCCATCGCCCAGGTCAAGGGCGGCGGGAAGGTCCCGCGCTGGCTGCGCTACCTGGGCAACTCGGCGCTCCACCCGGTGACCTTCGCCCGCTCGATGGACCAGCGCGGCTGGTCCGAGAAGACGATCATCGGCCTGGTGATGCAGTCGCTGGACAACTCGATCACCGTCTCGCTCAAGAAGGGGCCGCTCGGCAAGCCCCGGCTCACCTCCAGCCAGGGCCACGGCACCCCCAACCCGACCTGGATCCCGGCCGCCGAGCAGGGCGCCCAGGCGCTGGCCGAGGAGATCAACGGCTTCCCGGGCGGCACCGTCGGCGAGATCTTCGACATCCCGATGACCGCGCACTTCCTCGGCGGCTGCCCGATCGGCGACGCCCCCGAGACCGGCGTGGTCGACCCGTACCACCGGCTGTACGGGCACCCCGGGATCAGCGTGGTGGACGGCGCGGCCGTCTCCGCCAACCTCGGCGTGAACCCCTCGCTCACCATCACCGCCCAGGCCGAGCGCGCCCTGTCGATGTGGCCCAACAAGGGAGAGGAGGACCCGCGCCCGGCCCCGGGCGAGGCCTACCGCCCGGTCGCCGCCGTCGCGCCGGTCCGACCGGCCGTTCCGGAGGGCGCGTTCGGTGCGCTGCGGCTGCCGCTGCTGCCCGTCCCGGAGGTCCCGAAGAAGCGTGACTAGGGCCCGGGGGCGGGCCCCGGACCCGCCCGGTCGGGGCCAACCCGCTTGGGTTCCTTCGTGGTTGACAGCCGTTCGGATCCGATGGGATAAACGGGCTCCCTGGGGGACCAGGAACTCGTCGAGCGGGGGGAATGCGGTCCATGGCCAACTGCGCATCGTGCGGCGCGACTTCGGTGGAGGGGGCGCCCGCCTGCGGCTCGTGCGGCCGGCCGCTGGCACCCCCGCCCCCGACCGCCGCCCTGCCCGCCGTGCCGCCGCCCGCCCCCGGGTACGGGCCGCCGCCGCCCACCACGCCGCCCGGCTACTACCCGCCGCCCGGCCCGGGCGCCGGGTACCCGCCGGTCGGCGGCCCGCCCGCGATGGGCAGTTGGGGCACCGGCGTCCCGTACGAGAAGCCGCAGCGCCTGCTCACCGGGCTGGACTGGCGCCCCGCCCTCCTGGCGGCCATCGCCCCGACGCTGGTCCTGCTGCTGGTGGCGCTGGCCGTGGCCATCCCCAGCGACTACACCTATGACGGCGCCTTCCCCGCGCCCGACTTCGGCTACCGCTTCGGCGCGATGCTGTCGATGGCGCTGAACGCGCTCGGCGCGCCGTTCCGGCTCGGCTACCAGAGCCCGCTGTCCCGGGGCAGCGCGGAGCGCATGGACATCACCTTCTGGGTGGTGCCGATGACCGTCACCGTCCTGTGGTGCCTGGCGCTCTGGCTCGGTCTGCGGGCCGGGCTGCGCCGCCGCAAGGCCGACGGCTCCCAGCTGACGAGGGCGCAGGCGGCCGGCGAGGCGCTGCGCACCGCCCTGGTCCTCGGCCTGGCGACCCTGCTGCTCGGGGTGGTCGGGAGCACCGCCTGGCAGCCGGACCGCCGTGAACTCGACCCCGACTACTACGGCTCCAGCGCCGCCGACCTCGCGAAGGCGAGCTTCACCGCCGACTCCACCTGGCTGTGGGCGGTCGGCTGGGCCGTGGTGCTGGGCGGGCTGCTGACCTTCGCCGTGTACGGCACCGACGCGCTGCGCTGGGCCGCCTGGCGCAGCCGGGCGGTGCGCGGCTGGGCGGTGGCAGCGCTGACCGCGGGCCGGGCGCTGGCGTTGACCCTGGGCCTGGCCTCGGTGACGGCCTTCGTGCTGGTCGCGGTCAACAGTGACAACGGCTGGCTGACGGCGAGCTCGCTGGCCCTCCTGCCGAACCTCGGCCTGGTGCTGCTGGGCATCGGCTCGGGCGCCACCTTCCGGGGCCACAGCGACCTGGGCGGGGACGTGCCGGACTGGCGTGGCCGGGGCGACGACGGCGCGGAGTTCTCCTTCTTCGACCTGCACGACCAGACCGCCGACTGGCGCTGGACGGGGCTGCTGGCGCTCGCCGCGGCGGGCTTCCTCGGCTGGACGGCGTACCGGCGGCAGCTGGACGCTGCCGACCGGCTGCGGCTGGCGGCCGTGTACGCCGGGCTGCTCACCCTGCTCTCGGCGGCGTCCGGCGGGCTGATGACCACCTCGATGTCGTACGTGATGCCGTCGGTCGAGGGCTGGGGCGGGTCCGGTAGCCGAACCACCTCGCAGGACACCTCGGTGGGCCTGGCGTTCCCGAGCGTGCTGGTGGTCAGTGCGGTCTGGGCGGTGGTCGGCGCGCTGGTGGTGCCCGCGGTGCTCTCCGCCCTCAGCGGCCGGGGCCGGGTCGTCCAGTACGCGTCCGGCGCCGCGCCGCACGGTGTGCCGCACGGGCCCTACGGGGCGGTGCCGCCGCAGGTGCCGTACCCGGGCGGTCCGGCGTACGGCGTTCCGCCACAGGGCGTGCCGCCGCAGGGCCCCGCACCGTACGGGGCGCCGTCGCAGGGCGCCGCACCGCAGGACGCGCCGCCGGAGGCGCCAGGGGCTGGGGTCAGCGAGGTGATCGGCTCGCACGAGGCGCCGCCGCCCCCCGCCGGCACACCGCTGCCGGGCCACCCGCCGCGGCCGCCCGAGGAGCCGGTGGATCCGAGCGTCTGGCGCGACCACCCCTGATGCGAGCCCCCCGACGCGAGCCCCCTGACCGTCTGACCGCGGCGGGGAACGGGCAAAGGGCCCCGCGGGGGAACGGGGCCCTTTGTCGTTCAGCACTCGGCGTCAGGGCTGCGCCGGTGCTGGAGGTGACGGCGCCGGGGGAGGAGCGCCGTCGTGTCGGTTGGCTTCGGGTCGCGTCCTCGCGGCTCCGGCGTGGGTGGCCGGCGAAGCGGGTCGCGCACGTCCGCGCGACGGCGGGTCGGCGCGCAGGTTTGCGCCGGGGCCCCCGCTCACGGAGCGTGAAGTGAAAACCGCTGTCACCTTCCTGCGCGGCGGCGGCGGAGACATCGGTCCGGACCTCCGCGATGAGCCTGCTGGCCGCCGGGAGAACCGTTCACACCGAGCATCGTGCTGGACGGAGGGCTTGCTCTGCAACCGATTCGGCACAGTTCGGCACAGTCCATTTACGGCGGGCACCGCGCCGAATGATCACGGTGAGTAGTGGTCGAAGTGGCTGCGGCGCACGGGGACGCGCGTAGCAGCGCGGGACGGTGAGGGGTGTGCGCCCGGGGCGTGCCCCGGGGTGAACCGTCGGTGTGACGGCCGGTCCCGGGCGTCCCCGGAGCCGGCCGCCCCACCTCTCGGCCCAGTCGCGGCCGGGGTCGCTGTCCCCTGCTGGCCGGCCGCGGCACCCGCGCACGGTCCCACGGAGCCGCGCTCCCCGGCGGGCCGGGGCGGCGGCGCCACGTGCGCCGGTGGACTGGGGTGAAGCTCCACGCGTGGTCCTGCAGCCCGTACGGCGTGCCCCCCGGTCGGGGGGCGCTGGCGGCGCGTCTGGCGGACGCGGCGTGGCCGTGCGGTCGTCAGAAGCAACGAAGCGCGGGCCCGACCGGTCACGGTTCTTTGGACGGGCAGACGAGTGAAACCGGACAGCCCGGTAGAATCGGTGTTCAGACACCCCACACCCGTCCGCCGCCGCAGCCCCCGTCGGGGAGGCGGTTCAGCGCGACACCTCGATACCGCTGCCGGAAGGCCGTCTGTGTCCTCTGCAATTCCCGTCCAGTCCGCACCGGACAACGACACCGTCCTGGTGGTCGACTTCGGTGCCCAGTACGCCCAGCTCATCGCCCGTCGGGTGCGTGAGGCGCGGGTCTACAGCGAGATCGTGCCGAGCAGCATGCCGGTCGCCGAGATGCTCGCCAAGAACCCCAAGGCGATCATCCTCTCCGGCGGTCCGTCGTCGGTCTACGAAGAGGGCGCGCCGCAGCTCGACCGCGCGATCTTCGAGGCCGGTGTCCCGGTCTTCGGCATGTGCTACGGCTTCCAGCTGATGGCCAAGACGCTGGGCGGCACCGTCGACAACAACGGCGCCCGCGAGTACGGCCGCACCCCGCTGACCGTCTCCCGCACCGGCTCGACCCTGTTCGAGGGCGTCCCGGCGCAGCACTCGGTGTGGATGTCGCACGGGGACGCCTGTTCCGCCGCCCCGGAGGGCTTCACCGTCACCGCCTCCACCGACCTGGTCCCGGTCGCGGCCTTCGAGAACGACGAGGCCCGGCTGTACGGCGTCCAGTACCACCCCGAGGTGCTGCACTCCGACCACGGCCAGCAGATCCTGGAGCACTTCCTCTACCGCGGCGCCGGCATCGCCCCGACCTGGACCACCGGCAGCGTGGTCGAGGAGCAGATCGCCCTGATCCGCGAGCAGGTCGGCAACAAGCGCGCGATCTGCGGCCTGTCCGGCGGGGTGGACTCCGCGGTCGCCGCCGCCCTGGTCAACAAGGCCATCGGTGACCGACTGACCTGCGTCTACGTCGACCACGGCCTGATGCGCAAGGGCGAGACCGAGCAGGTCGAGAAGGACTTCGTGGCCGCCACCGGCGTCCAGCTGAAGGTCGTCGACGCCTCCGAGCGCTTCCTGAACGCGCTGAAGGGGGTCACCGACCCCGAGGAGAAGCGCAAGATCATCGGCCGCGAGTTCATCCGGGTCTTCGAGCAGGCCCAGGCCGAGATCGTCGCCGAGGCCGGCGCCCACGGCGAGTCGGTCGACTTCCTGGTCCAGGGCACCCTGTACCCGGACGTGGTGGAGTCCGGCGGCGGCACCGGCACCGCCAACATCAAGTCCCACCACAACGTCGGCGGCCTGCCCGAGGACCTGCAGTTCCAGCTGGTCGAGCCGCTGCGCAAGCTGTTCAAGGACGAGGTCCGGATGGTCGGCCAGGAGCTGGGCCTGCCGGAGGAGATCGTCCAGCGCCAGCCGTTCCCGGGCCCGGGCCTGGGCATCCGGATCGTCGGCGAGGTCACCAAGGAGCGGCTGGACCTGCTCCGCGACGCCGACGCGATCGCCCGCGAGGAGCTGACCGCGGCCGGTCTGGACCGCGAGATCTGGCAGTGCCCGGTCGTGCTGCTCGCCGACGTCCGCAGCGTGGGCGTCCAGGGCGACGGCCGCACCTACGGTCACCCGATCGTGCTGCGCCCGGTCTCCTCCGAGGACGCCATGACCGCCGACTGGTCGCGCCTGCCGTACGACGTGCTGGCCCGGATCTCCACCCGGATCACCAACGAGGTCAGCGACGTGAACCGCGTCGTCGTCGACGTCACCAGCAAGCCGCCGGGCACCATCGAGTGGGAGTAGCACTCCCGCGCCGCTGAGCCGGTGCTGAACGGCCGCGCCGTCGTTCCCGTATGGGGGAGCGGCGGCGCGGCCGTTCGCTCCCCCGGGTGGGACCTCTTGCTCTGCCGGGGTGGGACGTCCCACCGAAAGCGTTCAGGAGCGGGCAGAATGCGGACCGGACCTGTCAGGGAGTGGCAGGCCGCGAAGGAAGGTGTGAGGGATGTCGGAGGCCAGTGACTCCGTGGCGGTCGCCGGGGACGCGTCCGGCCCGGCCGACCGGGCGGCCCAGCGGCGGGCGTTCGCATCCACGTACGCGTTGCTGCCCTTGCGGCTGTTCCTCGCCGTCACCTTCGTCTACGCCGCCCTGGACAAGCTCTCCGACTCCCACTTCCTGGCCGGCGCGGGCGATCCGGCCTCCTTCGTCTCGCAGACCCAGGCGGCCAAGGCCGGCGGCAGCCCGATCTCCTTCCTGCTCGGCCCGGCCCTCCACGCGCCCACCCTGTTCGCCCTCGCGGTCGCCTTCGGCGAGCTGGCGGTCGGCCTCGGCACCCTGCTCGGCCTCTGGGGCCGGGTCGCGGCGCTCGGCGGCGCGTTGATCAACCTGAGCCTCTGGCTCACCGTCAGCTGGAGTGTCTCGCCGTACTACCTCGGCAACGACCTCGGCTACCTGATGGCCTGGACCCCGCTGGTGCTGGCCGGCACGCCGTACCTGTCGGTGGACGGCTACCTGGCCCGCCGGGCCGGGCGGGACCGGGAGCGCGGGCTGGCCGAGGGCCACGTCAAGCGCCGGGCGCTGGTGGACGGGGGGATCGCGGCGGTCGCGGCCGGCGGCGCCGGGCTGCTGACCGGCTCGCTGACCCGGACCTTCGGCCGGAAGAAGCAGGCCGCCCCCAAGCAGTCCGCGGCCCCCGCCTCCGCCGTGACGGCGCCCGCCCCCTCGGCACACGGCCCCTCGGTGCCCGTGGCGAACGTGCCGGTCGGCGGCTCGGCGCAGGTCAAGGACCCGGCCACCGGGGACGCCGTCTACATCGTGCAGCCCAAGGCGGGCCAGTACTGCGCCCTCTCCTCGGTGTGCACCCACTCCGGCTGCGCGGTGGACGCGCCGAAGAACGGCCAGCTGTACTGCCCGTGCCACGGCTCCCGGTTCGACGCCGCGACCGGCGCGGTGGTCAACGGTCCGGCAGTCAAGCCGCTGCCCAGGTACACCGTCAGCAAGGACGGGGACAAGCTGACCCTGGGCCCGCTGCAGAGCTGAGGGCCGGGCCCGGAGACAGGCCTCAGTCCTCGCGGTCGGGCCGGTTGCGCCGGGCCACCGCCACCACCGCGCCGGCCAGGCCGCCCACGCCCAGCACGATGAAGGTGACCGGGACGACGATCCGTCCGTTCACCGACTGGTCGTTGAGCGCCGCCACCAGGTAGAGCACGGCGATCACCGTGAACAGTCCGCCCGCGATCAGCGAGAACAGGTCGAGCCGGTGCTTCCTCACTGCTGGACCACCTTGATGTCGCCGATGCCGATGCCGAGTTCGAGGTCGAGCGTGCCCTTGGACGGATGACCGGCCGGCGGGTCGAGTACGTAGGTGTGCCGCCCGGTGCTGTCGTCACGGTCGCCGGGGACGTTGATGCTGCCGAGGCCGACCCGGGCCACCAGGTTCACCGTGACGTCCTGCGGCAGGGTGACGGTCAGCTGACCGGCACCGAGGTCGACCTTGGTGGTGAGGGTGCTCCCGGCGGGGGCGAGCCCGGCCAGGTCCAGCCGGATGTTGCCGGCGCCGAGGTTGTAGCGGTCCTTCAGGTCGGCTGCCGAGGTGACCGTCCACGAGCGGTCGCCGATGGCGTCCTGCACGGTGTGCGGCGCGCGGCCGGCGAAGGCCAGCGCCAGGGTGGCCAGCAGGCCCAGCACCGCGAGCTTGCGGGCCTTGCCGAACTTCGCGGCCAGCAGCAGGGTCAGGCCGATCACCAGCAGCCCGGTGGCCAGCACGACCGTGCTCAGCCTGGTGACGTCGGTGTGCCCGACCGAGGCGGACCAGACCGCGGTGGCCGCGCCGATCGCCAACAGGAAGCCGAAGAAGCCGAGCGCCGAGCGCTCCTTGGGGTGCCGGACCGCGGCCGGACCGCGGCGGCGCTCCGGGCGCTCCTTGCGCAGCGGATCGCCCTCCGGCAGGTCGGCGCGCTGCCACCAGGGCTGGGCCGGGCTGCCGGGCGGCGGCACCTTCGTGCCCCCCCCGGCCTCCGGCCGGGGGGACCCCCACGGGGGCGTGGTGGCCGAGGAAGTGGGGGCGGTGTCGCCGTACGGGTTGCGCTCGGGGTGGCGCGGGTCCCACAGGTAGCCGCTCGGGCCGGGGGCGGGGGAGTCGGCGGGGACCCTCCCGGCGGCCTGGTCGGCGGCGTGCTGGGCGCGGGCCGCCTCGTCCTGCGGCGGGCGCGGCCAGCCGTGGCCCTCGCCCTCGGGGAAGTGGCGGTCGTACGGGCCGCCGCGCCGGCGGCCGCGGATCCGGCCGCGGCGGCGGTCCGGGTCGTAGCGCACGGCCAGGAAGACCAGACCGCCGAGCAGCAGCAGCGGGAACAGCTGGTCGCCGTCGCCCATCGAGGAGAAGAACACCCCGGTGCCGATCACGGTCAGCAGCACCGCGCCGACCGACTGGCCGTCGACCCGGCCGGTGAGCACCCGCTGGAGCTCGGTGCGCGCGCCCCGGCCCTTGCCGTCGGCGGCGCCCTCGGTCGGGACGATCAGCCAGGCCAGGCCGTACAGGAACAGTCCGAGACCGCCGGAGAGGCAGAGCACCACGGTGACCACCCGGAAGACCACCGGGTCGATGTCCAGATGCCGCCCGAGACCGCCGCAGACGCCGGCCACCACGCGGTGGTGCTCGGCCCGGGTCAGCGGTGGGCGGTCCGGTTCCGGCGGGGCGGCGGGCCCGGCCTCCTGGATGCGGTGGTCCTCGGTCATGGGCACCATCCTTCCGGCAGACGGTGGTCCGGCCCAACCGGGTCCGGCCCTGCCCGTACCCTGACTTGTCCCTGATAAGCGTGGGGGACACACCCTGATGCGCCCGCAGGCCCCCGCGTGGAACCATCGGTGCCGTGGCAGCACCCGGTACCGATCCTCGACCCCTCGCCCCCGACACCGCGCCGTCGGCCGGCGGTGACCCGAACGCGTCCGACGGCGGGCGGCCGCCGTACCGCCGGCTCTACCGCAGCCCGCAGGGGCGGATGCTGGGCGGCGTCGCACACGGTCTGGCGGTGCACCTCGGGCTGCCGGTCCGCTGGGTGCGGCTCGCCTTCGTCCTGTTGTTCTTCGCGCAAGGGATCGGCGCGCTGCTGTACGCCGCGTTCTGGTTCGTGGTGCCGATCGGCATCGGCGAGCCCTCGCAGCGCGGCGGCACGCACTGGGTGAACGTCAACGGCGTCTACATCCCGACCTCGCCCTGGCTGCGGCCGGGCACCCCGCTGACCAAGTCCGGCGGCGGCTGGGTCGGCCGGCTGCGCGAACTGCTCCAGCACGCCCTCCAGGGCGAGCCGGTCACCCCGCCCGCCGCCCAGGGCGAGGTCGCAGGGGCCACAGGGGCCGCCGAGGCCGCGGGCGCCGGCAAGAACGAGCAGGGCGGCATCGGCCAGCTCGCCGCCCTGGTCATGCTCGTGATCGGCCTGATCGCCCTGCTGAACGTGCTCGGCTGGCAGACCGCCAAGCCGTACACCTGGCCGCTGCTGGCGATCGGCGTCGGCGTCGCGCTGGTCTGGCGGCAGGCCGACGACTCGCGCTGGCAGCGCTGGTTCGGCATCGAGGAGGGCGAGAAGCGGCGCGGCGCCTACACCCGGGTCGGCGCCGGCGTGCTGCTCGCGGTGGTCGGCACCATCGCGCTGCTCGCCATGCAGGGCAGCGGCTCCACGCTCGGCTCGGTGATCGAGGCCTCGCTCGCGGTGCTGGCCGGGGTGCTGGTGCTGCTCGGCCCGTACGGTCTGCGGATGTGGCAGGACCTCGGCGCCGAGCGCACCGCCCGCATCCGCGCCCAGGAGCGCGCCGAGATCGCCGCGCACATCCACGACTCGGTGCTGCACACCCTGACCCTGATCCAGCGTCGGGCCGAGGACCCCAAGGAGGTGCTCCGGCTGGCCCGCTCCCAGGAGCGCGAGCTGCGGCTGTGGCTGTACCGCCCGGAGGCCGCCGCCGAGGCCGCGCCGGACACCATGGCGGAGACCCTGCGCGTCGCCGTCGCCGAGGTCGAGGACCGGCACGGCGTCCCGGTCGAACTGGTGATCGTCGGCGACTGCCCGATGGACGAGAAGATCGCGGCACAGATGCAGGCCGCGAGGGAGGCGACCGTCAACGCGGCCAAGTACGGTGGCGGGGGACCGGTCCAGGTCTACGCCGAGGTGGAGGGGAGGACGGTGTCGGTGTTCATCCGCGACCACGGCCCCGGCTTCGACCCCGACACGGTGCCCGAGGACCGGATGGGCGTACGGGAGTCGATCATCGGCCGGATGAAGCGCCACGGCGGCACCGCTCGGGTGCGGCCGGCGGCGGGCGGCGGCACCGAGGTCGAGCTGGAGATGGAGAGAACGAATGACTGAGGCAGCGCCGGAGCGCACGGCCAGGGTCGTCCTGGTGGACGACCACCGGATGTTCCGGACGGGGGTCAGGGCCGAGATCGGCCGTACCGAGGTGACCGGCATCGACGTGGTCGGCGAGGCCGACGACGTGGACTCGGCGGTCCGCGTGGTCGCCGAGACCAGGCCGGACGTGGTGTTGCTGGACGTCCACCTGCCCGGCGGCGGCGGCGTCGAGGTGCTGCGCCGCTCGGTCGGCGTGATGGGCGAGCAGGGAGGAGTGAAGTTCCTGGCGCTGTCCGTCTCGGACGCCGCCGAGGACGTCATCGGCGTCATCCGCGGCGGCGCGCGCGGCTACGTCACCAAGACCATCACCGGCACCGACCTGGTCGACGCGATCTTCCGGATCGCCGACGGCGACGCGGTCTTCTCGCCCCGGCTGGCCGGCTTCGTCCTGGACGCCTTCGCCGCCACCGACACCCCGCCGGTGGACGAGGACCTCGACCGCCTCACCCAGCGCGAGCGCGAGGTGCTGCGGCTGATCGCCCGCGGCTACGCCTACAAGGAGATCGCCAAGCAGCTCTTCATCTCGGTGAAGACCGTCGAGAGCCACGTCTCCGCCGTCCTGCGCAAGCTGCAGCTCAGCAACCGCCACGAGCTCACCCGCTGGGCCACCGCCCGCCGCCTGGTCTGACAACCCCGGGTTCGCACTGCAGTTCCCTTCGTTCCTGTGGCCCGGCGTCGCCGGGCCACAGGAACGAAGGGAAGCGTGGGGGCCGAAGGGCTCCGCCGACGAGTGCGCGACCGTCGACGACCCGTACTGGTCGCACTGATGCCGTCAAGCCCGTCCGGTCCGATTCCTCGGACCGGACGGGCTTGTCGGTGGGTGGCCATAGACTCGATGTGCCATGAGTAGCCTCTTTGACGACCTCCCGCTCCCCGGTTTCGAGGCACCCGCCGCCGGGTCGAAGCAGCCCGCAGCACCCATCGACGCCGTCGACGAGGAGCCTCCGCCGTACGAGGACGACGTCCCGTACGACGCCTACGAGGAGGCCATCCCGGAGGGGCTGTTCCAGACCGACCACGCCGCCCAGGCCGAGCGGGACGCCTGGTACCGCAACGGCGCCGCCCGGCCGGTGGTGGACCCGGCGCAGCTGCTGGAGGGGATGAACGACCCCCAGCGCGAGGCGGTGCTGCACGCGGGCTCGCCGCTGCTGATCGTGGCCGGCGCCGGCTCCGGCAAGACCCGGGTGCTGACCCACCGGATCGCGCACCTGCTGGGCGCCCGCGGGGTGCAGCCGGGCGAGATCCTGGCGATCACCTTCACCAACAAGGCGGCCGGCGAGATGCGCGAGCGCGTCGAGGCGCTGGTCGGCCCGCGCGCCCGGGCGATGTGGGTGTCCACCTTCCACAGCGCCTGCGTGCGGATCCTGCGCCGCGAGTCCAAGGTGCTGGGCTTCACCTCCAGCTTCTCGATCTACGACTCGGCCGACTCGCAGCGGCTGATGTCGCTGGTCTGCCGCGACCTCGACCTGGACCCGAAGCAGTTCCCGCCGAAGTCCTTCACCGCGAAGATCAGCAACCTCAAGAACGAGCTGATCGACGAGGAGACCTTCGCCGACCAGGCCGCCAACCCGATGGAGAAGAAGCTCGCCGAGGCGTACACGCTGTACCAGCGGCGGCTGCGCGAGGCCAACGCGCTGGACTTCGACGACATCATCATGACGACGGTGAACCTGCTGCAGGCCTTCCCCGACGTCGCCGAGCACTACCGCCGCCGGTTCCGGCACATCCTGGTCGACGAGTACCAGGACACCAACCACGCCCAGTACATGCTGGTGCGCGAGCTGAGCGGCGGGTCCGTCGCGGCCGCGCCGAAGCGCACCGCGGACGGCGACTTCGTGAACCCGGCCGCCGCCCACCTCGCCGAGGTGCCGCCGGCCGAGCTGTGCGTGGTCGGTGACGCGGACCAGTCGATCTACGCCTTCCGTGGTGCGACCATCCGCAACATCCTCCAGTTCGAGGAGGACTACCCGAACGCGACCACGATCCTGCTGGAGCAGAACTACCGCTCCACCCAGACCATCCTGAGCGCCGCCAACGCCGTCATCGAGCGCAACGCCAACCGCCGCGAGAAGAAGCTCTGGACGGCCGGCGACCACGGCGAGAAGGTGGTCGGCTACGTCGCGGACGACGAGCACGGCGAGGCCCAGTTCATCGCCGACGAGATCGACCGGCTCACCGACAAGGGCGAGTCCAAGCCCGGCGACGTCGCGATCTTCTACCGCACCAACGCCCAGTCCCGCGTGTTCGAGGAGGTGTTCATCCGGGTCGGCCTGCCGTACAAGGTGGTCGGCGGGGTGCGCTTCTACGAGCGCAAGGAGGTCCGGGACGTCCTGGCGTACCTGCGGGTGCTCTCCAACCCGGAGGACACCGTGCCGCTGCGCCGGATCCTCAACGTGCCCAAGCGCGGCATCGGCGAGCGGGCCGAGGCGATGGTCGACGCGCTGGCCGCGCGGGAGCGGATCTCCTTCGCCCAGGCGCTGCTGCGGGTGGACGAGGCGTACGGGATGGCCGCGCGCTCGGCCAACGCGGTCAAGAAGTTCAACACCCTGATGGCCGGGCTGCGCCAGGTCGTCGAGTCGGGCGCGGGCCCGGCGGCGGTGCTGGAGGCCGTCCTGGAGGAGACCGGCTACCTGGCCGAACTCCAAGCCTCCACCGACCCGCAGGACGAGACCCGGGTGGAGAACCTGCAGGAGCTCGCCTCCGTCGCCCTGGAGTACGAGCAGGACCCGGGCGAGCGGCCGGACGCCGGGGAGGAGGGCACGCCGCCGGTCGGCTCGCTGGCCGACTTCCTGGAGCGGGTCGCGCTGGTCGCCGACTCCGACCAGCTCCCGGATGCGAAGCAGTACGGGACCGAAGGAGGAAGTCCGGACGAGGACGAGGAGGGACAGGGCGTCATCACGATGATGACCCTGCACACCGCCAAGGGCCTGGAGTTCCCGGTGGTCTTCCTGACCGGCATGGAGGACGGGATCTTCCCGCACATGCGGGCGCTCAACCAGGTCAAGGAGTTGGAGGAGGAGCGCCGGCTCGCGTACGTGGGGCTCACCCGCGCCCGGGAGCGGCTCTACCTGACCCGCTCGGTGCTGCGCAGCGCGTGGGGGCAGCCGGCCTACAACCCGGCCTCGCGGTTCCTGGAGGAGATCCCGGAGACGCTGGTCGAGTGGAAGCGGACGGGGGCGGCGCAGGCGCCGGTCCAGCGCGGTTTCTCGTCGGGTTCGTCCTGGGGCAAGTCCTCCTCCGGGGCCGGGAGTTCGCGCTCCTCGTCGACGGCCGCCTCGCCCAAGGCGGGCTGGGGCCAGTCGGCGCGGCGCTCCGGAAGGGCGGTGGAGCGCGAGGCCGTCTCGCTCGCGGTCGGCGACCGGGTCACCCACGACACCTTCGGGCTGGGCACGGTGGTGGGCGTCACCGGCGTCGGCGACCGGGCACAGGCCACGGTCGACTTCGGCACCGAGGGGCGCAAGCAGCTGCTGCTGCGCTACGCGCCCGTCGAGAAGCTCTGAATCGCGTGGCGAAGGTCTGAACCGCTAGCGCGGATCGAGCCCGTTCGAGAGGAACCAGGGCAGCGGGTCGACCGGCCCGCTGCCCGGCGGCCGGATCTCGAAGTGCAGGTGCGGCCCGGTGCTGTTCCCGCTGCTGCCGACGAAGGCGATCACGTCGCCCTGCTTCACCGGGCCCTTGCGCACCTTGTAGGCGCGCAGGTGGCAGAACCAGGCCTCGGTGCCGTCGGGCATCTTCAGGATCGACATGTAGCCGTAGAACGGGTTCCACTGCGTCCGGATCGTGCCGTCGGTGACGGCGTAGACCTCGGAGCCGCCGTCCACCGGGAAGTCGATGCCGGTGTGCCGGTTGGCCCAGTGGGTGCCGGCCGCGCCGAACAGCTCGCCGAGGCCGTGCTGGGCGACCGGCATGACCACCTTGGGCTTGACCGGATCGGCGGTGGGTTGGGCCGTTGGGGTGTCGGTGGGCTGGGCGCCGGCCAGCGGCTGACGGGCGTCGCCGCGCGAGGCCTGGGTCTGGTCGCCGGAGGCGACCGACTGTTGCGCGCTCTGCCGGGCGGCGGTGGTTTCCGGGGCGTCGGCGGCCGTCGCCTGCGGCGGCACCCGGTCGGGCTGCGCCTGGACCACCGTGACGGCCGCGGCCCCGGCGACCCCGAGCGCGGCGACCGAGGGGACCGCGACCCGGAACAGCGCGGCCCGGGTGGCCGCCTTGGCGGCGCCGCGGCGCTGGGAGCGGGACTGCTCGCGGGCGGCGAGGCGCAGCTCCGCACGGGTCGGGCGGGCGGCTGCTTCGGGAGCCATCGGGGGCTGCCTCCTCGGTGGGCCTCGGGCGCGTCGTCGAGCGAGAGGGAAAACAGCCGTGACTGTAGCCGCAAGGCCGACGCCCCGGAAAAACCTCCGGTTGTCAAGAGGTCGACAGAGGGGCGTGCCGTGTCTGTACGGAGGGTCCGAGGACGGGTATACCCACCGGTAGCAAGGCCTGGGGCTGTGACTTTGCCCTCCTCTTGGGAGGTGGCGCGGCCAACCGGGCCGGGTGGCGCTAATCTCCCCTCAGGTTGGTTGGTTATCGAGCGTTAACCGCACCCGTGGGCCCACAAGGTCCGGTCGGATAGTGGACGACGAGGTCCAGGAGGCAGTGATGAGTGTGTCGGGGCCGATCCGTGTGGTGGTCGCCAAGCCTGGGCTCGACGGTCACGACCGTGGCGCCAAGGTCATTGCGCGCGCCCTGCGCGACGCCGGTATGGAGGTCATCTACACCGGGCTGCACCAGACGCCCGAGCAGGTGGTCGACACCGCGATCCAGGAGGACGCGGACGGCATCGGACTGTCGATCCTCTCCGGCGCCCACATGACGCTGTGCGCGCGGGTGCTGGAGCTGTTGAAGGAGCGCGGCGCGGAGGACATCAAGGTCTTCTGCGGCGGGATCATCCCGGACGAGGACATCGCCGAGCTCAAGGCGATGGGCGTCGCGGACATCTTCACCCCGGGCACGCCCACCCGGGACGTGGTGGCCTGGGTCGAGGCCAACCTGCGCACCGCCAGCTGAACTTCGGCACGGCGGAGGGGGGGGGGGGGGGCACAAAAAACAAACACCCCCCACGGCCCCCGGAGCAAAAGGGGGGAGGGAGGTCCAGGGGGGGGATTGGGGATGTTTCTATTCTGCA
>NZ_JBHTTU010000045.1:9801-26965 GCF_042794375.1 Kitasatospora sp. NPDC056531 | reverse complement strand
GTACCCCCACCGCCCCCCCCCCCCCCGCCCCTCACCACGCGGTTTGATCTCTCCTCTTCCCCCCCCCCCCCCCCCTCCGCCGTGCTCAGGACGCGAGTCGGGGCGCGCGGCTCAGGGTGCCGGTTCGGCCGGCTTCAGCTCGTTCAGCATCGACGCCCGGAAGCGCAGCGTCCCGGCCAGCCGGGCGAAGGTCTCCGACCAGGCGGAGTCCGGGGCGGCCCCGGCGGCCAGCTCCTCCACCGCGGCGGCCGTCTCGGGGGCGAGCGCGCGCTCCGTCATCCCGAGCACCCCGCTGTGGCTCCACGGGTACGCGCCGGATGCGGCGGCCCGGGCCAGCGCCGTCACCACGGCGGTGGACAACGGCGGTGTCCACGGGGTGGCGCAGGCGCCGAGCAGCTGGAAGGCCTCTCCCAGGCCGTGCACCTCGATGAAAGCGGCCGTCCAGGCGGCCCGCTCCTCGGGCGGGAGGACGGCCAGCAGTTTGGCCGGGGCCCCGGTGACCCGCGCGGCGCGGGCCCGTCCGGCGCCGCGGGCGGGCGGTACGGGGGCCGGGCCGAGCAGCGCCCGGGCCCATTCGGCGTCGTGCTGGCGGACGGCGGCGCGGGCCCAGGCCTCGCGCAGGTCGTCGGCCCAGCTGCTGCTGGTCGCGTCCACGCTGTCGCCGACCCGCAGGGCGAGCAGCTGCTCGGGCGTCAGGCCGGTGCTCCGCGACCAGGTCGCGAGCGGCGCGGCGGCCACCACCTCGCCGAACCACCAGGCCCGTTCGCCGCGCCCGGTGGGGGACTTGGGCGCGATCCCGTCGCGCTGCATCCGTTCGTCGCACTCGGCGGGCGGGGTGACCAGCAGGTGGGTGCCGCTCTCAGCGAGGCGGACGGCGGCCTGCGCGCGCTCGGCCATCCGCAGCGCGAGCGCGGAGCCGGGCAGCGTGGAGAGCAGCTCGGCGGCGGTGGCCCGGACGTTCTTGCTGCGGTCGCCCAGCGCGGCCTCCAGGAACGGTTCGTCGGCGGGGGAGAGGCCGTCCTGCAGGGCGTCCAGGAAGAGCAGCCGGTCCTCGGCGCGCTCGGTGGACCAGGTGCTCCGCAGCAGTTCCAGCCCGGCGGCCGGGTCCCGGCGGCGCAGCAGGGTGAGGTGGGTGACCCGCTCGGCGAACAGGCCCTCGTGCCACAGCCGGTGGTCGGTCGGGTCGTCCGGCTGCCGGTCCGGCTCTGGGGCGGCGGTGCGCAGCACGAACCGCCAGTCCGGGTTGTGCGAGGCCAGCCAGCGGCCCAGCGGACCGGCCAACGCGACGGCGTCGCCGCGCAGTTCGCTGCGTGCGCGGGCGGCGTCGAGCAGCCCGGGTACCAGCGCGGCGGGCGGGCGCAGGCCCTCGAGCCGGGCGGTGGTGAGCCACTGCGGCAGCAGCTCGGCCAGGTTGGCCAGGGTGCCGCCGCCGTTGCCGCCGGCACGCCCGGCGAGCAGGACGGCCAGCCGACGGGCGGCGGCCTCGGGCATCTCCGGGCGAAGGTCCTCGGGCGCGGGTGGCCCCGGTGGCTCGGCGGCCGGTACGGGCAGGGCGCCGGCCCGGCGGCGGACGGTGGCCAGCGCGGCCAGCTCCAGCAGGGCGGTGGCCGGGTCGGACCGGTCCACGGTGTCGGCTAGCGGCAGGGCGGTGGCCGGGAGCGGGCGCCGGTCGGTGCCGAGCAGGGCGCTGGTCCGCAGGGGCTCCCACGGGTCCTGGGTGATCGTCATCGTCGGTGCTCCTGGGCGTGTCTTGTGGGTTCTGTCGGATCAGGTCGCGGCGTTGGGGTGCGTGCATCGCAAGGCGGAGGAGGGAGCCACTGCGGTGGGGGCACCTCCCGGCCGAAGGTTGGGGGACATTGGCGACCGACGACAACGCGGCGAGGTGCGCTTGTGCCCTGGGGGTACCTCCCGGCCGAAGGCTGGGGGAGCGTCGCGGACCCGGCAAGGATCCGCAAGACACGCCTTCAGGCCGAAGTGAGGCCGACCGGGCGGTGCTCGGCGGTCCAGGCCGTGACCGGGGCGAAGCCCTGGTGGCCGTACTCGCCGAAGACGGTCAGCGGGCGGCCGGTGGAGACCGCGGCCAGCCGCCACAGCGCCGCCTCCGGGACGGCCGAGGGGCGGACGGGCACGGTGTGGTGGCCGTCCGTCAGGTGCCAGCCGTCCGGGGTGCGGACCGGGACGACCCCGGCGAGCACGGTCGGCCAGCTGTCCAGCCACGGGTCGTCGGCCACCGTGGTGCCGTACCCGGCGACCGCCTCGGCGACGGTGAGCCCGGCGGGCGCTTCGGCCGGGCCGGGCTCGGGGGCGCCGTAGCGGGTGCCGAGCGCGGCGCGCAGCGGGCGGGCGCCGGGGTGGTAGGCGAGTTCGGCCTCCAGCAGGTGGCCGGTGGGCAGGGCGAGTTCGGGGGCCTGGCCGGGGCGGCCGAAGGCGAGCAGCAGGGCGGGGCGGCCGGTCTTGGCGCCGCGCAGCCAGAGCCGGCGGGTGGTGAGCCGCTCGTCGGTCGTGTCGCGGCTGCCGAGCACCAGCCAGCGGTCCCGGACGGTGGGCCCGGCCAGCACCTCGGCGGCGTCCAGGGTGTAGCCGACCCGGGCGCGGACGGTGGCGGCCAGCTCGGGCGGCAGCTCGTCGACCCGGGTGGCGGCGGTGGCCAGCAGGTGGAGCATCGCGTACTCCTCCAGCAGCCGCTCCTCCGGCAGGGTGTCCAACTCCCGTACGCGGGTGGCCAGTCCGGAGGCCTGGGCGTCGACCATCCGGGCCGCTACCTCCTCCCAGGGCCCGGCCGTGGACTGGTCGGCGAGGCCGTGCCGGATCCGGTCGGCCAGCCGTAGCCGCAGCTCGGCCGCGCCGGCCGCGACCCGCGCGCCACGCCGTTCGGCCCGGCGGCGGGCGGCCTCCGGGTCGGCCGGGGGCGCCGCGCGCTTCTCGGCGCGCCCCTGACGGGCCTTGAGCCAGTCGGCCGCCCAGTCGGCGGGTTCGCCGGCCGGCACGGCCTCGGGGGTGCCGCTCCACAGCAGGAGAAGCCCGAGTGCGTGCTTGCACGGGAACTTCCGGCTGGGGCAGCTGCACTGGTAGGCGGGCGTGGCCAGTTCGATCACGGTGCGGTACGGCGTGCGGCCGCTGCCCCGGCACTCGCCCCAGAGTGCGGCGCCGTCGGTGCCCGTCCCGGACCAGGGCGTGGGCGAGGACAGCTTGCCCGCGGCCTTCTGCGACGCGGCGTCAGGCGCCAGGGACAGGACGTGTTCGGTGCTCCAGCGTTCCTCCATGCGACCGACGGTAGGCGGGGGCACTGACAGCGGCTGACTGCCCGTCCGGACCGGGCCGGCCGTTGTCAGTGGCACGTTGCAAGGTGGTTCCCACAGGCCGGGACGCCGACCTGGCTCCCCCCGATCACCCTGCCGCCCGGGCATCCGTGTGCCCGGCGGCCGACCCGAAGGAGCCCCCATGACCGACGTTCTGCGGCAGCACGCCGAGGACGCCTTCGCCGGCGAACTGGCCGCGCTGGCCGCGCAGGACGACCGTCCGCGCCCCGAGCGTTGGAAGCTCTCGCCGTGGGCCGTGGCGACGTACCTGCTCGGCGGCGAGCTGCCCGACGGCACCGCGATCACCCCCAAGTACATCGGCCCGCGCCGCGTCGTCGAGGTCGCCGTCACCACCCTGGCGACGGACCGGGCGCTGCTGCTGCTCGGCGTGCCCGGCACCGCGAAGACCTGGGTGTCCGAGCACCTGGCGGCCGCGATCAGCGGCGACTCCACACTGCTGGTGCAGGGCACCGCCGGCACCCCCGAGGAGGCCGTCCGGTACGGCTGGAACTACGCCCAGCTGCTCACCCACGGTCCCAGCCGGGACGCCCTGGTGCCCTCGCCGCTGATGCGGGCGATGGCGGACGGCAAGCTGGCCCGGATCGAGGAGCTCACCCGCATCCCGGCCGACGTGCAGGACAGTCTGATCACCATCCTGTCCGAGAAGACGCTGCCGGTACCGGAGTTGGGCAGCGAGACCCAGGCCGTGCGCGGCTTCAACGTGATAGCCACCGCCAACGACCGCGACCGGGGCGTCAACGAGCTGTCCAGCGCGCTGCGCCGCCGCTTCAACACCGTGGTGCTGCCGCTGCCGGGCTCGCTGGACGAGGAGGTCGACATCGTCACCCGCCGGGTGAACCAGCTCGGCCGCTCCCTCGACCTGCCCGAACTGCCCGGCGGTGCCGAGGAGATCAGGCGCGTGGTGACGGTCTTCCGCGAGCTGCGGGCAGGCCTGACCGTGGACGGCCGGACGAAGGTCAAGACCCCGAGCGGCACCCTCTCCACCGCCGAGGCGATCTCGGTGGTGACCAACGGCCTGGCCCTGGCCACCCACTTCGGCGACGGCGTGCTGCGCGCCGGGGACGTGACGGCCGGCATCCTCGGCGCGGTCGTCCGCGACCCGGTGGCGGACCGGGCGGTCTGGCACGAGTACGTCGAAGGGGTGGTGCGCGAGCGCGACGGCTGGAAGGACTTCTACCGCGCCGCCCGCGAGGTGGCCGTATGAAGGACACCGAGGTCGCCCTGCTGGGCATCCGGCACCACGGGCCCGGCTCGGCCCGGGCGGTGGCCGCCGCGCTGACGCAGTGGCAGCCGGACGCGGTGCTGATCGAGGGCCCGGCGGAGGCCGACGCCGTCGTCCACCTCGCCGCCGAGAAGGACCTGGTGCCGCCGGTCGCCCTGCTCGCCCATGCGGTGGACGACCCGGCGAGGGCCGCGTTCTGGCCGTACGCCGAGTTCTCCCCGGAGTGGGTGGCGATCCGCCACGCCGTGGACCACGACCTGCCGGTCCGCTTCATCGACCTGCCCGCCGGGTACGGCTTCGCGCCCGCCGACTCCGCCGACTCCGCCGACGGGGACTCCGCCGACGGGGACTGCCCCGACGAGCTGCCCGCCGATCCGCTGGCGCTGCTCGCCGAGGCCGCCGGTCACGACGACCCGGAGCGCTGGTGGGAGGACGTGGTCGAGCACCGCGCCCCCGCCGCCGACGCGCTGGCGCCCTTCGCCGCCGTCGCCGAGGCGATGGCCGCGCTGCGCGCCGAGGGCCTCGGTGAGTCCCGGCGGGACGGACTGCGCGAGGCGTACATGCGCCAGCAGATCCGCGCCGCCCGCCGCGCCGGACACCGCCGGATCGCCGTGGTGTGCGGGGCCTTCCACGTCCCCGCGCTGGCGACGATGCCCACCGTCGCCCACGACCGGGCGCTGCTCGCCGAACTGCCGAAGAAGGTGAAGGCGGACATCACCTGGATCCCGTGGACGCACCGCCGGCTCTCCCTGGCCACCGGCTACGGCGCGGGCATCCAGTCGCCCGGCTGGTACCACCACCTGTTCACCACCGAGGGCGACCCGGTCCCGCGCTGGCTCACCCGGGCCGCCGAGCTGCTGCGCGCCGAGGACCACCCGGTCTCCTCCGCCCACGTCATCGAGGCGGTCCGGCTCGCCGAGACCCTCGCGGTACTGCGCGGCCGCCCGCTCGCCGGGCTGACCGAGACCCTGGACGCCGTCCGCGCGGTGCTCTGCGAGGGCTCGGACGTCGCCCTGGAACTCGTCCGGGACCGCCTGGTGGTCGGCGACGAGCTCGGCGAAGTCCCGGACGCCGCACCGGCGGTGCCGCTGCAGCGCGACCTCGCCCGACTGCAGCGCTCGCTGCGGCTCAAGCCCGCGGCCGCGCCCCGGGAGCTCGACCTGGACCTGCGCAAGGACACCGACGCGGCCCGCTCCCGGCTGCTGCACCGGCTGCGGCTGCTGGGCGTCGAGTGGGGCGTGCCGGCCCGCTCCTCGGTCAACTCCACCGGGACGTTCCGGGAGAGCTGGCGGCTGTGCTGGCAGCCCGAGTTCGCGGTCCGGATCGCCGAGGCCGCCCAGTGGGGCACCACGGTGGAGGAGGCCGCCGTCAACAAGGCGGTCGGCACCGCCCGGGCCGCCGTCGAACTCGCCGAGCTGACCGGCCTGGTGGAGGCCTGTCTGCTGGCCGGGCTGTCCGGCGCGCTGCCCGCCGTGATGCGGGTGCTCGCCGACTGCGCCGCCCTGGACACCGACGTCGCGCACCTGGCGGGCGCGCTGCCCGCGCTGGTCCGCGCGCTGCGCTACGGCGATGTGCGCGGCACCGACCACGGCGCGCTCGCCGGGGCCGCGGCGGGCCTGGCCGAGCGGGTCTGCGTCGGACTGCCGCCCGCCTGCGTCGGCCTGGACACGGCGAGCGCGGCGGCGATGCGCGCCCGGATCGACGAGGTGCACGGCGCGATCGCCCTGCTCGACCCGGATGCCTCCGGACAAGCCGCCCGGGGAGCCTCCCCGGACACCGACGGCCTGGCCGACCGCTGGGCCGCCGCCCTGCACTCGCTCGCCCGCCGCGAGCCCGCCGGCGGACCGGCCACCGGCGCCCCCGGCCTGCTGCGCGGCCGCGCCGTCCGGCTGCTGCTGGACGACGGCCGGCTGGACTCCGAGGAGGCCGGCCGACGGCTGCGGCTGGTGCTGTCCGTCGCCAGCGCCCCGGGGGACGCAGCCGGCTGGGTCGAGGGCTTCCTCACCGGCGGCGGCGCCCTGCTGCTGCACGACCCCCGGCTGCTCGCGCTGCTGGACGAGTGGCTCACCGGCGTCGGCGCCGAGGTCTTCACCGACGTCCTGCCGCTGCTGCGCCGCACCTTCGCCGGGCTGGAGGCGGGCGTGCGCACCACCATCGGCGGCCGGGTCGCGGCCGGCCCGCTCGGCGTGGCCCCGCCGGCACCCGAGACGGCCGGCGAACTCGACCGGGACCGCGCCGACGCCGCCGTCCCGGTGCTGGCCCTGCTGCTCGGCGTCCGCCCGAAGATCCCGCGGCAGGCCGCCGGCCGCAACACCTGACCGCCGCAACACCTGACCGAAGGAGGAGGACCCGATGGCGACCACGACCGACGAACGGCTGCGCCGCTGGCGCCTGGTGCTCGGCGGCGAGGCCGACGGCACCGGCTGCACCCTGCGCGGCCGCGACGCCGCGATGGACGGCGCCTTGGCCGCGCTCTACCGGGGCAGCCCCGATGAGGCCGGCGGGCCCCCGCGCGGCGGGCGCCGCAGCGCCGGGCTCGGCGGCTCGGCCCCGCAGGTGGCCCGCTGGCTCGGCGACATCCGCGAGTACTTCCCGTCCACCGTCGTCCAGCTGATGCAGCAGGACGCGATCACCCGACTCGGCTTGGACCGGCTGCTGCTGGAGCCGGAGATGCTGGAGGCCGTCGAGCCGGACGTGCACCTGGTCGGCACCCTGCTGTCGCTCAAGCACGCGCTGCCCGAGACCACCCGGGAGAGTGCCAGGGCCGTGGTCGGCAAGGTGGTCGCCGACCTGGAGCGCCGACTCGCCGACCGGACCAGGGCCACCCTGGGCGGCGCCCTCGACCGCAGCGCCCGGGTGAACCGGCCGCGCCACCGGGACATCGACTGGGACCGGACGATCCGGGCCAACCTGAAGAACTACCTGCCCGAGCACGGCACCGTCGTGCCCGAGCGGCTGGTCGGCTACGCCCGGGCCCAGCGCGCGGTGAAGAAGGACGTCATCCTCTGCATCGACCAGTCCGGCTCGATGGCGCCCTCGGTCGTCCACTCGGCGGTCTTCGGCGCGGTGCTCGCCTCGATGCGCACCCTGGACACCCGGCTGGTCGTCTTCGACACCTCGGTGGTCGACCTCACCGAGCAGCTCACCGACCCGGTGGACGTGCTGTTCGCCACCCAGCTCGGCGGCGGCACCGACATCAACCGCGCGCTCGCCTACTGCCAGTCGAAGATCACCCGACCGTCCGAGACCGTCGTGGTGCTGATCAGCGACCTGTACGAGGGCGGCATCCGGGACGGCATGCTGCGGCGGGTCGCCGCGATGAAGGCGGCCGGCGTCCAGTTCATCGCCCTGCTCGCGCTCTCCGACGAAGGTGCGCCGGCCTACGACCACGCCCATGCCGCCGCGCTGGCCGCGCTGGGCGCCCCGGCCTTCGCGTGCACCCCGGACGCCTTCCCCGAGATCATGGCGGCGGCGATCGAGAAGCGTCCGATCCCGCGGCACCTGATGAAGGGGTCGGACCAGGGGGTGTGAGCGCCTCACCCGGGTGGGTGAACCCATCCGATCGGTGGACCGGGCGTCCCGGCTGATCTGTGACGGTTCTCACCCAAGCCGGACAGGCCCCGGGCGGAACACGCCCGTCCCACGGGGATAACCTGCCAGACGGACGTGACGCGCGTGTTGATTGACGTGTGCGCCCGTGGCTGTGTGGGCCGCAAGGCCGTACCTCTGCGTACCCGCACCGCCCCGACGACCCGCAGCGAAGATCCTGCCGTGGCACGCTCGTAGAGACACAATCCGCGACCACGAACAAGGACAAACACGTGGACCTGTTCGAGTACCAGGCGAGGGACCTCTTCGCCAAGCACGGCGTGCCCGTGCTTGACGGCGATGTCATCGAGACCGCCGCAGACGCTGCCGCCATCGCGGAGCGCTTCGGCGGCCGCGCCGTCGTCAAGGCTCAGGTGAAGGTGGGCGGCCGCGGCAAGGCCGGTGGCGTCAAGCTCGCCGCCGACCCGGCCGACGCCGTCGCCAAGGCCGAGGCGATCCTCGGTATGGACATCAAGGGCCACACCGTGCACAAGGTGATGCTGGCCCAGACCGCGGACATCAAGGACGAGTACTACGTCTCGTTCCTGCTGGACCGCACCAACCGCACCTTCCTGGCCATGGCCAGCGTCGAGGGCGGCGTGGAGATCGAGGTCGTCGCCGAGGAGAACCCCGACGCGCTCGCCAAGATCCCGGTCGACGCCAACGAGGGCTGCACCCCGGAGAAGGCCGCCGAGATCGTCGCCGCGGCGAAGTTCCCGGCCGAGGTCGCCGACCAGGTCGCCGATGTCCTGCAGAAGCTGTGGAAGGTCTTCATCGCCGAGGACGCCCTCCTCGTCGAGGTCAACCCGCTGATCAAGTCCGGCGACGGCAAGATCATCGCGCTCGACGGCAAGGTCTCCCTGGACGAGAACGCCGACTTCCGCCAGCCCGAGCACGAGGCCCTGGAGGACAAGGCCGCGGCCAACCCGCTGGAGGCCGCAGCCAAGGCCAAGGGCCTGAACTACGTCAAGCTCGACGGCCAGGTCGGCATCATCGGCAACGGCGCGGGCCTCGTCATGAGCACCCTCGACGTGGTCGCCTACGCCGGTGAGAAGCACGGCGGCGTCAAGCCCGCCAACTTCCTCGACATCGGTGGCGGCGCGTCCGCCGAGGTCATGGCGAACGGCCTGGAGATCATCCTGGGCGACCCCGACGTCAAGTCGGTCTTCGTCAACGTCTTCGGCGGCATCACCGCGTGCGACGCGGTCGCCAACGGCATCGTGCAGGCCCTGGAGCTCCTCGCGAGCAAGGGCGAGAACGTCACCAAGCCGCTGGTCGTCCGTCTGGACGGCAACAACGCGGAGCTGGGTCGCAAGATCCTCGACGACGCCAACCACCCGCTGGTCCAGCGCGTGGACACCATGGACGGCGCCGCTGACCGCGCCGCCGAGCTGGCCAACAAGTAAGGAAGGGGACTTAACACCATGGCTATCTTCCTTACCAAGGACAGCAAGGTCATCGTCCAGGGCATGACCGGCTCCGAGGGCATGAAGCACACCCGCCGCATGCTCGCCTCCGGCACCCAGATCGTCGGCGGTGTCAACCCGCGCAAGGCCGGCACCACGGTCGACGTCGACGGCACCGAGGTGCCCGTCTTCGGCTCCGTCGCCGAGGCGATGGAGAAGACCGGCGCCGACGTCACCGTCATCTTCGTGCCGCCGAAGTTCACCAAGGACGCCGTCGTCGAGGCCATCGACGCCGAGATCGGCCTGGCCGTCGTCATCACCGAGGGCGTCCCGGTGCACGACACCGCCGCCTTCTGGGCGTACGCCGGTTCGAAGGGCAACAAGACCCGGGTCATCGGCCCGAACTGCCCCGGCCTGATCAGCCCCGGACAGTCGAACGCCGGCATCATCCCGGCCGACATCACCAGCTCCGGCAAGATCGGCCTGGTCTCGAAGTCCGGCACCCTGACCTACCAGCTCATGTACGAGCTGCGTGACATCGGCTTCTCCTCGGCCGTGGGCATCGGCGGTGACCCGGTCATCGGCACCACCCACATCGACGCCCTCAAGGCGTTCCAGGAGGACCCGGAGACCGAGATCATCGTCATGATCGGTGAGATCGGTGGCGACGCCGAGGAGCGTGCCGCGGCCTACATCGCCGAGCACGTCACCAAGCCGGTCGTCGGCTACGTCGCGGGCTTCACCGCCCCCGAGGGCAAGACCATGGGCCACGCCGGCGCCATCGTCTCCGGCTCCTCGGGCACCGCCCAGGCGAAGAAGGAGGCCCTCGAGGCCGCCGGTGTCAAGGTCGGCAAGACGCCGTCCGAGACCGCCCGTCTGGCCCGCGAGATCATCGCCGGCTGACGTCGGTCCCTTGCGCGGTGAGCGCCCCCGCCCTTCCCGGGCGGGGGCGCTCGCCGTTTCGGCGCCTCAGCGCTTCGGGCCCGTCGTGCAGGGCAGCGGGGACCACAGCGGGCACGCCGCCGGCCCCTGCCGCGGGGGCGGCGCCTGGACCTCCGCCGAGGCCGGCAGCTCCCAGCCCGCCACCGCCCGCGACTGCGGATCCACCACCACCGCCGCCAGGCCCGGCGCCGGGCTGCACCACAGGCTGGCGATGCCGTTCGGCGCCCCGCCCGGCAGCAGCGGCACACCCGGCGGCGCCACCTTCGCATTCGGGGCCGGCACGCACAGCGTGGGGGCCGGCGGGTCATCCGACTCGAACAGCGCCGCCGGGCGCAGCCCCGCCAGGGTCGCCAGCGTCGCCCCGCCCACCGCCAGGGTCAGCAGCGCCGCCGCGCCCGTCCGGCTCGCCGTCCACACCCGGTGCCGGGCCCGCAGCACCGGCACCGGCGAGCGGTGCGGCTCCGGGCACCCCCGCACCGCCGCCCGGTGCAGCAGCCCGCTCAGCCCGTCCGCGAACCCCGGCGCCGCCGGATCCGGCCCCACCAGCTCGGGCACCCACTGCGCCAGCGCCGCCCGCGCCGCCCACACCCGCCCCTCGGCCGCCGCCCGGGTCGACTCCGCCTCCACCGCGATCGCCGCCGCCGGCAGCCCCAGCCCGTCGTGGAGCACCAGCGCCCGCCGCTGCGGCCGCGACAACCGGCGCAGGGCCTTCAGCAGCGCCCTGTCCCGATCGGTCAGCCGGTCCTGGTCAGGCAGCACCGCCTGCGCCTCGTCCGCCGGCCGCACCCTGATCCGCCGATGCGGCAGCGTCCACGCGTGCGCCCGCCACGGCCCGCCCCGGTGCCACGGCGACAACGCCAACTCGCACGCCCGCACCCGTACCCAACCCTCCGGATCCCCCGACCCGACCACCTCGGCCCACCCCCGCCGCGCCTCCCCGAACGCCCGCCGCACACAGTGCACCGCCCGGTGCCGGCACGCGGTCAGCAGGAACACCTGCTGCACCAGCCGGGTGTGCGCCTCCTCGTAGAGATCGGCGAAGCTCGCCACGGGTTCGTCCGAGAGGTCCCGCCGGCTCCCGGCTTCGGTGAGGGCCATGTCGATGCGCTCCCTGCGGTCGGCGGGCGAGGGCGCGTCCTGCTGCGGGACGGTCTGCCGCTCCGCGCTCGCGCTCGGGCCGGTGGCCGCGCCGCCGCGCTTCCGGGCATCGGCGGGTGCGGTGGGTGGGTGCTGCCGCGGGGTCGGGGCGTCGGTCCCGGTCCGGCCGGGGGCCCCGCGGTGCTCGGGTCCGCGCTCGGTGCCGACGACGGGGGAGCGGTGCTGCTGGTCGCACCGGTCGGGTACGCCGGGTGCCGGGTGCCGGGTCGCGGTCGGGGTGGTCGTCATGCCGCCGTGTTCTCCCGAGGCCGTGGGGGCCGCTCGCGTGCTGGTGTGCGGGGTCGGGGGGAGCCGGTCCGGGCGGACGGGGGGTGCGGTTCCGATGAGGGCGATGGCGGCGGCCTCGGTGGGGCAGCCGAGCTTCCGCAGGGCGCGGTGCAGGAGGTTGCGCGCGGTGGTGGGGGTGACCCCGAGGGCGGCGGCGGTGTGCTGGAGGTCGTGCCCGGCGGCGAGGTGGGCGAGGACCTGGGACTCACCGGGTGTCAGCTTCCGCGGCGGGTCGGTGGCGTGGGTGGGTGGCGTGGTCATCAGACGCTCCGGGCCGGGGCGCCGACGGCTTGGGGGCAGGGTCTGAAAAGGCGCATAAGCCAATAATCTGGGACACGGCGGCGGTTTGCCGCTTCACGGAGCATGGCGAGTCGCCTTGGCAGCATGAGGCCCATGACACAGCTGATGGGCCGTCCGATCCTGGAAGCGTCTGGCGAATTGGGCGGACGCCCCGTGCTGGCCGACCTGTTGGCGGGGGTGCGGACTGCGTTGGTCGGCCTGGCGGTGGTCACGGTACCGGTGCTCGGTCTCTGGGTCGCGACACCGTACGCCGACTCGGGCGCGGCGCGCGCCACCCGGTTGGCGGGTGCACTCTGGCTGCTGGGGCACGGCGCCCCGGTGCTGCGCGGGGACGGGGGTGCCCCACTGACCGTCACCCCGCTGCTGCTCGGCGCCTTGGCTGTGGTGCGGCTGTACCGGGCGGGGGCCGGGGTGGCGGCCCGGCGCGGGCTGCGCTCGCGGTGGGGCGGCCCGTTCGCGCTCTGGACGGGCTACTGCGCGGTGGCGGTCGCGGTGGCGCTGCACTGCGCGGGCGCCGGGCTGTTCCGCAGCCGGGTGCTGCCGGACCTCCTGGTGGTCGGCCTGCTCGCCGGGCTGGCGACCGTCGCGGGCGTCCGCTCGGCGCGGCCCCTGCCCACCGCGGTGCACCCGCTGCTCGACCGGCTGCCCCCGGGCTGGCGGCTGACCGGCGGCGCGGCCGCGGTACGGCGGGCGGCCGGCGCGGCCGGGGCGGGGCTGGTCGCGGCCGGCGGGGTGCTGGTGGCGGTGGCGGCGGTGCTGGACGCGGTGACCGGCGGCGGCCGCGGGGCGGGGCTGCTCAGGGGCGGGCCCGCCGCCTTGCTCGGGCTGCTGCTGCTCGCGGTGGTGCTGCTGCCGAACGCGGTGCTGTGGGGTGCGGCGTACGCGCTGGGCCCGGGCTTCGAGGTCGGTGCCGGGACGCTGGTGTCGCCGGGCGGTACGGAGCTCGGCCCGGTGCCGGAGTTCCCGCTGTTCGCCCTGCTGCCCCAGGAGGGCCCGGGCGGCTGGCGGCTGGCGGCGCTGGCACTGCCGCTGCTGGCGGGGTTGGTGCCGGCGGTTCTGCTGGGCCGTGCGGCGGCCGGCCGGCCGGGCCCGCGGGTGGACGGCGACCCCTGGCCGGCGGCCGCGACGGTGACGGCGTCGCTGGCGGCCGCGCTGCTGCTCGGTGCCGGGGCGGCGGCGCTGGGCTGGCTGTCGGGCGGGGCGCTGGCGGGGGAGCGGATGGCCTGGTTGGGGCCGCTGCCGTGGCGGACGGGCCTGGCGGCGACGGGCTGGCTGGCGCTGGTCGCCGTCCCGGGCGCCCTCTTGGTCCGGCACCGCGTGCTCGGCCCGTCGGCCGACCGGTCCTCCCCGGCCGGCCGGGCCCCGGCGGCCGCCCCGGGCGCGTACGCCGGGCTCGCGGTGCACGCGCACCGGAGTGCACTGCGGCTGCGCGCCCGTGCGTACGTCCTCGTGCTGCGGCTGTCCGGCCGGGGTCCCGCCGGCTGAACCCGGTGGCTACTCCGCGTTCCCGGTGAAGTCGACGTACCACTGCGGGGCGTACCGGTCGCAGTTCTCCGCGCCGACGTTGGTCAGCGAGTCCCGGACGCAGGTCGCGTAGTCCTGGTAGTAGACCCCGAGCCCGACCATCAGGCCGACCATCGCGACGGTCATCGCACCGGTCAGGATCCCGGCGAGCGCGGCCGGGGTGAGCGGGTTCGGCGCCGGGGCGCCGGGGACGGCCCCGGCCGGGGCGCCACCGGTCGCGGCCGTCGGCTGCTTGGCCCGCAGCGCGCTGACCCCCCAGTAGATCCCGAGCAGCCCGACCAGCAGCGCGATCCAGTGGAACTCCGCGAACAGGCAGACCAGCGCGAACGGCCCGGCCAGCGCGGCGTTGCGGGCCCGGCGGTGGGCCGGGTTGGTGGGGTCGAGCCGGGGCGGCTGCGGGACGGGCGGGCGTTGGCCGGGGCGGCCGTCGCCGAGGCCCTGGCCCCACGGCGGGGGGAGCTGCGGGCGGTCGCCGCCGCCCTGGCCGCCGTTGCCCTCAGGGCCCTGACCGGGCCAGGGGCCGCGCGGCTGCCACGGCTGGTCCGGGGCGTCCGCCGGCGGCGGCGCGAAGGGGTTGTGCTCGCCGTTGTCGTCGCCGCTGCTCATCGGTTCAGCCATTCCTTCTCGGTCGGGGGCCGTGTGGAGGGTCTCGCGTCGGAGCGGTCTCCCGCGCCCCCAATGATCCCGCAACCGTTCGAGGCCCTGGCGGGGGCCCGTGCCCCGGCCGGGGCGGGGTGCGCAACTCCGGTGCGCGGGGCCCGAGGAGATCCCCGTCTCAACTACGCGCGTAGCGCCGCGGGGAGGGTGCGGAGGCCGTCCGACCAGCCGTTATCGTGGTGACGGTCAGCAGCTCACATTGGTTCCCGGGGCCCGCGTCGCGGCGGGTTCTCCTGGTGTTCCCCTTCGCTCGACCTGCCGTTCGTAGTGGCCCCACCGCCGGTGGATGTACCAGCGGACGGCGCCCGACCTACGGAGAATCGCGCAGTGGCCGCCGCCCCCGCTCAGCTCTTCCCGCCCCGTACGCCCGGACCGGCCCGCCTGGTGGTGCTGGTCTCCGGCTCCGGCACCAATCTGCAGGCGCTGATCGACGCCGTCGCCGATCCGGCCTACGGCGCCGAGATCATCGCGGTGGGCGCGGACCGGGACGGGATCGCCGGTTTGGAGCGCGCCGAGAAGGCGGGCCTGCTGACCTTCGTCCACCGGGTGAAGGACTTCCCGGACCGCGCCGACTGGGACCGCGCGCTGACCGCCTCCGTCGCCGCCCACCAGCCGGACCTGGTGGTCACGGCCGGCTTCATGAAGATCCTCGGCCCCGAGTTCATCGCGGCCTTCGCCGGACGGATCGTCAACACCCATCCCGCACTGCTGCCCTCCTTCCCGGGCGCCCACGGCGTCACCGACGCGCTCGCGTACGGGGTGAAGGTCACCGGCTGCACCGTCCACCTGGTCGACGCCGGGGTGGACACCGGGCCGATCATCGCGCAGGGCGTCGTCGAGGTCGTCGACGCCGACCACGCCGATGGCGGCGACGCGCTGCACGAGCGCATCAAGACTGTCGAGCGCAAGCTGCTCGTCGACGTCGTGGGCCGGCTGGCCCGCGAAGGTCACCGCATCGAGGACCGAAAGGTATGGATTCCGGCACATGAGTGAGCGCAGCGAACGAGTCATCGAGGAAGGTGCCTGGCGCGCAGCGCCCACCGAGCGCAGCGAGGTGGGAGCATGAGTGCCAGCTCCACCACGCCCCCCGTTTCGGAGAACATCCGTCCGATCCGTCGCGCGCTGATCAGCGTGTACGACAAGACCGGTCTGGAGGAGCTGGCCCGGGGCCTGCACGCCGCCGGGGTCGCCATCGTCTCCACCGGTTCCACCGCCGGCCGGATCGCCGCCGCCGGTGTCCCGGTGACCGAGGTCTCCGAGCTGACCGGCTTCCCGGAGTGCCTGGACGGGCGCGTGAAGACGCTGCACCCCCGCGTGCACGCCGGCGTGCTCGCCGACCTGCGCCTGGAGTCGCACCGCGCGCAGCTGGCCGAACTCGGCGTCGAGCCCTTCGACCTGGTCGTGGTGAACCTCTACCCGTTCAAGGCCACCGTCGCCTCCGGCGCCACGCCCGACGAGTGCGTGGAGCAGATCGACATCGGCGGCCCGAGCATGGTGCGCGCCGCCGCCAAGAACCACCCCTCGGTGGCCGTCGTGGTCGACCCGGCCCGCTACGGCGACGTGCTGACGGCCGTCCGGGAGGGCGGCTTCGACCTGGCCACCCGCAAGCGCCTGGCCGGTGCCGCGTTCGCCCACACCGCCGCCTACGACGTGGCCGTCGCCTCCTGGTTCGAGGCCGGCTACGCCCCGAGCGACACTGCGAACATCAGCGGCTCCGCCGCGGGGTTCCCCGAGTTCCTGGGCGGCACCTGGGAGCGGCAGAACGTGCTGCGCTACGGCGAGAACCCGCACCAGGGCGCCGCGCTGTACAGCGACGGCACCGGCGGCCTGGCCGGCGCCCAGCAGCTGCACGGCAAGGAGATGTCGTACAACAACTACGTCGACACCGACGCCGCCCGCCGCGCCGCGTACGACCACGCCGAGCCGGCCGTCGCGATCATCAAGCACGCCAACCCGTGCGGCATCGCGACCGGCGCCGACGTCGTCGAGGCGCACCGCAAGGCGCACGAGTGCGACCCGGTCTCCGCGTACGGCGGCGTGATCGCGGTCAACCGCCCGGTCACCGTCGAGCTGGCCGAGCAGATCGCCCCGATCTTCACCGAGGTCGTCGTGGCCCCCGGCTACGAGGACGGCGCCGTCGAGGTGCTGGCCCGCAAGAAGAACCTGCGGGTGCTGCTCGCCCCCGAGGCGCCGGCCAACCGCCAGGAGGTCCGCCCGATCTCCGGCGGCGTGCTGCTCCAGGACGCCGACCGGGTCCAGGCCGAGGGCGACGACCCGGCGAACTGGACGCTGGCCACCGGCGAGGCGCTCTCCGCGGCCGAGCTGGCCGAGCTGGCCTTCGCCTGGCGCGCCTGCCGGGCCGTCAAGTCCAACGCGATCCTGCTGGCCAAGGACGGCGCCTCGGTCGGCGTCGGCATGGGCCAGGTCAACCGGGTCGACTCCTGCAAGCTCGCGGTCGAGCGGGCCGGCGAGCGGGCCAAGGGCTCGTACGCGGCCTCGGACGCCTTCTTCCCGTTCCCGGACGGCCCGGAGATCCTGATCGCCGCCGGCGTCAAGGCGATCGTCCAGCCGGGCGGTTCGATCCGCGACGAGCAGGTCATCGAGGCGGCCGAGAAGGCGGGCGTGACGATGTACTTCACCGGCGCGCGCCACTTCTTCCACTGAGCCGTCGGTCGGCAGGACGAGAGCGGTAGTGGGGGGGGGGGGGAGGTGGGTTTCGTCGGGAGGGAGGGGGGGGTTGGTTTTTTTTCTTTTTTTCTCTTTTGTGCCTTCGTCTTTGC
>NZ_JBHTTU010000045.1:7175-9791 GCF_042794375.1 Kitasatospora sp. NPDC056531 | reverse complement strand
GCGCACGCCACTCTTCCAGTGGAGTCGGGGGGAGGAAGGAAGAGGGGGGGAGGAAAAATCTGCTTTTCTGCTGCGGGGGGGGAAGCCGGCCCGCTTCGCCGTGGTCCGTGCCGTTCGGTCAGTAACGCGGCCGGTTGAACCAGCTGACGCCGTCTCGGACGCACATGGCGGTGATCCAGATGATGCTGATCGCCAGCCACAGGAAGGCCATCACCAGGCCCACCGCGGTGCCGGCGCTGATGGCGCCCAGCAGGATCAGCAGGCCGACCAGGCCGCCGAAGCAGCCGTACACGATGGTGGTCACCCGGACGGAGTTGCCGCCCTTGCCGAACTTGGCGCCGAGCGTGATGGAGAGCGCGGCGAACAGCCCGAACACGACGGCGATCACGATCAGGACACCGGCGGCGGCGTCGCCCATCGCGGTGAACGGGTTGTCGCTGGTCGTGTGCTTGAGGGTGTTGGTGGCGTCCTTGGCGGCCGCCCCGATGATCACGTAGATGATCGCGAGGATCGTCTGCACGCCGCCGACGATGAACAGCAGCACCCGGGCGGTCGTCACCAGGCCCGGCATGGACTGCGGCACGGCCGGCGCGTAGCCGTAGCCCGGCGCGGCCATCGGGGCCTGCTGCGGGTAGCCGTAGCCCGGCGCGGCCGGCGGGGCCTGCTGCGGGTAGCCGTAGCCCGGCGCGGCCGGCGGCTGGCCGTACGGGTTGTTCGGGTCGGGCGGGTAACTCATCGATGCCTCCGGGCAGTTACGGGACGCGGGGACGGGACGGCGGAGGACCCGGTTGCGGTCGGCGAGTCGGGTCGACGACGGAACGGGACGGTATCGGAGCGCAGTGACAGCCCGGCTGCGGCGACGGGCGCGGCCGGCTCAGCAGGGTGATGAGGAACGGGCGAGCACGGGCCTGGACGGGCGCGGCGCGGTGAGGACGGTGCCGCGGCGGTCGGGCCGCTCGGTCTGCTGTGGTCGGATCACTGGCTCTTTCCCCCGGGTACGCCCCCGCCACGGGATCCGTCGGCCCGTCACCGGGCCGCGCCGCGGCAGGGGATGCCCACATATCGTCATCCGGACGGCAGTACCGTGTCCAGCCGGTTCCGGGTGCCGGGCCAAGACTGTGGCGCAACCGCAATACGGGGCGGACCTTCCGTGCCCGTCCGGTCGCGGGAGCGGCCCGGGTACGGAGCCCGGTCGCGATCCGGGAGAATGGGGTCATGACTGCCCAGATTCTCGATGGCAAGGCCACCGCGTCCGCGATCAAGTCCGAACTCGCCGCCCGCGTGGCGGCCCTCAAGGCGAAGGGCGTCACGCCCGGCCTCGGCACCGTCCTGGTCGGCGACGACCCGGGCAGCCGCTGGTACGTCAACGGGAAGCACAAGGACTGCGCCGAGGTCGGCATCGCCTCGATCCAGCGCGAGCTGCCCGCCACCGCCACCCAGGAGGACGTCGAGAACGTCGTCCGCGAGCTCAACGCCGACCCGGCCTGCACCGGCTACATCGTCCAGCTGCCGCTGCCCAAGGGCCTGGACCAGAACCCGGTCCTGGAGCTGATGGACCCGGACAAGGACGCCGACGGCCTGCACCCGACCTCGCTGGGCCGGCTCGCCCTGGGCATCGACGGCCCGCTGCCGTGCACCCCGCTGGGCATCGTCGAGCTGCTGCGCCGCCACGACGTCGAGATCAACGGCGCCGAGGTGGTCGTGGTCGGCCGCGGCATCACCGTCGGCCGCTCGATCGGCCTGCTGCTGACCCGCCGCAGCGAGAACGCCACCGTGACCCTGTGCCACACCGGTACCCGTGACCTCGGCGCGCACCTGCGCAAGGCCGACATCATCGTGGCCGCCGCGGGCGTGCCGCACCTGGTCAAGCCGGAGGACGTCAAGCCCGGCGCGGCGGTGCTGGACGTGGGCGTCAGCCGCAGCGAGGGCAAGATCGTCGGTGACGTGCACCCGGGCGTGGCCGAGGTGGCCGGCTGGATCTCCCCGAACCCCGGCGGCGTGGGCCCGATGACCCGCGCGATGCTGCTCAACAACATCGTCGAGGCGGCCGAGCGCCGCGCCGGCATCTGACCCCCGAGGGACGACGAGCATGACTGAACCGCGACCGGCGCGGTCCCGGCGCAGGCCGGTCAAGACCACCGGCACCATGCCGCCCGAGGGCGCGGCCCCGGCCCTCGGGCGCGACCACGCCCTGCCGGTGCGGCAGTGGCCGATAACGCTGGTCCTGTCGGTGGTCGGCGCCGGCCTCGCGGTCACCTGGTTCGCCGACTTCAAGGACGGCTTCAAGTACGGGCTGCTGATCCTCGGCGCCGGGGTGCTGCTCGGCGCGGTGCTGCGGCTGGTGCTGCCCGAGGTCGGGATGCTGGCGGTGCGCAGCCGCTTCACCGACGTGATCGTGCTGACCTTCCTGGGCGCCTCGATCGTGCTGCTGACCCTGGTGGCGCAGCCGAACCCGTGGCTGGAGTTCCCGCTGCTCGACAACATCGGCCAGCTGATCGGTCGGCCCAAGCACTGAGCCGTCTCCGCGGCGTTGGACAGGCCGGGGAGGCCGTGGCAGGGGCGGGACAAAGGGATGGGGGATGAGTAGGAGACGTTGTGTTCCGCGGACTCTACGAA
>NZ_JBHTTU010000045.1:0-7165 GCF_042794375.1 Kitasatospora sp. NPDC056531 | reverse complement strand
GTCCGGGAATCCCGGACGGGGCCACGGCGCGTCCGGGCCGGATCAGCGGCGCCCGTTGTGACGCATCAGCCACGCCCGCACACGCGGCGTACGCTTCCCTTTGCGATAACCTGACGCCGGTCTCTCGATGTCGAGAGATCATCCTCGGCTCCAGTGCGCCGGTGTGCCTGGGGCACCTGGCGATTTGCTGGAGAAGGTAGAAATGACCCGCACCCCCGTCAACGTCACCATCACCGGAGCGGCCGGCCAGATCGGCTACGCGCTGCTCTTCCGCATCGCCTCGGGCCACCTGCTCGGCGCCGACGTGCCGGTGAACCTGCGCCTCCTGGAGATCCCGCAGGGCCTCAAGGCCGCCGAGGGCACCGCCATGGAGCTCGTCGACTGCGCCTTCCCGCTGCTGCGCGACATCACCATCACCGACAACCCGAACGAGGCCTTCGACGGCGCCAACGTCGCGCTGCTGGTCGGCGCCCGTCCGCGCACCGCCGGCATGGAGCGCGGCGACCTGCTGCAGGCCAACGGCGGCATCTTCGGCCCGCAGGGCAAGGCCATCAACGACCACGCCGCGGACGACATCAAGGTCCTGGTCGTCGGCAACCCGGCCAACACCAACGCCCTGATCGCCCAGCGCAACGCCCCGGACGTCCCGGCCGAGCGCTTCACCGCGATGACCCGCCTGGACCACAACCGCGCGGTCGGCCAGCTGTCCGCCAAGACCGGCGCCCTGGTCTCCGACATCAAGCGCGTCACCATCTGGGGCAACCACTCCGCGACCCAGTACCCGGACATCTTCCAGGCCGAGGTCGCCGGCAAGCCGGCCTTCGAGGCCGCCGGCAGCGACCAGGCCTGGCTGGAGAACGACTTCATCCCGACCGTCGCCAAGCGCGGCGCCGCCATCATCGAGGCCCGCGGCGCCTCCTCGGCCGCCTCGGCCGCCAACGCCGCCATCGACCACGTGTACACCTGGGTCAACGGCACCGCCGAGGGCGACTGGACCTCCATGGGTGTCGTCTCCGACGGCTCCTACGGCGTCCCGGCCGGTCTGATCTCCTCCTTCCCGGTCACCACCAAGGACGGCAAGTTCGAGATCGTCCAGGGCCTGGAGATCTCCGACTTCTCCCGCGCCCGCATCGACGCCTCGGTCAACGAGCTGACCGAGGAGCGCGACGCGGTCCAGGAGCTGGGCCTCATCTGAGCCCGGCCCGTACGGCCTGTTCCGGCGGCCCGCCCCTTCCGAGACCGGGAGGCGGCGGGCCGCCGCCGTGTCCGGGCTCAGGGCCCGGGACACCTCGGCCACCTACACTGGCCCGCTGTGAACGAAACCTTCGGGGACGCCGCGCTCGTCCTCGTCTTCATCCTCCTGGGCGGGCTGTTCAACGTCGCCGAGATCTCGCTGATCTCGCTGCGCGAGGGCCAGATCCGGACGTTGGCGGCGCACGGCACCCGGCGCTCGGCCCGGGCCGCGCACCTGGCCGCCGACCCCAACCGCTTCCTGGCCGCCGTCCAGGTCGGCGTGACCTGCATGGGCTTCCTGTCCGCCGCCTTCGGCGCGGACACGCTGGCCGGCAAGGTCGCCCCGCTGTTCGTCCGGGCGGGCCTGTCCGAGGGGATGTCCGACGCGGTCGCCCTGGTCGGCCTCACCCTGGTGATCAGCTACGTGTCGCTGGTGCTCGGCGAGCTCACCCCCAAGCGGATCGGCCTGCAGCGCGCCGAGTCCATCGCGGTGGTCGCCGCCCCCGTGGTGGACGTGATGTCGGTGGCGCTGCGCCCGGTGATCTGGCTGCTCGGCCACTCCACCAACCTGATGGTCCGGCTGCTCGGCGGCGACCCGACCGCCGGGCGCGGCTCGATGAGCTCCGAGGAGCTGCGCGGCCTGGTCGCGGCCAACACCGAACTGGGCAGCGACGAACGGGCGTTGATCGCGGACGTGTTCGCCGCCGGGGAGCGCCAGCTGCGCGAGGTGATGGTCCCGCGCACCGAGGTGACCTTCCTGGACGCCGAGCGCCCGCTGGCCGCCGTACGGCACCAGGCCGAGACCTCGCCGCACTCGCGCTACCCGGTGGTCGAGGGCAGCGCCGACGCCGTGGTCGGCTTCGTCCACGTCCGCGACCTGTACGGCGCCCGCGGCGAGCAGGCCGTCAAGGTCCGCGACCTGGCGCGCCCGGTCAAACTGTTGCCCGGTACCAAGCGGGTGCTGGAGGCGATGGGCGAGATGCGCCGGGAGGGCCACCACCTGGCCATCGTGGTGGACGAGTACGGCGGCACCGCCGGGATCGTCACCCTGGAGGACCTGGTCGAGGAGGTGATCGGCGAGATCCGGGACGAGTACGACCGGCCGGAGACCGCCACCACCCGTCGGCTGGCCGGCGGCGGTATGGAGCTGGACGGCCTGCTCAACCTCGGCGACTTCGCGGAGGAGACCGGCGTCACCCTGCCCGAGGGCCCGTACGAGACGGTGGCCGGCTGCCTGGTCGCCTCGCTCGGCCGGCTGCCCAGGGACGGCGACCAGGCCCGCGTCCCGCTCGACGGCGGGGGAGCGGTGCTGCTGACGGTGGCCAAGGTGGAGGGCCGGCGGATCGCCCGGGTGAGGGTGAGTGCCGTCACACCGGTCGAACCTCCGGGGGCGGAGGTTTCCTGAGCGACCGGTGGAACTGGAACAATGGACCGCATGGTCAACGCAGCGGTCACTGGTCCGGTCAAGGACCGTCCCCGGGTGCTCTCCGGCATCCAGCCCACCTCCGGCTCGTTCCACCTCGGCAACTACCTGGGCGCGGTGCGCCAGTGGGTCGACCTGCAGAAGGACAACGACGCCTTCTACATGGTCGTCGACCTGCACGCGATCACCGTCCCGCAGGACCCGGTGACCCTGCGCCAGAACACCCGGATCTCCGCCGCCCAGCTGCTCGGCGCCGGCCTGGACCCGGAGCACTGCACCCTGTTCGTCCAGTCGCACGTACCCGAGCACGCGCAGCTCGCCTGGGTGATGAACTGCCTCACCGGCTTCGGCGAGGCCTCCCGGATGACCCAGTTCAAGGACAAGTCCTCCCGGTACGGCGCCGACAGCACCACCGTCGGCCTGTTCACCTACCCGATCCTGCAGATCGCGGACATCCTGCTCTACCAGGCGGACGCCGTCCCGGTCGGCGAGGACCAGCGCCAGCACGTGGAGATCACCCGCGACATCGCGGAGCGCTTCAACTCGCGCTACTCCCCGACCTTCACGATCCCGAAGCCGTACATCCTCAAGGAGACGGCGAAGATCCAGGACCTGCAGGACCCGGCCGTCAAGATGAGCAAGTCGGCCTCCTCGCCCAAGGGCCTGGTCAGCCTGCTGGACGAGGCCAAGGCCAGCGCCAAGAAGTTCAAGAGCGCCGTGACCGACACCGGCACCGTGGTCTCCTACGACGAGGAGGCCAAGCCGGGCGTCTCCAACCTGCTGCGGATCCACTCCGCGCTCAGCGGCCAGTCGGTCGAGCAGCTGGTCGCGCACTTCGAGGGCAAGATGTACGGCGCCCTGAAGACCGAGCTGGCCGAGCTGTTCACCGAGTGGGTGACCCCCTTCCAGGAGCGCACCAGCACCTTCCTGGACGACCCGGCCGAGCTGGACCGGGTGCTGGCGATCGGTGCCGAGAAGGCCCGTGAGGTGGCCTCCGAGACGCTGGCGACGGTGTACGACCGGATCGGCTTCCTCCCGGCCGCCAAGCGGTGACTCCCCTAACCCGTCTGCCCGGTGGTGGCGACCTCCCGGAGGCCGTCACCATCGGCGTGTCCGTGAGCGTCCCGGACCCGTACGGGACGCGGATCCAGGACGCCCGGGCCGGGCACGGCGACCCGCAGGCCCGCTCGATACCGACGCACGTCACCCTGCTGCCGCCGACCGAGGTGCCGGCCGAGGTGCTGCCGAAGATCGAGGAGCACCTCGCGGCGGTGGCGGCCGCGCACCGGCCGTTCCGGATGCTGCTGCGCGGCGGCGGCACCTTCCGCCCGGTCTCCCCGGTGGTCTTCGTCCGGGTCGAGGAGGGCGCGCAGGAGTGCCGGCTGCTGGAGGCGGACGTCCGCTCCGGCCCGCTGGCCCGTGAGCTGGCCTTCCCGTACCACCCGCACGTGACGGTCGCGCACGGACTGCCGGACGACGTGCTGGACCAGGCGTTCGAGCAGGCGCGCGGCTTCCGGGCGTCCTTCACGGTCCCGGGCTTCTCGCTCTCCCGCTTCGACGCGGACGAGGTCTGGCGGCCCTGGCGGGGCTACTCCTTCGCCTGAACCGGCGGACCGGTTGAGCCGGTTGAACAGATTGAACCGGTTGAACCGGCCCGCTGGCGGCAACTAGCGTGCGCTACCGCCGAGTTCGAGCATCCGGTCGACCACCCGGCAGGACGCGCCGCCGTCGTCCAGCGCGCAGTGCTCGGCCCGGAATCGCCGGTAGCGCCCGGCGTACCCGGGCGGCAGGTCGGCGCCGCTGTCGGCGAGTTCGCGCAGCGCGCCGAGCAGTTCGGCCGAGGTCGGCACCAGCGGGCCGGGGGCCTTCGGCTCGAAGTCGAAGTAGAAGCCGCGCAGGGTGTCGCGGTAGTGCTCCAGGTCGTAGGCGAAGAAGTACATCGGGCGGCCGGTGATCGCGAAGTCGAACATGATCGACGAGTAGTCGGTCACCAGGACGTCCGCGACCAGCAGCAGTTCCTGCGGGTCGGGGTAGTCCCCGCAGTCGTACAGGAAGCCGTCGCCGGAGCCCGGCAGCGGGTCGCGCACGTGCGAGTGCGGGCGGACCAGCAGTACGTGGTCCTCGCCGAGCAGCCGGCGGGCGCGGTCGAGCTCCAGCCGCAGGTCGAGCCGGAAGCCCTCGCCGTCGCCGCGCCGCTGGTCCTCGCGCCAGGTCGGCGCGTACAGCACGATCCGCTTGCCCTCCGGCACGCCGAGCCGGCGGCGCACGGCCGCGGCGGTGCGTGGGTCGGCCCGGGCCAGCACGTCGCCGCGCGGGTAGCCGGACTCCAGCAGTTCGCCGTCGTAGCGGAAGGCGCGCCGCAGGATCGGGGTGGCGAACGGGCTGGGGGAGAGCAGCAGGCTCCACTGGGGGGTCTCCCGGTCGAGCGCCTCCAGGTAGCCGTGGTCGGCCAGCCAGGGGTTGTCGACGTCGTGGGCGATCCGCTTCAGCAGCGAGCCGTGCCAGGTCTGCACCACGACCTGGCCCTCGCGGCGCTCCAGGAAGTCCGGGAAGTGGGTGTTGCCGACCAGGTACCGGCAGGTGGCCAGCGCGCGGTACCACTCCGGGCTCCAGACGCGCACCGGCCGGACCCCGGGCGGCAGCTCGGCCTGGGCGTCGTCGACCACCCACAGGTGCTCCAGCGGCGCGCCGCGGCGGGCGAGTTCGGCGTGTACGGCGCGCGGGGAGTCGGCGTAGCCGCGGCCGCCGAACACGTCGTACAGCACCGCCTCGCGCAGCGGCTCGCGGCGGGCGGCGGGGTAGTGCTCGGTGCGCAGCCGGGCTTGCGTCCAGGCGCTGCGCTCGGCGGCGTCGAGCACCGGGGTGGAGTCCACCAGCAGGGTGTCGTGCCAGCGGCGCTGCAGCAGCACCTGCTTGCCGCCGACCGCGGCGACGGCGGGCAGCGCGGGCAGCGCGCCGGGGGCGGCGAGCAGCGGGCGGGCCGGGCCGGAGCGGTCGGCCGGCTCCAGCGCGGCCTCCCAGACACCCTTGCGCAGCGGCAGCACGGCGCCGTCCGCGCCGGTGCGGGTGGCGGGCACCCGCACCCGGAAGCGGCCGCCCGGCTCGGGCTCGACCCGGGTGCGGACCTCGCCCGCGGTGCCGGTGTGCCGCAGCACCAGCTCCAGCCGGTCGGCGGCCGGGTCCGGGCAGTGGCCGGCCAGCTCGAAGCCGCCGAAGTGGACGGTGATCCGGTCGACCAGGCCGGCCGCCGGCTGGACGCAGACCTGGAGCCGGCCGTCGGCGAGGTGCTTGAGGTAGAGCACCCGGTCCGGGGCGTCCGGCAGCGGGTACTGGCCTGCCACCGGGCCGCCGCGCTCGTCCAGGCAGAGCTGCACGGCGGCGCCGTCGGGGCGCAGCAGTTCGGCGTCCCAGTGCTCCAGCCGGCCGCGGCCGCGCCCGTCGGCGGTGAGCGGGCGGTACGGAAGGTCGACGGTGAAGGTGTTGCCGGTGCGGGCGAGCGGCTGTTCGAGCACCGCGTCGCTCTGCCGGTGGCGCAGCCGCAGTACGGTGCCGGAGGGGCAGCGGTCGGCGGTGCCGCCCAGTGCGACGCCGTCGGCGGTGGGGGTGGCGCGGTCGATCCGGACGCCCGGGCGCTCCAGCCGCAGGTGCAGCCGGTCGTCCTCGAAGAAGGGCTGGAGGCGGACGTCGCGGTCCACCCAGCGGGCCGGCGGGTATTCGCCGGAGCCGCACCAGTGGGGGGCGAGGGCGCCGTACTGGCGCCGCAGCCGGGTGGGGCGGGGGCGGGTGAAGAGGGTGGCCTCGATCTGCCAGTCGCCGACCAGCCAGTGGCCGTCGGGGCGTAGTCGGCGCGGCTCGATGAGGGCGGTGAAGCCGGACCAGTCGTGGTTGTACTCGGGCTGGGCGCTGTCGTCGGTGACCTCGGGAATCCTGCGGGGTCGGGAGCGCAGGTGGACGGGCGGCCGGGCTTCGTCCTGGTGGCGCAGGGTCAGCCAGGTCCAGGCCGAGCCGGGGCGGCCGGTGTCCAGGTTCAACGGGCGGGCGAAGCCGGTGAGCTCCAGGCCGCGGCCGTGCCAGCCGGCGCGCAGCAGGCCGAAGGCCGCGTCCTCGTCGACGGCGGGCCGGTCGGCGGGCACCCCGCGGGCGGCGTGCGGCAGGACGAGCCGGGTGAGCACGGGCATGACGGGAGGCCCTTCCGGGGACGGGATCCCGGCCGTGGCGGTGGACCGGGACGAACGCCGAACCGATAACGAAAGGTCCGGGGCCGAATCGACATCCAGGCCGGAATGTCACCCGAGGTCTACCGTCTTGTTCGTCGAAAATTCCTCAGGAATTCGTTAGTGAAACATGAGTTCGACCATGCCGCGGGTGAATCGGGGGAATTCCCCCAGGTGATTCCCAGGAAAAAGCGAGGCGCCCGACGCGGATCGCGTCGGGCGCCCCCGCAGGGGGGGGGGGTCGCTCCTCCCTTTTGGACATCCCCTCTCCCCCCCCAGCAGCGGCCCTTCCCTC
>NZ_JBHTTU010000044.1:0-67042 GCF_042794375.1 Kitasatospora sp. NPDC056531 | reverse complement strand
GAATAAGCACCGAGCCGCACCGCGACAACGCGAAACGACCGGCACGAACCGGAAGTGGTGTTTCAGAGGAGTGGCCGCCCCGGGACCGTCCGCGCCGATGCGTGTCCGGTGCTCCCTGGCGAGCGACTGGGAGACAGTACCCCTTACCTGGCGCCCGAGACAATTTGCGGAAGCACCCGCCGCTCCGGACTCCCATCAGGTCAGCGTTCAGGATCGCTCCGGGAACGCAGGCGTTCCATCTTGATCCCCTACACAACCTCGGCGGCGATCCCCTGGTAGGCGGCGCGCAGTTCGGTGAGCACAGGGTGGGCGGGGTCGAAGGCGGTGCCGTCCACGGCGGCGAGCGGGCGCACGCCCACGCCCGCGTTGGCGGCGAAGGCCGCGTCGAACTCGTCCAGCCGGGTGGCGTGGACGGGCTCGCGGGACTGCGTGCCGCCGTACGCACCGGCCAGCAGCGCCTCGGTGACGCCGGGCAGGCTGGGGCCCTCGGGCCAGACCAGGCGGTCCCCGGCCAGGAAGCCGACGTTCCAGGTGGCGCCCTCGGTCACCCGGCCGTTCTCATCGGTGAGCAACGCGTCGTCGTACCCGGCAAGTTGGGCCAACCGGCGGTGGTGGACCAGACCGAACAGGCCGACGTGCTTCACCTCGGGCAGCTCCCGCCGGTACACCGTCGTCCGCACCCGCAGTGGGCCGGGCTCGGCCGTCGCGGCCGGGCGGGTGGTCACCAGCAGGGCGGGCGCGGCGGGTGCGGCGGGACGTTCCAGGCCGAGAGCGGGGTCGTACCCGGTGACCCGGACGATCACCGGCCCGCCGTCGGCGGGCAGCACCGCGCGGATCCGCGCCCGGACCGCCGCCCGGTCCAGCTCGGCGCCGAACAGCGTCCGGCAGTCCCGGACCAGCCGGTCCAGGTGCAGCGTCAGACCCCGGACCCGGCCCGCCTCGGCGCGCAGGGTGGTGAAGTGCCCGTAGTTGAGCAGCCCCAGGGCGGCGAGCCGCGCCGGGTCGGCGGGCGCGCCGTCGATCTCGATCTCAGCCATCCCCCGAGTCTGCCAGCTGCGCGGTCGCCTCCGGCGCCGGCACCGGACGGTACGGGCTCACCACCCGGCGGCCCGTCCCCCGGGCGGCCTGCTCGAACTGCTCGATCTTGAAGGCCAGCCCCTCCGGCTCCCCCGCGTCCGACCAGCGCCACGCCTCCGCCCACCACTGCGGCCCGCGCACCATCGGCCGCCCGGCGAGCGCCAGGTACAGCGCCAGCGTCGACCGCGCGTACTCGTGCACCCAGCCGTCGCAGCCCCGGTAGTCGGCGGTCTCGTCCAGCCGCAGCCAGCGCCCCTCCTGCCCGGCCGCCAGTATCGGCACCCAGCCGCGCTGCCGGTCGGCGACCAGCAGGAGCAGCCGCCCGGCCTCCTCGCGCACCCGGTGCAACGGCAGTTGGGGCATCCGGGCGAGCGACAGCGACCGCTTCCAGCCCACCACCCACAGGCCCCGGCGCAGGTAGTACCGGACCGCCGGCTGCCAGGTCCAGTGCGCCTCCAGCCGGAACCCCGGCAACCCCTCGGTGGTGGCCGCCGCGTACACCTCGTCCAGCGCGGCGGCGGCCAGCCCACGACGGCGCGCCGCGGGCCTGACGTAGAGGGAGCTGACGGCGAGTTGGCTCGGCCCCTTGGTCCAGTTGTCCACCGCGACGGTGCCGACGACCTCCGCCCGGTCATCCCGGATCCAGTACCGCCGCCGGTACAGCTCCCCGCCGGGCCACTCCCGCCCGCTCTCCCCCAGCCGCTCCCGCCAGGCCCGCTCGGCCTGCGGCGTCAGCCCGTCCGGGTCCACCACCTCGCCCAGCTCGCCCTCCACCAGGGACGCCAAGTCCCACAGCGCGAACCGCCGTTCCTCCCCCTCCACCGCCGCCCGCAGCCGTTCCCCCGCCGCCAACCGCCCCTGCGCCCGCTCCACCGCGGCATCCCACGACCTCACACGCGCCACGATACCGGGCCGCCGGGCACGAGCCGTAATCCGCCGAACACTGACCGTCAGGCCGCGGTCACCGGGCCTCGGCCCGGGGCTCTCGCGCCGCCGGGCTCGGCAATCGGGGGCGCCGCCGGAGCGGCCGGCCACCACGGGCGAGCAGCAGCGGCAGCCCGAGCCCGACCACCGACAGGCCGGCACCGAGCACCAGCAGCACCGCGAGGACGACCAGCAGCAGCGGCCCGAGCAGCGCGCCGCAGAGCAGGTGCGCCCAGCAGCGCGGCACCCAGCGGGTGAACGGGAAGCGCAACGGACGGGCCCGCAGCACGGCCCGGACGGCCACCGGTTGCGGGTCCTCGTTCACCCGGCCACTCTAACCAACCGGCTGACGGTCCTTCGGGGGCGGAGGAACGGCGACGGGCGCCTTGCGCGGCCGGGTCAGGGCGACCGCGGCGATCACCAGAGCGCCGCCGGCCAGGGCGTTCCAGCCCACCGGCTCGGCCAGGAAGGCGGCGCCGAGGGCAGTGGACCACAGCGGCATGACGTAGGTGACGGCGGAGGCGACGGCGGTGCCCGCCACGCGGACCAGGCCCAGGTTGAGCAGGTACGCCAGGCCCGTACCGAGCGCGCCGAGCACCAGCAGGGCAGCGGCCGCCGAGCCGCCCGGCCAGTGCGGGGCGCCTGCGGCAAGCGGGGCGATCAGCGCCAACTCAACTGCGGCGCAGCTGATCTGGAGCGCGGACAGGGCGGTCACCGACTCCGGGCGGCCGGACAGGAAGCGGCGCAGGTAGGCGAAGCCGGCGCCGTAGCAGCAGGCGGCCGACAGGCAGGCGAGGGCGCCGACGGTCGCGCCGGGGCCGAGGCCGTGCCACACCCCGAGCACGGTGAGCACGCCGACGAAGCCGAGCGCGAGGCCGAAGAGCCGGCGGGCGCCCGGGCGGCGCTCCTCGGGGACGGTGAGCACCGCGAACAGCATGGTGAACAGCGGGGTGGTCGCGTTCATCACCCCGGCCAGCACCGAGCTGACCCTGGTCTCGCCGAAGGAGAACAGGGTGAACGGCACGGTGTTGAGCAGCACCGCGACCACCGCCGAGTGCCCCCACAGCGCCCGGTCCCGCGGGGCCCGCTCGCCGCGCAGCAGCAGGACCGCCCACAGCGTGAGGGCGCCGAGCAGGCTGCGCCACAGCGCCACCCACACCGGCGGCACCCCCGCGTCGACCGCCACCTTGATCAGGGCGAAGCTCGCACCCCAGATCGCCGACAGTGCCAGGAAGCCCGGCAACCAGCGCCGCACCCCGACCACCTCCCCGTCCGTCCTCCCGTTGTGTTCTGGACAGAGGGTGGCCCGGCGGCGGACCATGAGTCCAACAAGTGGCGGTGCCGGAACGATGAGGAAGTCTCATGGCCTCGGAGGTCAACCTGGCCCAGCTCAGGGCGCTGGTCGCGGTCGCCGACACCGGCGGCTTCGGTGCGGCCGCCGACGAGCTGGGCATCAGCCAGTCCGCCGTCTCGCACGCCGTCGCCGCGCTGGAGCGCTCCCTCGGCTCCCCCGTGCTGCGGCGCGGCAGCCCGTGCCTGCCCACCCCACTCGGCGAGCAGATCCTGCCGCACGCCCGGACCGCCGTCGCCTCCGCCGCCGCGGTACGCACCATCGCCACCCGGCACTCCGGCGGCCCGACCGGCACCGTGCGGCTGGCCGCTCCGACCACCGTCTGCCAGGCGCTGCTGCCCGGGCTGCTGCGGGACTGGAAGGCGGCGTACCCGCAGGTCACCGTACGGCTCTTCGAGGGCGAGGACGCCGAGCTGCCCGCCTGGCTGGAGGCCGGCACGGTGGACGCCGCCGTGCTGGTGGACGCCGGCCCGCTGCCGCCCGGGGCGGTCGCGCTCGGCGCCGACTCGATGCACGCGCTGCTGCGCCGCGACCACCCGCTCGCCGGGCAGGAGGCCATCCACGTGGCCGAACTGGAGGACGACGACTTCCTGCTCTCCGAGGGCGGCTGCGAGCGCCACATCCGCGAGGCCTACCGGCGGGCCGGCACCCGCTTCACGCCCCGGCACCGGATCCGCGACCTCAACACGTTGATCGGCATGGTGCACGCGGGCGTCGGGGTCTCGGTGATGCCGGCGCTGGCGCTGACCATGCTGCCGCCGGACTGCGTGCTGGTGCCGATCCGGCCCGCCGTGCACCGGACGCTGACGCTCACCGGGCCGACCGGCCGGCCCTGGTCCCCGGCGGTCAGCGGGCTGCTCGCGGGGGTGGGTGCGGGCGTGGGCGTGGCGGCCTCGGCCTGAGGGGAGGGTGTCCCCGCAAGCCGCCCGCCGGCAGACCGCCCTCTGACGGGTCGCCCGGCGAGGACGGCCGTGGACGGGGACGGCGCTCGCCGACCCGCGTCACCCCCGCGCCCCGGCCGCGGTGCTGTTCGCCGTACGCCCCGCCGCCGCACTGCACCGCCAGCCCCAACGGCGCCCTCGACGGTCTGCGCGGCCGGAAGGTGTTCGTCAACTCCAGGGCCTGAGGCCGGTCCTGCCGCGGCGATCGGTTTGACCATTTCGGGGTTGACCACCCTTCATCAACAGGTCTATACCAGTTAGGGCCATCGGCAACCACCCGCCGCCGACGGTCCGTTCGGCCGTCACGCCACCCCCACCCCCGGCGCGACCAGGCCTGCACTCCCCCACCGCCGTTCACTGGCCCACCGCCGTTCACTGGCCCACCGCCGTTCACTGGCCCACCGCCGTTCACTGGAAAGGCTTCCGATGGAACGCGCTCTTCCCCCACAGGTTCCCTCGCAATTCCCCCCACAGCAGCGCACCGCACCGGCACCGCGCAGATCCCGGGCCGCGCTCGCCGTGGCCGGGGCGCTCGGGCTGGTCGCCGGGGGTGTCGCCGCGCTGGCCGGCACCGGCCCGGCCGCGGCCTCCACCGCCGACAGCGGCACCGGCCTGGGCAGCAACTGGTACGCCTCGGCGCCGTACCTGATGCCCGAGGACAACAGCCCGCCGGACGCCGCCGCCGTGATGGACGCGACCGGGCAGAAGGCCTTCCAGCTGGCCTTCATCCTCGCCCAGGGCAACAGCTGTTCGCCCGCCTGGGGCGGCACGTCCTCGATCGACGGCGACACCACCATGCCGGCGGTCATCCAGACCATCCGCGGCAAGGGCGGGGACGTCTCGGTGTCGGTCGGCGGGTACGGCGGCACCAAGCTGGGCCAGGTCTGCGGCACCCCCGAGGCGACCGCCGCCGGGTACCAGCAGGTGGTGACCAAGTACAACCTCAAGGCGATCGACTTCGACCTGGAGGAGCCGGAGTACGAGAACACGGCCGCGATCCACAACGAGATCGGCGCGGCCCGCATCCTCCAGCAGAACAACCCCGGGCTGTACGTCTCGATCACCACCGCCGGGACCAACGCGGGCACCGGCTGGTTCGGCACCCAGATGCTGGGCGAGGCCAAGTCCCAGGGCTTCACGCCGAACAACTACTCGATCATGCCGTTCGACGGCGGCTTCAACGGCGCCACCGCGCAGACCGACGCGCTGGTGAAGTTCAACCGGATACTGCAGACCACCTTCGGGTGGAACGAGGCCACCGCGTACGCCCACGAGGGCGTGTCGATGATGAACGGCCGCACCGACGCCGCCGAGTACTTCCACCAGGCGGACTTCCAGACCGTGCTGGACTTCGCCACCGCGCACGGCCTGGCCCGGTACACCTTCTGGTCGGTGAACCGGGACCGCCAGTGCACCGGCCCGGTGGATCCGGGACTGTCCGGCTCCTGCTCCAGCGTGGCGCAGAGCGACTGGGACTTCACCAAGTACACGGTGAAGTTCGCCGGGGCGACCCCGCCCACCACCCCGCCGACCACGCCCCCGTCCACCCCGCCGACCGGTCCGGGCACCTGCACGGCCCCGGCCTGGAGCGCGAGCACCACCTACACGGCGGGCGCCAAGGTCTCGTACAACGGGCACGACTACCACGCCAAGTGGTGGACGCTGAACGAGGTGCCCAGCGCCAGCGGTCAGTGGGGCGTCTGGGCCGACGACGGCCCCTGCTGACGAGAACACCCGGACAGCTGAGGGGCGGGCGCGCACGACGCCCGCCCCTCCCCGGTCAGTTGACGGTGAACCGCTCCCGCAGCTCGCCCAGGATCTGTGCCGCCTCCCGCAGTCCGGCGGCCTCGCAGCGGGCGATCCCGGCGGTCAGCCGGGCCACCGCCGCCTGGGGACGGCCGAGGTCGCCGCCCTCGATCAGCGCGGCCAGCCGGACGGACTCCGCCCGCGGCGACTCGGCCCGCTCGCCGCCCCGCTCGTAGACCGCGATCGCCCGCTCGACCTCGGCGAGCGCCTCCTCGTGCCGGTCGGCGACGGCCAGGCAGCGCCCCCGCTCGTAGTGCGAACCGCCGCGCAGGTACCAGCCGCTGTACTCCTCGCCGGCGCGCTCGGCGGCCTCGCCGATCGCGTCCGCCTCGGCGAGCAGGGCGAGCGCCGCGTCCAGCCCCTCGGCACCCTTGTCGCGCATCGTGAGCCGGGCCAACTCCCGCAGGGTCGCCGCCAGTTGGTCGACCTGCGGGGCCTTGCCGTGGGCCTCGCGGGCGCGCCCGAGGGCCGCCTCGGCGGCGTCCCAGCGGTCCGCCTGGGCGAGAGCGAGGGTGGCCTCGCAGGCGACCATGGTGTGGGTCTGCTGGTCCTCCCAGTCGGCGACCAGATCGGCCAGGCGCAGGTACTCCTCGGCGGCGTCCCGGTGCTCGTCCAGCTCGACCAGGCCCCGGGCGAGATCGAGGCGGGCCTGGGCGAGCATCCGCTCGTCCAGGCCGGCGCCCGCGGCGTCCAGCACCGACTCCAGGACGGCCACCGCGTCGGCCGAACGGCCGGTGCCGCGCAGCACGTCGGCCAGCTGCAGCCGGACCTGGGCGGCCTCCTCGACGGCCGTCTCGCCCTGGCGGTCGTAGCGCGCGGCGGCCTCCGAAAGCGCCCGGACGGCGCCCCCGAGGTCCTCCACCTGCATGCTCGCGTGGCCGAGCATCATGTACGTCGGCGCGTACGGGTAGGAGTCGTCGCCCCAGCGCACCGCCTCGGCCAGCGCCCGGTGGAACACCTCGGCGGCCTGGGCGGGTTCACCGTCCTGCAGCAGCACCTGGCCGAGCAGACCGAGCACCCGCGGGGTGTGCCAGGGCAGTTCGGCGGCGTCCAACTGCGCCAGCACCTCGCGCAGTTCGGCGGCCGCCTCGGTCAGTCGACCCTGCCGGGCGGCGGCGTCGGCGGTGTACTGCCGGGAGGTCGCGGCCCGCCGGGCGGAGCCGAGGGAGAGGGCGGTCTGCCGGTAGGCGCCGACGGCGGCCTCGAAGCGCGCGGCGGTCTGCGCGGAGGGCTCGGGCAGCGCCTCGACCAGGTCGTGGTGGGCGGCGTAGGCGCGCGACTGCAGGATGATCAGGTAGTCGTCGTCGGCCAGCGTGCCCGCCGCGCGCTGCTCCTCGGCCCTTGCCAGCGCGGCGTCCAGCGCCGTCCAGTCCGCCACCGCGCCCTCGACGTCGTCGAGTTCGACGATCAGCGTACGGGTCCGGACCATCAGCGCCGGGCCGGGCAGCCCGGCCCGCTCGTACAGCGCGGCGGCGGCCAGCAGGCCTGCCGCGCCCTCGGCGTGCTCGTCGCGCTGCAGCGCCTCGTGGGCGTGCTGCTCGGCGAGTTCGGCGGCCAGTCGCTCGGGGCCGCCGAGTTCGGCGCTCCCGGGGTGGACGAAGCCGTCGGCGCCGGCGCGCTCGGCGATCCGCTTCCAGAGCCGGTCGGCGTCGGGGTGGCCGGCCGCCTCCAGCTCGCGGGCCCGCAGCACCAGGGCGGTGAAGTCCTCCGGCTCCGCCTCGACGGTCCGGCGCGGCGCCGGGGCGGCGGCCTGGGCCGTGGACAGCTCGAGGGCCGCCGCGGCGCGCACCCCGAGCGCCAGCGGCTCGGCCAACAGCGGTTCGACGGCCAGCCGGGCGCGCCGCGCGGCGCTCACCGCGTCGGTGCCGTTGCGGGCGTCGAAGCGGGCGGCCAGCGCGTCGGCCTCGCCGCGCAGGTGGGCGAGCAGGGTGTCGACCGTCCAGGAGGTGCCGGCCGGGCCGCTGACCGCGAGTTCACCGTGGCCGGCCGCGGCCAGCCCGGCGACCAGCACCTCGACGCCGGTGAGGAACTCCAGCCGGGCGGCGGGCTCGCCGGCCACCGCGAACAGGTCGCGGTTCTCGGCGAGCAGCTCCAGACCGCGCGGCTCGTTGCCGGACAGCGCGCAGAACTCGATGTGCAGGCCGACGGCGTGCAGCATCGAGGCCTTGCCGCGGGCGTAGCGGTAGCCGGTCAGGTGCGCGGAGCGCGCCTCGTCCAGCCGGCCCCGGCGCAGCAGCGGCAGCAGAGCGGTCGCCTGGCTGAGGTAGGGCTCCTGCTCGCAGGTGCTGCGGCCGTCCAGCACCGGGGCGAGGATCTCCAGCCCGCGGGCGTCGTCCCCGGCCTCGATGAAGTGCCGGGCGCGGGCGCGGGTCTCGCAGGCGTGGCAGTCGCTCAGCTCGGTTCGCGGGCGGGCCGTCCACAGCTCGTAGGCGTCCTGGACCGCGACACCGGTCTGCGCGGCCAGGTGGTAGCGCTGGGCGTAGTACGGCTGGAGGCCGTAGCCGGCCGCGCGGTAGCGGTCGCGCAGTTCGGTGTGCCAGCGCCGGACCGCGGCCAGCGGGACGTCCGGGGTGTCCATGAGCGCGGCGGCGACCCACTTGAAGCGCCAGAACACCTGCTGCCGGGCCCACTCACCGAAGCCGTCCGAGTCCTGGTCCCACAGCTTGAGCACCCGGGCGAAGACCACCGGGCTCTTGCTGCGCTCGCCGTCGTACTCGTAGGCCTCCATGAGTTCGAGCAGGGCCATCGAGCGGACCCCGGTGTCCTCGAACTGCTCGGCGGCGTCGACGAGTTCCTCGGCGGTGACGGTGCGGGTGCGGCCGTACGGGCGGGCGTCGTTCTCGCGCAGCGCGGCCATCACCGCGTCGGGGGTGTCCAGCATCACGCCTCCTTCTCGTCGGTGCCGGCGGCGCCGGCCGCCTCGTGGCCGAGCATGGCGTGATCGAGCAGGCTGATGAACGAGCGGTTCAGCAGCGCGGACTCGCTGGCCTTGAGCGGGCGGCGGGTCATCAGCACGGCCTGCCCGTACAGCGCCTCGACGGCGGTGACGGCCAGCTCGCGGTTGGTGACGGTGGCGGCGCGGCGCACCAGCGGGTTGAGGTGGTTCAGCACCAGCTGGGCGCGGGGCACCTCGGCGCGCAGCGAGCCCAGGATATCCGCCCACAACCCATCGGCCTCGTCGGCGAGTTGGGCGCGAGTACGCTCGTGCCGGGCCTCCCGGTTGTCGAGCAGCAGGGCGGGTGCATTGGTCGGGTGGAAGCTGCGCAGGGCGACGTCGCAGTCGAAGCGGCCGACCACCTCGCGGGCGATCGCCAGGAAGACGCCCGCGGCCAGTTCGGCGGCCGGGTCGACGGTGTCCAGGTGCGCGGTGACGGTGCCCGGGTCGAGGTCGGCGACCGAGACGCCGGGGCGGATCTCGGGCAGCCGGTGCACCAGGTCGCGGTCGTAGGTGTAGCCGCCGTTGACCACGCCGAGCCCGGCCGCGCCGGCGATCGGGGCGACCTGGCGGAACTCCTCGACCGTCCGGGTCACCAGCACCACCGGGTGGCTGCGGGCGAACTCGTCCAGGGTGACGTTGCCGTCGGTGGTCTCGAACGGCAGCCAGGGCAGCATCATCCGCAGCAACTCGTCGTCGTAGCGGGCGAGTTCCTTGACCGCCAGGTGGTGCACGGAGAGGAAGCGGTGCAACAGCGCAGGGTCGCTGGCGGACAGGCCGGTGAGCCAGTCGCGGATCCGGGCACCGAGCGCCTCGCGGACGGCGGCCAGCGTCTCGTCGGCGTACAGGCCCTCGCGCGAGGCGGTCGGGCGCAGCCCGTCGGTGTCCACCACGCAGCGGACGAAGAAGGCCCACTCCGGCAGCAGTTCGTCGGCCTGGTCGGAGAGCAGCATGCCCTTGAGGTGCACCCGGTGGCCGTTGCGGCGCGAGGGCGGGGCGGCGTCGGGCAGCACGTACGCGACGCCGCGCAGGCCGACCAGCGGGAGGTCCAGCTCGATGGTGTCGAGCGGGGTGAAGTCGAAGGTGGCGCGGCAGTACTCGGCGAGCGCGTCGCGCCGGGCCAGCGGGGAGCCGTGCCGCTCGGCCCATGGCGGGGTGCGGTTGACCCGGTGCTCGGTGCCGTTCGCGTCGATGACGGTGACGTCGTGGCGCAGCAGGCTGCCGAAGTCCCGGGCGAGGGAGAGCACCCGGCCGGAGCGGGTCCACTCGGCGGCGTCGGCGCGCGGCACGAGGGTGACGGTGGTGCCCGGCTCGGGCTTGGCCTCTGCGGGCAGGGTACGGATGGTGTAGCTGCCGTCGGAGCTGCCGCGCCACTCGATCACCGGGGCGTCGGGGGCGGCGGCGGAGCGGGTGACCACGGTGATCTCGTCGGCGACCACGAAGCAGGCGAGCAGGCCGATGCCGAACTGGCCGATGAAGTCGCCGCGGGCCTTGGCCAGCCCGGCGCCGTCCAGGCGGCCGTCGGCGTCGCGCTTGGAGCTGCGGCCGATGGTGGCGAGGAAGGTGTGGACGTCCTTCTCGGTCAGGCCGATGCCGGTGTCGGTGACGGACAGCTCGTCGTCGGCGCGGACGGTGATCGCCGCCGGCGCCTCGGGGTCGAGCGCGCGGCGGGCGGAGATCGCGTCCACCGCGTTCTGCAGCAGCTCGCGCAGGTAGACCCGCGGGCTGGAGTAGAGGTGGTGGGAGAGCAGGTCCACCAGGCCGCGCAGGTCCACCTGGAAGGTGTGCGCACTCGTCGGGTTGTCGGATGGGGACACCGGAGGCTCTTTCGATCGCGAGGAGGGTGAAGGGTTCGGGGGACGCGGCGTGGCGTCAGCGGTGCGCGGCCCGGCCTCAGTACGCGGCGCAGCGGTCGCGGTGGGCGCGGTAGACCTTGACCGGGTCGCCGGACAGGTAGTGCCAGGGCGACTCGGTGACGAAGCCGTCCAGCGCGTCGAACAGCAGCCGCGCGGTCTTGCGCTGGTCGGCGAGCGAGAAGGCCATCGCGAAGGTGTTGAAGCTCGCCTGCCAGCCGCGGACCGGGACGAAGTCCGGGTGCAGCACGGACCGGAACGCGGCCTCCTGCAGGTCGGCCAGCACGGTGGGGCTGGACAGGTACGCGTGGTCCTCGCCGTCCGGGAGGTCCAGCCAGCGTTCCAGGTGGGCGAGCGCGACCAGCTCACCGAGCTGGCTGCCCTCCGGGGCGCCCAGCATCGCGGAACGGGCGAACTCGTGCATCTCGTCGTGCGAGCCGCCCCACTTGGCGCTCAGCTGCTGGAGCCGCTGACGGTGAGAGCCGGGGTGCCCGGGCAGGCGACGGACGGCGGCCTCGAAGCGGCAGGTGGCGACCTCCGGGGCGAGCGAGGCACCACGGGCGCTGATCTGCAGGAAGTACCAGGGGGCGAGCCAGGACGGCTCCCGCTCGGCGGCCTCCAGCAGCTGCTCCTCGGCGAGGTCCAGCCGCTCGTGGAACAGCTTCCACTGCTCCTCGGTGACGTGCTTGGCCCGGGCGCCGGTCCGCGCCTCCCAGGCCCAGCTGACGTGCCGGGCGCCGGACAGCAGCAGCGGCAGCGCGTCGTCCGGCGCGTCGGCCATCGCGCGGGCCGTCCACTGCTCGACCCCGGACACGTCGGCGATCGCGCCGGCCAGCCAGGTCAGGTCGGCCGCGCCCGTCTCCGCCCCGGCCGCGGCGGCCAGCGCGGGGCGCAGCGCCGTCCAGTCCCCGGCGGCGGCCTGCCCGAGCACCAGACGGACGGACTCGTCACCGAACGTCGGGTCGAGCCGCGGCTCGGCCGCCCGGGCGGCCGCGGGCGCCTCCGCGGCCCGTCTACCGAACCCGAACCCGCGCCGACCGGCCCGGTCCTGCGCGCCCTCCCCGCCCGAGCGGCGTCGGAACAGCGGCATGTGTGGCCCCCTCGAACTTCATCGGCATCTTTCGCATGGCCGTACAGTGGCCACCCCAGATGAGTACATATCACGGGTCTCCGACATCCGTTTCCCCAGCCCAGGGCCACCCACCGGTTTCCTGACGGCACGACGAGGCCCTGCCGATGCCCCGACCGCACGGCCGATCAGATCGGCTCAGGCCACGCCGAGCCCGGCGTCCGGTGTCTTCCCCGACTGCGCCTGCTCGATCCGCTTGACCAGCATCACCGCGAACCTCCGGGCAGCGGCCACGTCCACCGGACCGCCCTCCGTGGTCACGCTCGCCACCACGGTGCCCGAGCGGACCACGATGCTGACGCCGTCACCCGCGGACAGCGGCCCGACGAAGGCCTGGCTCTCACTGCCCAGCACCGGGGTGTCGACCTTGTGGAACGGCCCGACGGGATAGGAGGTGTAGGTCTCCTTCAACCGGTCCTTCGCCGCGTCCCGGCTGGGCAGGGTGTCCACCAGGAAGCGGGTGACCAGATCCCCCGAGGAGAACCGCACCGACCCACTGAGCGGCTTGCCCGCACAGGGCGTGGACGCCGTACAGGTGGTGGCGTGGTCGGCGGTGTCGACCTTGCGCTTCTCCTCGTCCCACCCGGCCATCGCCTTGCCGTCCGGCAGCACCTGCCCGACCGCCTTGTCGTCCAGCAGCACCCCCTCCAGGTCCGCCCCGGGCGTCGCCGCGACGGGCGGCGGCACCGGCGCCCCGGTCCCCGCTCCGGCAGCGCCCCCCGTCGTGGCAGCACCGGCCGCCGATGTCGCGGCCCCCGTAGCAGTCCCGGACGCGGACGGCGCCTGGGCGGAGACCGACGCCGCACCTGTGACCACCGGCCCCGCCGAACTCCTCACTCCCGAGGCCCCCTTGGCGCCATCCGACCCGCCGGACGAACACCCGGCCAGCCCGCCCATCAGCACTCCGACCGCCACCCCGACGGCCACCCGCCGACCACCCATCCCCATGCCCACTCCCTTACGGCTGTCCGTGACCCCTCAAGATAGCGACCACCCCCCATCCCACCCACCCAGGGCCCCACGCACACGAACCGCCTCACCCACCCCGACCCACCCCACCTCGCGCGCGCAGGGGGTGGCCCGGAGAGGGGCGTGACAGGTGATTTTCAGACTGCCACCCCACCCAACGCCCCACCCAACAGAATGGGCAGTCGGAAAATCATCCGGCCCCCCGGAGCGGCCACCCCCGGAGCCGCCCCCGGCCACCCACCCTCCCGAAAGCCCCCCACCACCCCAACACCCCCATCCGGTACCGTCCAGGCTGGTCCGACAACGCCAACGGGGGGCGGGATGACGCAACACGACCACGAGGAACTCACCACTCTCGTCCGGGCGGCACAGCAGGGCGACACCCTCGCCCTCGACGAGCTCCTCTCCCTGCTGATGCCGTACGTCGGCCGGGTCTGCGCCCCGATCGCCCTCCAGGACGCCCCCGACGCCGCCCAGGAGGCGATGATCGCGATCGTCCGCGGTTTGCGCCAACTCAAGGCACCCGAAGCCCTGTTCGGCTGGGCCCGAACGATCGCGGCCCGCGAGGCCGTCCGCCTCGCCACCCGCCGGTCCCCGCCGACGACGGCCCCCGTCGACCAACCCGAGGACCACGACCCCGAGTTGGCCGCCGACATCCAGGACGTCCTGGAGCGCCTACCACCCGACCACCGCGCCGTCCTGACGCTCCGACACATCGAGGGCTTGGACGAGAAGTCCGTCTCCGAGATCCTCGACCTCCCACTCGGGACGGTCCGTTCACGACTCTTCCGCGCCCGCCACGGCTTCCGCGCCGCCTGGGGCACCGAACACCGCTGATCCCGACACCGCTGATCCAAAGAGGCCCCCACCCCCAGGGATTGCAACGCCCTCCCCCACCCTCTCCTCTCCTGACAGCACCCTTCAGGAAGGAGCCCCCTGATGACCGACCCCCGCCCACTGCCCGCCCTTCCCGGCACACGCCACCGCCACCTCGACGCCGACGGCGTCCGCCTCCACCTCGCCGAGACCGGCGACGAAGGCGGCACCCCGCTGCTGCTCCTGCACGGCTTCCCCCAGCACTGGTACGCCTGGCACCGTGTGGTCCCGCTGCTCAGCCGCGAGTTCCGGCTGCTCTGCCTGGACCTGCCCGGCTTCGGCCGGTCCGAGGCGCCCCGCCACGGCTACACCACCGACGACCGCGCCCGCCTCGTACTCGCCGCCCTCGACCGGCTCGGCCTGGACCGGGTAGGCCTGGTCGGCCACGACTGGGGCGCCTGGACGGGCTTCGAACTGGCCCTGCGCGCGCCGGAGCGGTTCACCGGCTTCCTGGCGCTCAACATGACCCACCCCTGGCCGCGCCAACGCGCCCTGCTCGGCACCGCCTGGCGCTTCTGGTACACCGCCCTGCTGGAGTACCCGGGCATCGGCCGCCGGGTCGTCCGCCACCGCCCCGGGCTGCTCGCCCATCTCCTGCGACGTGCCACCGCCGACGAACACCCCTGGCCTGCCGAGGAGTTGGCCGAGTACGTCGAGGCGGGCAGCACCCCCGAAGCGGCCCGCGCCGCCGAGCTCCTGCACTGGGGCTTCGCCGTCCGGGACATCCCGCGCCTGGCGTCCGGCCGGTTCAACAAGCGTCGGCTGACCGTCCCCACCCTGCTGCTCGGCGGCGAGCAGGACCCGGTGATCCGCCCGTCCCTGCTCTCCCCAGCCGGCGCTCCGGCCGACGACCTGCGCGCCGAGGTGCTGCCCGGCTGCGGCCACTTCCTGCCGCACGAGGCGCCCGAGGAGGTGGCCGACGCCGTGCGCAGGCTATTCCGTCCGTGACCGCTCGACGATCCGCCGCTCCAGCCGGTCCAGCAGCACCTCGCCGCGCCGCTCGGTGAGCCCGCCGAGGAGCCGCTGCACCGGCCCGGCACCCGGCACCCGCAAACTGCCGAGCAGGGCGAAGCGCGTCCCGTCCCCGTCCGGCACGGCCGCCATCCCGCCCAGCAGCACCGGGCTCTGCATCAGGCACCAGCCGCTGCGCAGCACGATCTCGAACCGCTCGCGGTGACCGACGACGCTCACCGCGAGCCCCTCCAGCCGTTCCCCCGCTTTTGCGGGCCCGACCTCGAAGGAGCGCAACCCGCTGATCAGACCGGGCAGTTCACCGGACAGGTCGCTCGCGACCCGCCACACCTGGTCGAAGCCCGCCGCGAGGTGCCGTTCGGCGTACAGCGGACGCCCGGCCCCGGCCGCCGCCATCACCCGCAGCCGCCGTACCGGGTCCAACTCGACCGTCGGCCACCCATCCGCCATGGCCCCGCCTTTCCCGTCGCCCGACACCCCAGCAAGGTACCGGCCCGCGAACGCCGACGGGGCGGCGACCAACCGGTCACCGCCCCGTCGAAACCGTTCAACCGGTGGATCAGACCGCCGGAGCCGGGAAGGTCGGGTACTCGACACCCGAGATGTACTGCACGACCCGCACGACCTGGCACGAGTAGCCGAACTCGTTGTCGTACCACAGGTACAGGATCGCGTTGTCGCCGTCGACCTTGGTCGCGCCGGCGTCCACGATCGAGGCGTGGCGCGAGCCGATGAAGTCGCTGGAGACCGCGTCGGGCGAGTCGATGAAGTCGATCTGGCGCTTCAGCGGCGAGGTCAGCGAGATGTCCCGCAGGTAGTCGAGGACCTCCTCGCGGTTGGTCTCGCGCTTCAGCTGCAGGTTCAGGATCGCGATGGACACGTCCGGCACCGGCACGCGGATCGAGCTGCCGGTGATCTTCGCCTTGAGGTCCGGCAGGGCCTTGGCGACGGCCGAGGCGGCACCGGTCTCGGTGATCACCATGTTCAGCGGCGCCGAGCGGCCACGGCGGTCGGCCTTGTGGTAGTTGTCCAGCAGGTTCTGGTCGTTGGTGAACGAGTGGACGGTCTCCACGTGGCCGCGCACCACGCCGTACTCGTCCTCCATCGCCTTCAGCGGCGGGACGATGGCGTTGGTGGTGCAGGAGGCGCAGGAGATGATCTGCTCGTCCGGCTTGATCATGTCGTGGTTGACGCCGTGCACGATGTTCGGCACGTCGCCCTTGCCCGGGGCGGTCAGCACGACCTTGGCGATGCCGGGGCGCAGGTGCTTGGACAGGCCCTCGCGGTCACGCCACTTGCCGGTGTTGTCGATCAGGATCGCGTCCTTGATCCCGTACTCCGTGTAGTCGACCTTGGTCGGGTCGTCGGAGTAGATCACCGTGATCTCGTTGCCGTTGACGACGATCTTGTTGTTCGCCTCGTCGACGGTGATCGTGCCCTGGAACTGGCCGTGGATCGAGTCCCGGCGCAGCAGCGAGGCGCGCTTGACCAGGTCGTCGCCGCCGCCGTTGCGCACGACGATCGCCTTCAGGCGCAGGCCGTTGCCGGAGGCCTTCTCGATCAGCAGACGGGCGACCAGGCGGCCGATGCGGCCGAACCCGTACAGCACGACGTCCTGCGCGGACCGGCGCTCCAGCTTGTTCTCACCGGTGGCACCGGCGACGGCCTGGGCGGTGAACTCCTCCACCGACAGGCCGCGGTGGTCCGCCCGGTAGGTCGAGGCGAGCATCCCGAGGTCGATCTGCGAGGGGCCGAGGTCCAGGGTGGTCAGCGCCTGCAGGAACGGCATGGTCTCGGTGACCGAGAGCTCCTCGCCCGCGATCTGCCGGGCGAAGCGGTGCGTCTTGAGGATGCTGACCACCGACTTGTTCACCAGGGACCGGCTGTGGAGCAGGACGGTGACGTCCTTCTCCCGGTGCAGCCGCCCGATGATCGGGATCATCGACTCCGCGATCTCCTCGCGGTTCTTCCAGTCCGTGAACACGTCGTCGTTGACAGTCACAAGTCCATCTTTCGAGCTGAGGGTGTTGCCCACATGGTAGCTTCGCCCGCTCCCGCCCCCACGGCCGGTCCCACTTTCCGCCGCTCCACCCTCACCACCCCCAAGCCGCCGACCTGCGCGTTCACCCGCGCGCCCGCCCTCCGCCACCCTTATCGGGCGTGATCACCGCCACCTCCAGGGTCTTCGAACGGTGCCCTTGCCGCCCGAATGATCTAGTCGATCCCGAGCACGGTCGAGCTGTAAACTGAGTCAAGCAACACACTGACTGGCGACATCGGCGCGCGATACGTTGGGACAGCACGTAGGACTCGCTCGATCCCACCACCCGCGTCCTCGGAGAACCTGATGCAGCAACCTGCCGAACCGGTCGTCTCGGTGACCCTCGCAGAGATCGCCCGCATCGCGGGGGTCGGACGCGCTGCGGTCAGCAACTGGCGCCGCCGGCACGATAGCTTTCCGAGCCCGGTGAGCGGCAGCGACGCGAACCCCCTGTTCTCCCTGTCCGAGGTGGAGAAGTGGCTCGACGGGAGGAAGAGCCAGAGGAAGAAGAGCAAGTCCCCCGTCGGCCGGCTCGAACGCCTCTGGCCCAAGGTCGAAGCACTGGGCGACCGGAGCGCCATGGGAGCAGTGCTGTCCGCCGTCGGCGCGGAGCTGAGCCGCACTGGCGCCCCGGACGCCCTGCCGGCCCTTCCGCAGCTGAGTCCGGAGCAGGTCGCGCTGGCCGAGGAGGCCGTTCGGCTGGCCGAGCAGGAGGGTGCTTCGGAGACCTTCGACTTCCTGCTCCAGCGCTGGCTCGGCACGCACGTGCGCCAGATCAACACCACGCCGGAGCCCTTGGCCGAGCTCATGGTCGACCTCGCGCAGTGGCTCGGCGACGCCCCGGCACGAACCGTCCTCGATCCGGCGTGCGGCACCGGATCCCTCCTGCTGGCCGCAGGTCGACGGTGGAACGGGCCTGATGAGCCGACGCTGCTCGGGCAGGACGTCGACCCGGTCCTCGCTTCAGTGGCAGCGGCCCGCCTGCTGATGGCGGGGGCCAGCGGCCGAGTCGTCGTCGCGGACACACTGCGGGCCGATGCCCTGCGAGCCGTTCAGACCGATGTGGTGCTGTGCAACCCGCCCTCGAACGAGCGCGACTGGGGGCATGCCGAACTCGCAACGGACGCCCGGTGGCTGTTCGGACAGCCTCCTCGCACCGAGCCGGAGCTCGCCTGGGTCCAGCACGCCGTCGCCGCCCTCGCGGCGGAGGGGACCGCTGTCATGGTGCTGCCCCCCGCTGTCGCGGCCCGGCGGGCAGGTCGACGAATTCGCAGTGCGCTTTTGCGCACCGGCGCGCTGCGTGCGGTGATCGCGCTTCCGCCTGGTGCGGCTCCCCCGCACGGTGTGGGCCTGCACCTCTGGGTCCTGTCCCGCCCCTCCGAGGACCCGGCAGGCTCCGTCGTGCGGCTGGTGGACACCGTCGGACGAGCAGGCGCGCCGTCACCCGGGAAGACCTCTATCGACTGGCCCGCCCTGCGAGCCACCGTTCTGAACGCACTCCGAGACGACGAAGCCGCGGCCTGCGTCTCCGTGCCGGTGATCGACCTCCTGGACGAGCAGGTCGACCTGACCCCCGCTCGGCATGTCCCGGCTCCGGATTCCGCGGCCGCCATCAACCTGCGGCAGTCCTGGACCCGGTTCGACCTCAGGCTCGGCGAGGCCCGGGACGTCGGCCGGGCACTGTCCAAACTGTCCCCCGCGCAGGATGACGGCGCCGTCACGCACACCACGGTCGGCGATCTGGAACTGGCCGGGGCGCTGGAACTGCACAGCGGGCAGGCCCTTCCGGAACCACGGCTACGCCGTGGTGACCGCCCCTCCGACGCGGTCCGCGTCCTGACGGTCCCGGATCTCGGATACCCGGACGAAGCGCGCCACTGGCTGCCCGCGGTGGAGACCGAGACCGGTGAACGAGAGGGCATCCTCACGGTGACCTCCTCCCAGGACGTGGTCGTGGTGGGCGCGCTCCGGGCCTTCGATGCCTGGGTCGACGCCGAGGCTCCCACAGTCCTCGGCCCGCAACTCCATCTGATCCGAGTGGATCCCACGGTCCTCGACTCGTGGTTCCTGGCCGGCTGTCTGCGCTCGCCCGCGAACGCTCGGCAGGCCGGGACCCACGCCTCGACGTCGTCCCGGGTGGATGTCCGCCGGCTCCAGGTACCCCGGCTCCCGTTGGAGGAACAGCGCGCCTACGGTGAGGTCTACCGGCAACTCACCGCCTTCGACCAGGCGGTGAGGGAGCTTCGCACGGTATCCGGTGACATCAGCCAGGCTCTCGGCGAGTTGCTGGCGTCCGGCCGACTTCCCCGAACCTGAGGTCATTCCTGGAGCAGCAGCTCCAGGAATGACCGGACTTCCTCTCCCCGTCCGAACTTCTCCAATTTCACGGCCACTTCACGACAACGGGCCACGACTCCGGGCGGCCCCTCCACCAGGCCCGCGACCTCGTGGACCAGATCGGCCCAGACGTCGAAGCCACCCTGCGGATCGCCGGTCTCCATCAGGCACTCGGCCCACCCGACCCGCGCCTCCAGGGCGAGGATCCGAAGGTCGGGTGCCGCCTTGTACTCCAGGGCCTGCGCGACGGACCGGTACGACGGGCCCGCGGCCGCCCAGGCTTCACGGCCCCTGGCAGCGTCCGCGCAGAGCAACTGTGCCCGCGCCACCGGGTGATGACCGAGCCCCCAGGCCTTGCGCGCGTCTCCCAGCGCCTGTTCCAGCGCCTCCAGTGCGGGACCGGCGTCGTACCCTGCCGACTCGGCCCCGGCCAGGGCGAGGAGTTCGTCGAACCGGGCACGATCCACCCCCGGCCTCGCGCCCCGCCCGGCCGCGCGCCGGGGAACCGGGCGCCGCTCCACGCGGGCGGGGGCCGGCGCGGCGGCCACCGTGCCGGGCAGCCGGTAGCGGGCGGTGGGGTCGGGCACGAGTTCACGACTGGGCGCGGGCGATCCGGCAGCCGGCAGATGAGCGCGCAGGATGTCCAGCGCCCGGTCGAAACCGCCCGGCCGCTGCGCCGGGTCCTTGCCCAACAGGCACCAGACGAGGTCGTCGACGTCGCTGGGGACATCGGGCCTGAACTCGCTGACGCACGGCGGAAGATCGTGCTGGTGCTGGGTGGAGCGGTTGCGGTCGGGCTGGTCGACGAACGGCTGGCGTCCGGTCAGAAGCTCGAACAGCACACACCCGAACGAATAGTGATCAACGGCACTCGTGACCTTCTGCTCGCCCCGGAGCTGCTCGGGAGCCATGTATCCGACGGTCCCCGGAGTGGCGCCGTAGGCGGTGTACCGGGTCGCGTCGGGACGGTCCGGGAAGGCCACCCCGAAGTCGATCAGCTTCACCGAACCGTCCGCCGTCAGCACGATGTTGTCGGGCTTCAGATCCCGGTGGATGACCCGTCCTCCGTGGGCGTGCACGAGGGCCTCGGCGATCTCGACGGCGATGGCGATCGCGGCACCGAACGGCAGGGGCCGGAACTGCCCGAGGAACCGGTCGAGCGGCACGCCGTCGACGAATTCCATGACCAGGAAGGGAGCGCCGCGGTGGAGCCCGCGGTCCAGCAGGCGCACGATGCCGGGGTGGTTCAAGTCGGCGAGGAACTGCCCTTCCCGCTCGAAGCGCTTGAGCAGCTCGGTCTCCTGGCGCACCCGCTCGGCCGGACTGAGGCGACCCTGGTTGTACTGGTCCGGCCGGATCTCCTTGACGGCCACCAGCTCGCCGGTCTCGGTGTCGATCGCCTTCCAGACGCACGCCATGCCGCCCCGACCGAGCGCCTCGACGATCCGGTACCGGCCGCGGACGACTTCGCCCTTTTTCATCCTCACCCCTGTCCGCCCTGGCATCATGCGTCTCTCACCATACCGCGCTCGAACTGACGAAACTCCGTTGCTTGACTAAGTTCACAACTATGCGCTCTCCTGGTGTCTCGGCCGAACAGCTCCGAACCCACCGAGGGGGCTCCTCCCGTGACCGTTTGGCAAGCTCCCGCCGGCACCACCGGCGATCCCCGCCTCGTCCGCACCTCGCTCCCCCTGCTCCAGGAGGACCCCCGCGGCTGCCTGCGCGGCGCGGCACTCCACGCCCGACCGTTCGTGCAGCAGTTCCCCCCGCGCTCCCGCCGAAGGCCTGTCAAGGACTTCGCCCCGGCCCCGGTGATGGCCGCACTCGACGCGATCGAGTTTGACGGAACCAAAGTTGACACGGCGCTCCACAAACTCCGTCAGCGGCGCGACTGCCACCCGTCCCACCTCGCCTGGGCAACCGAAGCCGTACGCCACTTCCTCGCGGCGCGGGCGGAGCACACCGCCGAGTACGCGCCCGGGCCGCAGACCCTCCCGGTGAAGGACGCCTGGGTGACCATCACCGACCTCGTCGCGCCGGACGCGCGGGGGGCCGTCCGTTATGAGCGCACGGCCTGGGGCCGCCGGTACGCCTCTCCGGACGGCCGGGTCAGGGAGATCTGGCTGCTGTCCGTGAACTCAGTAAAACCCCGGACCGATGCGGAGATCGCCGAGGCGGCCGCGGTGGCCGCGACCGGCGTTCCGGCGAGGGCGGAGTTCGGCGAGCCCTACCACCCGACCGGGGCCCGCACCGCTCTCCCGGAGCGGGTCCGGGTGGTGGCGGTCGGCTGCGGGGACGGCTCCCGTACGCTCCTCGCCGACTGGGACGCCGAGGAGGCGGCTGAGCGGTTCGCCCGACACGCCAAGCCGGTCCTGGCCCGCGCCGTCGCCGCGGACCAGGTGATTCCGGGCTCGACCTGCGTCGACTGCGAGGGCCTGACGAGCTGCTCCCAGCCCCCCCGGGTCCCGTTCCTGCTGGGCACCGACCGGCCACGCAGGCAGCGCCGCCGACGCAGCGTCTCCGTCTCCGACCTGCGCTCCCACGCCGCCTGCCCGGCCAAGTACCACCTGACGCGCGTGCTGCACCTGAAGTCGGCGGAACCGGAGAGCGCGGCGATCCGGCGCGGCCGAGCGGTGGACGCCTGGCTCAACGAACAGCACGGCGCCAAGCACGGCTGCCGCTCCACGCCGCTTCCGGACGCCCTGCCGGGCCTCACGGCGGAGGAGACCAAGCCGGCCGTCCGGATGATCGCCGAGCACGCTGCCGTCTGCCCGCTCGACGGCCTGCCACCGGACGCGGTGGTGCGGGTCCAACCGCGCGTGACGGCGTACGACCCGGAGCTCGACGCCGTCATCATCGCCGACCCCGACCTCCTGTACGCCGACGCCGGCGGCTGGGTCTGGCGCGAGACCAAGACCGCGGCGTCCCGCCCCTGGGAGGGACGTCCGCTGCTGGAGTCATTCCCTCAACTCGCCCTGGCCGTCCTGTTGATGTCCGCAGGGGTGCTCGGTGGCGACCCGCGTCGGGCTCGGATCGAGCTGGAACTGCTCTACCAGGACGGCTCCGCCTGCGAGGAGCTGTATCCGGACGACCCCGAGACACTCGACGAGGCGAGGCGGGTGGTCGCCGCCCTGGCCCGCCCCTGGGCCTCGGACGAGACCTTCGCAGCCACTCCGGGCCGCGGGTGCACCGGCTGCGAGGCCCTGCGCTGGTGCGGTCCCGGCCTCGATCACACCGCTGGGAGCTGACCCGTGCATCCCGCCCCCGACCTGCCGCCGCACGCCGCCGCGTGGTCCGCGCACGACGGCCTTCCGCTGCTGCGGACCCTGGCCACCGCCCTCATCGGGCTCGAAGCGATCACCGGCCTGGACGGCTTCTCCCTGCCCTACCCCGCCGAAGCCCAGCGGGCCCTGAACCGAACCGTTCTCACCTGCCTGCTGCAGGGAGCCGAGCCACCCGCCAGTCTGCCGGAGCTCCTGACCTGGTGCCGGTACCGACCGGTCTCCGACTGGCCGCTCGACCTGCCGGCCGACGCCGTCGGTCGCATGGACCACCTCCTCGATCCGGACTCCGGCCGCCCCACCGAGCTCTGCCACGAGTGGGCCGACCGCGCCGCCGACAGCGCGACGAACCAGCGCGACCGCGAGATCATCAGGACCGCACTGCGGCTCTGCCGCGAGTGCGGCGAGGAAGACGCCTACACGGAGTTCCGGCGGCTGCTGGTGAACCGGCCGGTCCTGACCTCGGTCGAGTTCTTCGACGTCACCAACGACCATGTGCTCGATCCGGTGCGCGAACTGATCCGCCGGATCTACCTTCCGGTCCCGGCGAGTCACCTTCGGGCCGGGGCCTACGCCGGCTGCGCCCGCTGCCTAACCCTGCTGCTCCCGGTGCAGGACGGCTCGTGGTGGTGTGAACGCGATCACTGCCGCCGACAGGGACCTGCTCCGGTCGGAGACCTGTGGCCCGCCGAGGAAGTCGGTGAACTCTTCCAGCTGGAACGGCCGTTGCGGCAGTTCGTCACCGGGCCCGGACGGGCGGAGGCCGACCTGGAGCAGGCCCTGATCGCGCTCGGGCTCCGGGTGCGGATGTGGCCCGGCTTCGACGCCTACGACCTGCACGTCACCTTCCCCGACGGGCGGGTCTGGGCTGTCGACGTCAAGGACTGGGCACACCCCGCGTTCCTGGGCCGGGCGGCCCGGCCCGTCGCACCGGAACCCCCCTACGACGAGGCGTTCTGGGTCGTTCCGCGTTACCGGGTCGACGACCGGCCCGGCTACCTGGACACCTACCGTCGGCACCGCCCCGCCTCGGCCCGGGGCCTGCCCCTGCTCACCGACGCCGACCTGATCGCCCGTGCGGCCGCCCGGCTGCGCGGCGCCCCCGATGGAGGTATCCGTGCGTGACCGCGACAGCTGGCACCGGCCGGTCAGCCGCGAACTCAAGCGGCTGTGGCGCGAGATCCCGGCCGAACTGGGTGACGTCAAGCCCGCCCTGCTCTGCCAGGTGGAGCTCGCCCTCCGGGCATTGGAACGCATCGCACCGGACGAGCCGGCCGCCGGCGCGTACACCCTGCTCGCCGGGTACCCGTTCGCCCGCGCCGCCGGCCTCGCCGTCACACCGGACCACGAGCTGATGCTCACCGCCCTCCGCCACCGCGGGTGGACCCTCCGCCGCCGACGTGCCTGGCAGCAGGCACTGGAGACCTATCTCGCGCTGCCGGAGCGGCTGCGCGCGTACCACGTCCCGGAAGAGGCCGGGCCGGCCCGGCCGCTCGGCCTGGCCGTCGCGTCCGACCGATTCGCCGTCTACGACACGGCGTTGGCGACCCTGCCGGACTTTGACCGCCGACAGCTCCGCCTCGCCCCCTCCGGTCGCAGCACCTTCGTCGAACGCCGGCGGCCGGCCTCCGTCACCTTCCCCCCGGAGCTGCGGCCCGACCCCACCCCGGGGCACGACCTCACGGCACCCCGTTCCGGAGGCGGGGCACCGATCCGGCTGACCCGCGACGACCTCCTCGACACGGCCCGCTGGATGGACCGGACCGAGGAGGCCTCGGACACCGCGAAGCGCGGGCATTGGGAGGAGCGGCTCGCCGAGCTCCGGCTGGCCCCGCGCAGCGCTGACGGCCGGTCGTTCGCCGATTCCGACGAGCTGCACCTGGACGGAATGCTGCACCTGGTCGGCATGGTCGGGGCCGGCAAGAGCACCCTCATGACACTGGTCGCGGTCTGGGCGGCCCGACGCGGCATGCGCACCACACTGGTGGTCGGCGATGTCGCCGAACAGCTGCGGCTGAGCGCCCTCCTGCGGGACCTCGGACTGCCCGCCACCCCGGTACTCGGCCCGACCACCCGGGAGACCCACGTCCAGCGGCTGCACCGCCGGATGGCCGCCCGTGGCCTGGAGAACCTGCTCGACCACGACGACCCCGGCTTCGACGACCTGAGCACGGTCTGCGTCGTCGATGCCCTCCGGGGCACCGAGGCCGCCGAACCGCTGCGCTACGCCGACGCACCGTGCACCTCGCTGTTCCCGGAGCGGACCGAGACGGCCGGCCAGGACGGCACGGACGGCACCGAGCCGATCGTCCTCCCCGAGCGCTATCGTCCGGGAGGCACCGACACCGCGCCGCCGCCCACCGGCACCCGACCCGCCGGACAGCAGCACGGCTGCCCGGTCTGGAGCGCGTGCCCCCGTCACCGCACCGCGCGCGAACTGGTGGACTCCCTGATCTGGATCGCGAACCCGGCCAGCCTCGTCCAGTCGTCGGTGCCGCACCACCTGAACGAGGAGCGGCTTCGCCACCTCGAACTCGCCTGTCTGCGCAGCGACATCGTCATCGTGGACGAGGCCGACTCGGTGCAGATGAAGTTCGACGAGATCTTCGCGCCGTCCGCGACGCTGGTCGTGCCCGGGCCCGAGTCCTGGCTGGACCAGCTGCACACGCACAAGATCGAGGAGCTGTCCCGGCAGGGCCGGCTGCCGCTGACCGACCAGGAGATCGAACGCTGGTCCGCGTCCCTGGCCGTGGTCACGGCGGCGACGGACCGGCTCTACAAGCGGCTGATCGACGACGCGGACCTGCGGGAGTGGGCGGACACCGAGTACTTCAGTCCCTGGACCCTCCAGGAGAAGCTGCTGGCCGACTGGTTCGAACCGAACGTCACGCCGGGCGCCCCGGACGGGGTCGCCGACGAAACCGAGCTCTTCGAGGCGTACGAGAACGACGATCCCGAACCGGAGCCCGACAACACGGCCATGCAGGATCGGCGCGCGATCCTGACCGCCGTCTTCGACAGGTTCCGCGACGATCCCCTCGGCGGACACGGGCCGTACGGCGACCCGACCGACGACCTGGTCGGTCTCGCCCAGGACCTGCTGGCCACCCTCTCGGCATCGGGCACCCGGCGCCGAGTCCTCACCGTCCTGGGTGAGCTCCTCGCCGACACGGCCGCGCCGACGAACGACCCCAAGTGGCTCGACACCACGGCCCGCCGGGTCGAGTTCATGCTGCTGTTGTCAGCGCTGAACCAGCGGCTGGAACGGCTGACCTTCCTGTGGCCGCAGGTGGAGGCCGCCCTCCACCTGGACTCCACCGGGAACGACTTCTCCCGCCGCCCCCCGCTGGACTACGCCCCGCTGGTCCCGGAGGCACCGATGGGCAACGTCCTCGGGTTCCAGTACCTGCCCGACGAGCGGGAGCGGGACGAGTCCGGGCGCCACAGCGGCACCCTGCGGTTCTTCCGCTGCGCCGGAGTGGGCCGGGAACTCCTGCTCTCACTCCACGAGTTGGGATCCGACCCGGCGACCGGCCGCCCCGGTCCGCACGTGGTGCTGATGTCCGGCACCAGCTGGGCGGGTACGTCCACCCGGGCCCACGTGCTCACACCGGTCGGTGCGGTCCTCAAGCCGTCGGAACGGTCGCTGGAGGCGGTGCGTCGCAGCGTCTTCCGCACGCGCTTCCTCTACGACGACAGCGGGAAGCCGATCAGCCTGTCCGGCACCGACCCGAAGGACCGGCTCACCGTGGCCCGGGCGATGGCATCCAGGCTCGGCAGCCCGGGTCGCGGCCAGTCGCCGAGCCCGCTGGAGGAGGAACTCACCCTGGTCGGTGACGACGAGAGACGGCGCGCGATCCTGCTGGCCGGCAGCTACAAGGAGGCCAACGCCGTCGCCGACGTCCTGCACGGCATCGAACGCTGGCACGGCCGGGTACGGGTCCTCGCCGCGGACGACGCGGACCTTGAGCAGGCCGTCCGGGGCGGCGGCCCAGTCCCCGCGCTCTCCGGACACGCCACCGCCCTGCGCCGCGGCGATCTCGCGACCTTCGCCGAGGACCCCCGTGCGGAGATCCTCGTCGCGCCCTTGATGGCCGTGGAGCGCGGGCACAACATCCTGAACGCGCAGCGGAACGCCGCCTTCGGCACCGCGCTGTTCCTGGCCCGGCCGCACCCACGTCCCGATGACCTGGCGCTGGCGATCTTCGCGATCAACGACTGGGCCACCCGCTTCGTCCGCGACCACCCGGGTCTCGACCAGGGCACCTTCACCGATCTGGTGCGCAAGGCCGGAACGCTGGACTCGGCCGGGCTCGCCTTCCGCCATGTGGCCCGACGTGAGTGGCGCCGGCTGCTCGCCCGCCGGTACATCTACTCGCGCCTGTCCGAGGCCGAGAAGCAGGCCTTCGTCTGGGACCAGCTGGTGACGATCTGGCAGGTCATCGGCCGACTGGTGCGCGGCGGTGTCCCGGCCCGGGTGGTGTTCGTCGACGCCCGGTTCGCCCCCAAAGTGGCCCGGGCGCTCGCACCGAGCGTCCAGGCGTCCCAGCTGCCCTCCGACGAGGGCCTGCTGAACCGACTCCGGTCCGTCCTCGCCCCCTACTTCGACCAGGGCGCCGATCCGACCCGCTTCACCGATCCCGGCGATCCGGCCCTCGCCCGCCTGCTCTACCAGCCGTTGTTCGAGGCCCTGACCGACCTCACCCATCACCGCAGCTGAACATTCGCGACCCCGAACGGAGGCCACCATGGCCAGGAAGTACCAGACCATCCGCACCGCCGCCTGGACGCCGGTCTCGTCCGAATCCTCGCTCACCGCCCACTACCGCGCCCTGCCGTTCCCCGAGCAGTGGCGCGAGGCGCTGCTCGACCTCTGCAACGCCGGTCGGTCGCCCCAGGCGGAGCCCTACCGGACGGTCCCCACCTGGAGGCTGGACCAGGTGCTCCAGGCCCTCGCCCCGGACGTGATCGTCCGGCCCCGCCCCTCCTTCCACAAGAACGAGGCCCCGGACTTCTGGCTCTACACCCCGGCCGAGGTGGCCGACCCGCTGCCGGGCCCGGCACTGCGCGCCCTGCTCTCCGCCTGGCTGCGCGACCTGCGCCCCGAGCGTGAGCACCGCGACCAGCGCCGCGAGGTCGAGGCGATGCTGTCCGCGGACCCGCCGCAGTGGCAGCCGGTCGAGGCGGAGCTGCTGCGCTGCCCGCCCACCAAGGGCGGCACCGCGGCGCCCGAGGCCCGCCAGTTCCAGCTGACGACCGACCACCTGGCCCGCCGGATCCTCGCGCTGGAACCGTACGACTCCGGCGCCGGAAAGCTGCACTTCCGCGCCGTGCCGCGCGGCCCCCGCGACCAGGGCGCCGAGCTGGTCTCCCAGCCGCTGCCCTGGGACGGGAAGGGCGACCGGACCTGGTGGTTCTCGGTGGTCCTCAACGTCACCCTGCACACCGTCCCGTTCCAGCCGCTGCCCCGCCTGCACGTGCACACCCACATCCGCCGCTGGGCGACTCGCACCAGCCCGACCACGGGGCGGCTGCGACTGCCCTTCGGGCGCCGCACCTCCGTCCTGCTGCGTCCCCGGGTGCCATGGCTGCCCGGGGCGCCCGCGAGCGAGCGCTTCGCCGTGGCGCGGCTGGAGTGGAACCGCGCGGCCAAGGGCATCGACTGGGTCGGCGGCGGACCCGCCGGAATGCTGGCCGACATGTCACTGACCGAACCGTTCCCCGACGCGGACGCCGTCCTGGGCGCACCCGAGGACTGGCTGGCAGACATGCGTGCCGGTGTGGTGTACAGCACCGCGATGGGCAGCCACGAGGTCGGCGCCGGGCTGATGTCGAACCAGCGCTCGCAGATCGTCCGCTGGGCCGAGCAGGCGTTGCCCGAGCAGCTCCGGCCCGCGCCGGCCCTGGAGTACTCGCGGCGTGCCTCCACCAGCAGGCCGGTGAACGTCCCGGCCAAGCCCTCCAAGGAGGTCGAGAAGGCCGCCGAGGAGGTCCGCGTGGCCGCGGCCCGACGGACCGGCGCGGCCTTCGCCCTCGATGCCCTCGATGCCTTCGCCGCCCCCGACGGCGTGAACGGGGCGCCGGACCGGCAGCCCCGGCTGGAGGCGCGGCTGCTGTGGCAGACCGCCGAGATGCGGGACACCGCCATCGCCGCCCTGGTCGACCACCTCGGTCTCAAGGACGACGGGACGCGGCTGACCGCCGAGGACTACGAATCCGCCGCCCCAGGCAGCCCCGCCGTCCTGGAGTGGGACTCCTCCGAACTGACCGTCCGGCTGCACTGCCTCAAGCTGACCGGACCGCTCGCCGGCGACCTGTCGCTCGGCGAGGGGCGGCCCACCCGCGCCGCCGTCACCGCAGCGCTCAGCGCCCGCCGGGGCGAGGCCCGTGCCTTCCTCGGCGCCGACCGCACCGACGCCGTCCCGTCCCTGGCCCTGGTCGAGATCGACCGCCGGGAGGACTTCACCACGCCCGATCACGACCCCAAGTTCGCGCTCCGCCTGGGGTGCGCCGACGTCGGCGTGCTGACCCAGTTCATGGCGGTGCCCAAGAAGGTGAAGGGCTACAACAGCGAGAAGAACGCGGACTTCCGCGCCCGCAAGGCCTGGGACGACGGGCTCCGGCAGCTCGGTGCGCGGGTCCACCCCGAGCACAACCTGGGTGAGCAGCTGCCCGACGACCTGCAGTTCGCGGCGGTGTGGATGGTCCGCAAGAACGCCCGCAGCCGCACCCGCTGGGCCGGCCACGAGCCGGTCGCCGTCCGGGTCGTCCCGACGCACCCGGGCGCCGGCCTGGCGCGGGTGGAGGGCTGGGATCGGAAGGCGGACAACGGCGCCGGCCGGTGGATCCCGTACCCGGCGCTGCTGCTCCGGCTGACCGCCCTCTCCGAGGTGCCCGCCGCCGTGCCGGCGCCGCGCGGCGGTGAGGAGCAGCCGACCGAACGCCCGTCGTGGTGGCAGGACATGAAGCGACAGCGGCAGGAAACCGAGGAGTGGCTGCAGAAGGTGGTCCGCTCGCTGCGCGGCACGCCGACCCTGCTGCTCGCCCACGCCCAGAACTGCCGCTCGCACTGGACCTGGCTGCAGGACGGCCAGACCGAACAGGACCGGATCCGCACGGGGCTGTCCGTCCGGCGGCTCGATCCGGACCTGCGTCTCGTCCGGGTCCGCACGGCCAGGGGGCGCGAGACCGCCCAGTGGTGGGGCGTGCACCGCGACCCGGTCAACGGCGTGAACGGCCTGCCGGCCGACCTGTGGACCGACCCGACCGTGGCCGAGGGCACCGCCCGGGTGTTCTGGTCGACCACGCCCAAGGCCCTGCAGTTCCGGCAGTCCGCGGTGGAGGCGGACAAGCTCGCCCCGCGTCCGCTCCAGGCGGGCCCGCGCAAGGGTGAGCTGACCGTCGACACCGACAAGGCCGCATGGAACCCGGGCCTGGTCGAACTCGCCGTCCTCGGCTGCCACCAGGCCGACGGCGACGACCCGGAGGCGCTGGCCATGGCCGTCCACCAGCTGCGCCAGGCCCCGGACCACGCGGACGCCCTGAGTCTCCCGCTCCCGCTCCACCTCGCCGGGCTCGCCCAGGAGTACGTCCTCCCCACCCTCGCCGACGAGAACACGACGACCGACCCGACCGCCGACACCGACCCGGATGCCGCCGAGGCTGCCGGCCTGGCCCAGGCCCCGGAACCGGACAGCGACCCCGAGCAGCTCTCGCTGTTCGCCACGGATGCAGTTCTCAGCTAGGGGGAAAAGTGAGGCCCCGCCGGCGGCGGGGCCTCACCTCGTTCGGGATGACTCCGGGAACGGAAGCGGCTGCAGCGTCCCCTGGCGCATCAACGCCCTGATGTGCTCGGCCGCCCGCTCGGGCGCCGTCCCACCCCGGACGACCACGCCCGCCTCCAGGTTGCGACGCACCCCGGACTCCGTGAGATTGGCGCTCCCCAGAAACAGGACCCGGCGGTCCGCCACGGCCAACTTGGCGTGCTGACGGGCGCTCCGGTGCTCGCGCCGGTCGACCGGCCAGTGCCAGAGCCGCAGTCCGCTCATGGAGCGGAAGGCGGCCGCCGGCTCCGGTCCATCGAGCAGACCTCCCGCCCCTTCCCGGGTTTCGACCACGACGTGCACCTCCACCCCGCGTGCCGTCGCGTCGGCGAGGGCCTGGAGCAACGGGCGGTACGGGCGAGCCGAGTAGGTCATCGCCAGCAGCTCCGTCCGTGCCTTCCGCACCACCTCGGTCAGAACCCTGGCGGTCGACCGCACCGGCACTCCCGGCGTGCTCGGGCCGCTCCAGACGGTCCTGACCTCCGCCTGGTCGCGCCGGTCGCTCCAGGCGGCGCTGAGGCCGCGCAGGTAGGCCGCCGCGAGGGCACCGGGTATGTCCTCCGCCCGGATCGTCCGGTACACCTCCCTGATCTCCCCGGAGGTGCGGGGCGACGGGAACTCGGCCGCCGCGTACTCCGGCCCCCGGCCCTGTTCTATGAGCGCGGCCAACGTCCGGGCCCGCTGCGGGCCGAGGACCGCGACCGCCGAAGCGGCCGCGGCCTCGAAGCGCGGGTTGCTCACGAAAGCAGCTCGGCCGGCGTGAGGACCACGTCCGGCTCGTCCCCGAGCGGCACCAGGAAGCGGCGGTCCAGGAACCGGTTGCCGCGCTCGCAGGTGGTCTCCGAGACGAACAGGCAGATGTGGCAGGCCGCGCCGTGCAGGTAGTCGGCCGGCGCGTGCGGCAGGCGCTCGGCGCACAGCGGGTCGGAGGAGCAGTGCGCGGCGTTGCGCAGTGCCGTCCTGATGATCCGTTCGAAGTGCGGGTCCTCGGCCAGCGAGACGAGTCCGCCCAGGGTTCCCTCGGAGTCGGGTACCGCCGTGTAGATCAGGATGCCGGTCCTCGGGTCGGTCTCGTCCCCGGCGTAGATCCGTTCGGCGAGGCTCGCCGAGTTGTAGCCGCACTCCAGGGCGATGGTGCGGATCAGCAGGTGGGACAGCGTGTGCAGGGCGAGGTAGCGCTCCCCGGGCCAGCCGTGCATCGGATCGAACGGCCCGGTGAGCCGGTCGCTCCTGCGGTTGGTACGGAACCGGGCGAAGGCCTCCCGGTGGGCGACCATCTGCGGCGACTTCTCCATCCGGCTCACCCAGTCGGCCATCAGGTCGTCCCGGACCCGCAGGAAGATCCCCTCCCCGCGGACCTCACTGGCCGGAACCCAGCCGAGACCTGACCGGGAGAGCCGCACGGGGGTGGCGATCTCGGAGGACGGGGACTCCGGATCGGGTGCGTCGAGCCGGGTGAATCCGATGAGGGCCCGGGCCTCACGCAGCCGCTCAACCTGCCGGACGTCGGAGAACAACCCCTTCAGCGTGTCCGGGACGGGCACCGCCTCCAGTGCGAAGTCCTCCGTGGCGGTGGGGAGGCGTTCAGCGGAGAGGACGGCCCACTCAGGGCCGAGGAGGTCGGCGGGCCGCACGTCCCCGGTCGGTGCCTCACCGTTCAGCGCGGCGGCCCGGGACTTGACCTCCGTGATCAGCGCATCCGGGTCGAGATCCCTGAGCCAGCTGAGGGAGGGAACGGACGAAAGGAGGTCGTAGTTGTCACGCGAGGTGATGCGCTGGACCTCCTCCCACCGTTCTTCGACCAGCTCCGCGAGCTTGTCGTTCTCGCCCGGCGGGAGCGCGAGGGCGCTCAACGTCATCGGGAACCACTGGTTGGACGCGCCCGCGACCATCAGGGTCGCCTCGCGGTCGCAGCCGTTGTACTCGAAGAACGCGCCGAGATGCGGGTGACGTCCACGGCAGGCGGGCAGGTTGCGGCGCCCCCGCTCGCCCATCGCGTCCCGGATGTTGCGCTTGGCCCCACAGCCCACGCACTCGATGGTCACGTTGGCGGCCTGGTTACCGCCGTGGTCCTTCATCCGCAGCAGCGGCCGCGGCGCCGTCGGGCAGGCTCCGCCGCCGTGCACGAACGGCGTGTAGGGGAACTCGTCGAGGTGCCCCGCGGTGCACACCAGGGTGAAGCGGGCGGCGACGGCGAGCGGCTTCCTGCGGCCCTGCGTGCAGTCGTGGACGAACTTCGCCTCGTGCGGGGTCCTCGGGTTGCTGTTGACGAACCTGAAGGCCTCCGAGTCGACCGGCGCGAGCAGGTTGCAGGCCGTGCACCGCAGCCACTGCGGGAACGGTGTGACGGGCACGCCGACCCCCTGGCTGGCCCAGTCCTTGGCGTTGTCGGCCGCCTCGTCCCACGGCGCCGACCGCAGCTCCGTGACCTGCTCCCGGCCGTAGAGCTGCAGCGAGCGGTTGACGGCCGCGCGCAGGCGCGGCTCGTCGATGACGTAGTCGGTCAGGCCGGTGTGGCTCCACGGTTCCAGCCCCTGGACCAGCACCGAGAAGTTGGGCAGGTCGATGAGGGCGCCCACCCCGGCCGTGAACATGAGGTGGCTGGGACGCACCGCCCCGACCCGGCGGAAGTAGCCGTTGCTCATCGCTGTCCCTTCCTCGTCGCCGCAGCGGCGGTGTCTCCGTACTCGTCGGCGTCGACCGTGGTGTCCGAACCGTCGTCACCGGGCCCGAAGGCCCACTCCGGCCCGCCGTTGGTGGACAGGTCCATCAGCCTCCCGCCGCCGGGCAGCAGCAGGTTGATCTCGTTCTCGGTCTCGCGCATCGACATCGGGACCGTGAGGGAGTCCCACCGGGCACCGTCCGCGCGGCGCAGTAGCGGCGCCACCAGGGTGTCCTTCTTCTTCTCGTTGCGGTAGCCGAGCGTCGCGCTGCCCTCGCGCTTACCGGCCCAGGCGTCCTTGAGCACGTCGATGCGCTCGGCGAGGTAGCCCCGGGCACGCGGCCCGCCGACCGCCTCCGCCCGGTCCAGCAGGCGCCGTTCCACCTCCGCCGCGATCTCGCCGTCGAGGTCCACCGTGTGGGCGTCCGTGTTGCGCGAGTGCTCGTACGCGGCCTGGCGCAGCGCGGCGATGTACGTCGGCGCGGTGCCCCGGTCGAGCGCCCGGCGGGTGAACGGGGTGACGGACAGGGCCTCCACCTGGCGGTAGAAGGTGGCGTGGTAGTGCTTGAAGTCCTCGAAGTGGGCCAAGTCCCGCGGCCGTGACCAGTTGTAGAGGGTGACCACGAGCCCGGGGCGGGCCGGGTCACGGCCGACGCGGGAGGAGGCCTGGATGTACTCGGCGGTGTTCTTGGGCTGGCCGATCACCAGCATCAGCCCGAACCGGGAGACGTCCACGCCGACCTGGAGCATCGAGGTGGCGAGCACCACGTCGACCGCCTGCTTGGGCGTGTAAGGAACGCGTTCCGGACGTTTCTCCTTCCTCGCGGCGATCGCCTCGACGATCAGCGCCCTGCGGCGCTCGCTGGTGTCCCGCTCCGGGTCGAAGCCGCCCTCAAGGCGCTTGAGGGTCGCGCTGATCTCGGAGGAGGAGATCCGGGAGGTGAGCTCCTGGATGGTCAGCATGCCGGTCCGGCCGACGATGCGGTTGGCGATCTGCTCGTGCCCCTTGCGACTGCCGTTGGCTCGCACCCGGGTGGTGATGTCGTCGTCGAGGTAGCGGCGCATGCCGGCCAGCTCACGGGTGGCGTTGAAGTACCCGACCAGGGTCATGTACGGGTCGCCCTGGTCCCCGTAGTCGTCGAAGACCTGCTGCGCCCCGAGCAGCAGGATCTCCGCGACCCGGATCTCGGCGGCCTTGAGCCTGGTGCCGTGGGCGCAGACGCCGAGGTAGCGACGGCCCGGGTCGGTCCGGCTGACCTCGACCTGCCGGGAGAAGAAGGTGTCGCCGACATCCAGCACCTGTGGCGGGAACACCGCGATCTTGCGGCCGAAGACGCCCCGCACCTGGTCGGCGGCGCGCTTGGTGGTCGCAGTGGACGCCACGATCTTCGGTCCGACCTCACGCCGGACGCCCTTCTCATCCGTGAAGGCCCAGCTGCACAGCTGGTCGACGGCCGCCTCGAAGAGGCCCACGGTGGTGCCGAGCGCGCCCGAGATCAGGTGCAGCTCGTCCTGGATGATCAGGTCCGGCGGGCGCAGGCGCGTGACCGCCTTGGCGGGCTGCTCGCCCCGGTGGCGGGGCCGACACTTGGTCTGCTCGTCGAGGTCGTCGTGGCGGTACCCGTGGAGTGGGCAGAGCTCGGTGACCCGCCCGAACAGCAGGCCGGCGTAGCCGTTCCACGGCAGCTGGGCGAACTTGTCGACGGTCGCGATGAGCATGGCGGGCGCCAGCCGGTAGATCTCCTCATCCACCGTGAGGACAGGGATGCCCTCGTCCTTGGCGCCCTTCCGGGAGAACGGGCAGTGGTCCTCGCCCTCCCCGCGCGGGCAGTAGAGCAGGACGCGCCGCCGGCGCTCGTCGTACTCCATGTTGCGGTGGGCCGTCAGGCCCGACCCGCACCAGGGGCAGCTGAGCACCTGGATCACCCGGGCGTACTTGTCGTCGGCGCTCTCCTTCGCCCCGGCGATCTGCTCCCGGGCCTCGGTGAACCAGTTCGGCGAAACGGAGGTCCCCACCCACAGGCCGATCCGGAACGGGGTCTCGCCCCAGCGCAGGTCACCGCCCGCGTAGGCCTCCCGGCGCAGCACCTCGGCGGCGGCGACCAAGGCTGCGGCTCGCTGGAACTGCTGGGCCGTCAGCAGCCGCAGGGTGTACCGCATCAGCACGCCGACCCCGGCCTCGCCGCTGCGTGCGTCGGGGCCGGTACCGATCACGCCCTGGAGCCGGCGCAGCGCGAAGGTGTAGGCGGCGAGGCCCAGGTACGCCTCGGTCTTGCCACCACCGGTCGGGAAGAACAGCAGGTCGACGACGGCGTTGGCGTCGGCGCCGCGGTCCGGGTGGCCGGAGCGGGAGAGCGAGGCGAGGTTGAGCAGGACGAAGGCCAGCTGGAAGGGACGCCAGCTCGCACCCTCCTTGCCCTTCGCGTGCACCTTGTCGTACGCCGGCCGGTACGAGGCCTGGTCGTCCTCGTGTCCGGCGCGGGCGGCAGCGATGGCGGTGTTCCGGCGCTGGAGCGCCATCGCCCGGTTGGCGAAGCGGAAGGCCTCCAGTGCGATGTCGTCCGTGTCGAGCGCGTCGATGCCGAGCGTGATCCGGTGACAGATCCCCTCGGCCTGCTTCACGGCGAACTCCGCCGTTGCACGCAGGTCCTCGGGCAGCGACGGAACGCGCTCGCGCTGCTCCTGGAGCCAAGTGTCATAGCCGTCCGCGAGCGGGGCGAGCGCTGCCCGGAGTTCCTTGCGCCGGGCGGGCACCGCGAGTTCGGCGAGCTCGTCCATGCCGAGCTCCAGGCCGGTGAGCAGCGGCTGCTCCTCGATCCTGGGGGCCGTGGTAGCGGCGACGTCGTACGCGGGCAGCCAGGTGGTGGTCAGCCGGTGGGCGCGGCGCTCGCCCGCCCGGACCTCGGCGTGGACCGCGACGTTGCGACCCACCGCGTGGCGCAGGCTGTCGCGGTAGAGCAGCCGGAGCCGGTTCTCCTCGTCGTCCTCGTGCGCGCCGGCCGCGCCCGGGGCGAGTGGGTCGTCGACGGGGAGGAAGACCGCTGCCTCGGCGTCGGCGAAGGCGGTGACGTCGAGCTCGGTCTGGAACAGCCAGTTGGCGTCCTTTCGGTCGACGGAATCCTCCAGCTGGTTGACGAGGGCCACCTCGACCACCCGCAGGTCCTCGCCGCCCGCCCCGCCGGTCCGCTGCCGCACCTTGACGTCCAGGCGCACGCACGGCCCGTCCGCCGAGTCGCCCTCCAGGACGACGCGGCGGTCGCCGATGCCGGTCACGTCGATGTCCTCGGGCTTCTCCACCGGTTCACGTGCCCACACCCGGCGGGTTCGCTCGTCGTCGGTGAGGGCCTCGGTCAGGGAGTAGCGCCCCCACTTCGCCGTGACCGTGAGCGTGCCGATCGCGGCCGGGACGGTGAACGACAGCCCCATGGACGAGGCCCAGATCCGCCCGGCCGCCTGCGGGGTCAGCAGGTCGGCCGGCTCGGTGTCACCGCGGTCCGCGTCGCTCCCGGGTTCGACGTCGGCGAGCTGTGCGGCGTTCCGGGCTGTCCGGGCCGAGGTCTCGTCGGCGGGGCGGGGGCCGAGCATCCCGACGAGGTAGCGGTCGCGCGGGCCGGCCGAGCGCTGCGGCAGCTCCTCCGTGTTGCCGTCCCAGGGCCCGAGCAGGTCGCGCCTGATGTAGTTTTCGAGGGCCTAGCGGGCGTCGTAGGAGTCGCCGGAGAGGAAGGTCTGCGGCACGTCGTCCAGCGGATGCGGGACGGGCGCCGGAGAGGGCTGGGCGGACATGAAGTGAGCTGCCCCTTCGGGAGGATGACCGAGTACGGCGAGCCTACTGCGCGGCGCCGAGACTTCCTCCAAGAACCATATATTCACCGATTGACTTAGTTCACAGTTTTTCCGGTAGGAGGCACGGTGCGGAATCGTTTGCGGGTCGTTCTCATGTCCTCAAGCGCGATGGGGTTCGCCAACGTCCAAGCCCCGTGCGCCGAGGCAGACCATGAGACCGTCGCCTACGTGTGCGCCGCATCCGCGACAGGGGCAGTGGTCAGCGACGCTCTCTCGCAACTGCCGTCGGGCGTCGACCTACTGCTTCCGCGCAGCACCGCCGGTCTGGCCCGCGCACTGTCCGGCTACCGGCCGGACCTGGTGGTCTGCAACGGGTTCCCGTGGAAACTGCCGGCGGAGGTCCTGAGCGTTCCGCGCCTCGGCGTGCTGAACGTCCACCCCTCCCTGCTGCCGCGCCATCGCGGCCCGATGCCGATCCACTGGGCCGTCCGGCACGGCGATCCCGAGACCGGCGTGACGATCCACTGGATGGACCAGTCCTTCGACACCGGACGGATCCTCGTCCAGCGCGGAGGAGTCGCGCTTCCGGACGACTTGGACGGCGACAGCGTGTTCGCGGAGATCCAGGCGCTTTCCCGCGAACTGCTGTCGGAAGCCCTGGGGTTGGCGGCCACCGGTCACGCAGGAACTGAGCAGGGGCGGGAAGGGGCGGGCTACGAGAGCATGATGGGGCCGCAGCACGCGGTCATCGACTGGTCGGCAAGCCGCCGGGACATCCACAATCTCGTCCGCACCTTCCGGTTCGGGCTGTTCGCCGTACCCGGCCCCCTTGCCGTGGTCGACGGCCGCTGGGTGGCCGTCCTCAAGTCCCGTACCGCGCCTGGTGACGGTGCGCGCATGGAGTGCGCGGACGGCCCGCTGTGGATCGTGGAGTCGGTCCCCGTTCCAGCGCGGGACGTCTGGCTTTCTGCGGGCTGACTCAGGCGCCGTCCCCCAAGGCGCTCGTCAACCGGTCGCGCAGGCGCCGCGCACCCGGATCGGTGAAGTCGCCGAGCAGGGTCAACGCCTCGCGCCTGTGCTGCCGCGCCACATCCGATGTCTCACCCATGGCCTCTGCCGCCTCAGCGAGGTGGCAGAGGGCCACCGCCCACTGCCACCGGTCGCCCAGGTCACGGTGTACGGCCACGGCACGGCGATGGAACTCGCTCGCCTCCTGGGCCCGGCCGAGTTCGAGGTACGCCAGACCGGCGCCGTCCCAGGCGAGTGCTTCGCGGCTGCGGTCGCCGAGGCTCCGTTGCAGGACGGCGGCGCGCTGGTAGGAGGCGAGGGCGTCGGTGGGTCGGCCCACCGCACGTTGGGCATGTCCGAGTTGGGTCAGCCAGTACGCTTCCGCAACGGTGCTGTTGAGGTCCACCGCGAGGTCGACGGCGCGCTGAGCGCTCTCCAAGGCCTCGTCCAGCCGGCCGTCTTCGAGCTGGATCATGCTGAGGATTCGCAGCCCGTTGCCCTCAGCCCGACGATCGGCCGCCTCGCGGAACGACTCCAGGCCGGCGCGAGCCATCCGCTCCGCGTCCGCGAGGCAGCCAAGCGCCGCCTGGACCTCGGCTAGGTTGACCGCCGTCCGCGGCTCCCAGTAGGTGTCGTCGAGGGCCTGGAACAGCGCACGGGATCGCTCGAAAGCCTCCTGGGCACCGGGAAGTTGATGTCTGCGCAGCTGGAGAAGGCCGAGTCCGTTGAGGGTCAGGGCTTCGCCTGCCGGATCGTCCAGCTCACGGCGGATGGTCAGCGCCGCCTCGTACTGTTCGGAGGCCTGATCGAGGCGGCTGGACTGGGTGTACGCCATGCCCAGACTCTCGTGCAGCTCCGCCTGCGCGTGCCGGTCGTCGCCGCGCCGCGCGGCCTCCAGGCCCAGGCGCGAGGTCGCGAACCAGTCCTGGAAGGTATTGCGCTGCATGTAGAAAGCGCGGAGGACGATGGCGAGTTGCCAGACGTACTCGTCCAACCCGAGGGCAAAGCCGGTCCGGACGGCAGCCGCGAGGTTCTCGCGTTCCGTCTCGAACCATTGCACCGCGGCGGCTTCGTCACCGAAGACCGTCGGCTCCACCTCGGGGTCGAGTGGCGTCAACCGGACCCGGGGCTCGTGGGGAGCGATTCGCGCCTGAGCCGCATCAGCCGTGTGCAGATACCAGGTCAGCACCCGCCGGACCGCCTGCTCGCTCTCCTCCGGCTCCTGCTCGTGCCGCGCCTGGTCGGTGGCGTAGGCGCGCAACAGGTCGTGGAACCGGTAGCGGTCCGGGGCGGTCTGCTCGACCATGTGGGACGCCACGAGCCCATCCAGCAAACGACGCGTCTGCCGGGCACTGCTCGCCACAAGTGCTGCGGCAGCCGAAGTGCTGAACTCCCCGGTCGGATGAAGGCCGAGCATGCGGAACAGCCGTGCCGCGTCGGCTGGCAGCGCCCGGTACGACCATGCGAAGACCGAGCGAACCGCCTCCGACTCCTCCTCGTCCTCACTGGACAGTGCGTCCCACAGGCTGGATTCGTCGCGGAGGTCCTGTATCAGGTCGTTCAGCAGCATCCGCGGCCGACCTGCCGCGCGTTCGGCCGCAATGCGCAAGGCCAGTGGCAGGCGCGCGCAGAGTCGTGCCAGCTGGGCAAGTTCGACTGGATCGTCCGCAGTGCGATAGTCCGACGTCACCGCTCGCAGAAGCTCGACGGCGTCCTGCTCCGCCAACACCTCCAGGGTCAGATGCCGCGCGCCCTCCCGAACGCCGAGGCCCGACAGGCGATGGCGGCTCGTCACCACCACCAGACACCCGGGCACACCGGGCAGCAGGGGACGGACCTGAGCAGCGCGTGAGGCGTTGTCGAGCATGATCAGCATCCGACGGCCGGCCACCAGAGACCGATAGGTCGATGCCATAGCCTCGGGGTCGGTGGGGATCGCCGCAGCGGGGACATCCAGAGCGCGCAGGAAACGCTCCAGCACCTGTGCGGGAGCGATGGGTTCCTGTGGGTCGTAGCCGCGCAGGTTCACGTACAGCTGCCCGTCCGGGAAGTGCTCCCGGACAGCGTGCGCCCAGTGCAGGGCCAGCGAGGTCTTGCCCACTCCAGCTGTGCCGGTGAGCACCAGAACCTGTGCGGCCGGCGGGTGCTCAGCCAGGAGGCGGTCCATGGCTTCCTGCTCCACGGTCCGGTTGACGAAACCGCGGACGTCCGTGGGCAGTTGCCGGGGAACGGGTTCGCCGTGCCGGTTGGCCGATGGCGAGGTGTGGAAGTGAACCGGTCCCTGGATGTCCCGGGCCTGAACGACGTTGCCGGCGGACGACCCCGACAGCGATGAACTGGTGCTGCCGGGGGACGCCTCGGGGACCTCTCGCTCCACTCCTCAACGCTCCACTGGCTGCCGGGCCATGAAGCTCTCGATGCCCTCGCCCTGGTCGTACAGGCGGGAGATGAACTCCGCGACCCGGTCCCTGGTCGCGCGGTCCAGGTAGCGGGTCGCGCCGTCAGCAAGGCCGGCGGCGTCGTACGTGATGTCGTAGACGGTGTCCGACCCCAAGGTGACGAGTTCCGGAAGCGGTCCGTCCAGTTCGTGCGGGGCAATCAACTCGGGGCCGACCACACGGATCAATTCCCCGCACTCGGCGCGCACCCGCAGCGATTGCAGCTCCCACTCCAGATAGGGAGTGAGCGGGAACTCGACGACGCGCACGCGCAACAGCCGGCAATCGTGGTCGGCGGCAAGACGGGAGAGCTGGAGCAGATCATCGCGCCCGGCCTCGATCACTTCCAGCGCCTCCGCCCGGTTCCCTCCGAAGTAGGCGCGCCAACTGGCGTTCTGCGGCTCCTGGAACTCCTGCCGGCGTTCCAGCTTCCACGAGTCGTAGCCGTCGACCGCGAAGTCCCGCCGGCGGAAGTCGGCTTTGTACTCGGCCTGGGGGAGCCGGTCACCCGGCACACCACCGAGGAGGTCACGCATCCGGCAGGTCCTCCTTCGCGGAGAGGAGCGTGATCCTGGGGATGACCACGAGATGCTCCCGCTCATTGATCGCCATGCCTTGAGGGAGTCCAGCCGCCCGGTAGACCTCGGTCAGATCCCGGCCGATGACCGCGATGTCGCCGTTGTCGAGTTCCCAGATGTCGGGACAGCCGTCCCGGCTGTCCGTGGTGCCCAGTTCGGCCGGCGACTTGCCCAAACGCCGGGTCAGTATGGCATCCGGATCCGCATCCCAGGGTTGACTCATCACGCCTCCAGAATGTTGCGTGAACGGTTGACTACACAAAGTACAGACGCTGCCGACCGCGCGTCAACAACACCCAGATCCTGCGGTTGTCCTACCGCACCCCTACGCTGTCGGCCAGTGCCGGACACGCTCGTCCTTGCACGACCGGGTGAAGGGGAGACATGCGCGCGCAGGAGATCACGTTCCTCAATTTGGTCCAGGGCCAGAAGCAGTTCCAAGTGCCGCTCTACCAGCGCACCTACAGCTGGAAGCAGAAGGATCTGCAGCGCCTCTGGGAGGACGTGTCCGAGCTGGTCGAGCTTCACCTGGCCGGCAGTTCACCGGCCCGGCACTTCCTCGGTTCGGTCGTCCTCGCGCAGGGCCACATCCAGGCCGGCGGCGTCCAGCGCTGGCTGGTGGTCGACGGGCAACAGCGGCTCACCACCCTGATGCTCGCCTTCACTGCACTGCGCGACCACTACAAGGGCACCGGGGCCGAGGACGACGCCGACCGGGTCCACCGGCAGATCCTGATCAACGAGTTCAACAAGACAGGCCTCGACCGCTACCGCCTGTTGCCCACCCAGGCTGACCGGGATGCGTACACCGCCTGCGTGGAATCGTCGCCCAAGGCCGGAGGCGCGGACAACATCGGCTGCGCATACCGCTTCTTCCTCGGCGTCTTGGAAGACATGCGGGAGGAGCGCGGAGCGGAAGGGGTTGGCGCGGTCGAGACCGTCCTCAAGGACCTGCTTTCGATCGTCGAGATCTCCGCCGAGGAAGGCGACAACGTCTACCGGATCTTCGAATCCATCAACAACACCGGCGTCGGCCTCAGCCAGAGCGACCTGCTGCGCAACTACGTCTTCAGCCTGCTGCCGGAACACGGGGAGCGCGTCTACCGGGAACTGTGGCTGCCGATGCAGCAGGATCTCGGGCCGGAGAACCTCGAACTCCTGGTCTGGCTCGACCTGGTGGTGCGCGGGCACGGCAAGGCCAAGCAGAGCGACATCTACCGCCAGCAGCAGAAGCGGCTCGATGCGTGCAAGAACGACGAGGAGGCATTGGAGCAGGAGATCAGACTGCTCGCGGAGCGCGGCGAGCGCCTTCTGCGCATCCTCAAGCCGGAGCGGGAGGGTTCAGCCGCACTGCGCATCATCCTGGAGCGTCTGGGGGCGTGGGGCAGCCAGACCTACTATCCGCTCGCGCTCCACCTGCTCGACCTCGTCGACGCCGAAGAGGCCACGGCGGAGGAGGCCGCAGAGGCGCTGGGCTACGTCGAGTCGTACCTGGTCCGCCGGATGATCTGCCAGGTCCCGACGAACAACCTCAACCGGATCTTCATGGACGCGCCCAGGGAACTGGAGGCCGACCGCCCGGTGGCGGAGGCAGTACGCCGACTGCTCTCCGGCCGCCGGCGCAAGTGGCCCTCCGACGAGGATCTGCGCGAGGCGATCCGCACCAAGCCGTTCTACTGGAGCGGGCGTTCCACCCAGCGCTTCCAGGTGCTGCGGCGGCTGGAGGAGAGCCACGCGGCAAGTGAGCCGGTGGACTTCGAGAAGGCGTCGCTGTCGGTGGAGCACGTGCTGCCCCAGCGCCCGGCGCAGGCCTGGTTCGATCTGCTCGCGGAGGAGACGGAGGACGGCCAGAGCCCGAAGGAGCTGCACGACCTGCTGGTGCACACCCTCGGCAACCTGACGCTGTCGGGCGACAACTCGAAGCTCTCCAACCACCCCTTCCAGCGGAAGCAGCAGATCCTCGACGCGAGTGCGCTGCGGATGAACCAGGAGATCGCCGCCGAGGAACGCTGGGGCAAGGCGGAGATCCTCGCCCGGGCAGACCGGCTCGCCGAGCGGGCGATCGGGCTGTGGCCGGCTCCCATCGGGTCGGTGAAGACGGTCGGGGACGAGTGGTCGGGCTGGGCGGAGCTGCGGGCGGCCCTGGTCGCGATGCCCAGCGGCACCTGGACCTCGTACGGCGATGTCGGGGAGCTGATCGGTCTCCACGCGATCGGGGTGGGCAACCACCTGGCCACCAAGCCCGGGGTGATCGGGGCGTACCGGGTACTGAACTCGGACGGCCGGGTCTCCCCCGGCTTCCGCTGGCTCGACGGCCGGACGGAGACTCCGCAGGAGCTGCTGGAGCAGGAGGGCCTCCCCTTCGACAACGCCGACCGCGCCCACCGGTCGTGCCGGCTGACCGCCCCCGAACTGGCCGCCCTGCTCGGGCGCGACCTGCCGTCGGACAGCCTGCACGACCCGCTGCCCGACACCGAGAACGCCGCGGCTGCCGAGCGCTTCCGTACTCAGCTGTCCGAGAACCAGACCTCGGCAGTGGCGACGGGAGTGCTGTCCGCGCTGCACTTCTGGGAACGGCAGGGCGGCGTCTTCGACTACGGCCAGGCTGACGAGACCAGCTGCTTCCCGATGCTCGACACCGGGACTCCTTCGCAGCCGCACCTGCTGTGGCCGCTCGCGCTCTACCCGGTGGCGGGAACGGCGGAGGTGGTCTTCCAGTACCTGAAGGACCGGAGCCCGTTCGACGACACCGAGGTGCGACGGGAGCTGCTGCGGCGGTTGAACGAGATCGACGGGATCGAGCTGGCGGAGGCGAAGCTGGACCTTCGCCCGTCCTTCCCGCTCCAGGTGTTCGCCGACCACCCGGAGGAGATCTGCGCGGTGCTGGAGTGGTTCGTCCACACGGCGGCGCTGGAGCTCGCGCAGCGAACCTGAGCCTGATTACCTTGCCGCCGAGCCGAGTTGGGGAACTCGGCTCGGCGCATGGCGGGGGTCAGGCGGGTATGCCTCGGGACGGGGACTGGTCCTGGCGTTCAGGGTCGGTGCGCTCGTCGTCGGGCTTGGGCATCCGGAGGGCCGTGATGACGCCCAGGGCCACGGTGGCGAACGCGAGCGCCAGGAGGACGGCGAAGGCGGCACCGATCAGGAAGGTGGCGGCACCCGGTCTCATCCTCGTTCGCCCCCTTCGAGATCGCGGAGGAGGTGGAGGAGGTTGAGGAGAGTGCTGACGGGCGCATTGCCGAAGTCGGCGAGGATGCGGCCGTCGAGGGTCCTCTCGCCGGGGGCGGCGGAGCCCCAGAGGAGCCCGTACGGGAGGCCTCGGCGGTGCAACTCGCTGAGGAGGGCGGTGATTTGGGGTGCGGTGTAGTCGTGCATCCCGGGGTCGGTCGGCGCGATGGGGGCGTGGCGGGGGTTCACGCGGGGAAGTCCAGCTCGAACCAGACGATTTTGCCCCTCTCCTGGGGGTCGACGCCCCAGCGGCGGGTGAGCCCCTCCACAAGCTGGAGGCCCCGGCCGGACTCGGTGAGCTCGCCGGGGGTTCGCGGCGCGGGGAGGGCGTCGCTCTCGTCCGAGACGCAGACGCGGAGGGTGGGGGTGAGGGAGAAGTAGACGACGGGGGCGGGGGTCTCGCCGTGCCGCCAGGCGTTGACGATCAGCTCCACGAGGGCGAGTTCGGCGTTGAAGATGACCTCCGGGTCCCAGCCGGCGCGGGTCAGGACGTCCCGCAGGGCCTGCTTGGAGAGGGCGAGCGAGGGCGTGTTACGGGTGCACATGGAAGCCTCCATGAAGCAGTGGTGGGGAGAAGAAGGAGAACCGGCGGATACGTCGCCGTGAGCCAGGCCAGGACGTGACTGCTCTGCGGTGCGCGGGCAGCAGGCGCCTACTGCCCGGAAAGACAGGCGTTACTGACGATCCGTCGGATCGAGCTAATGACGACCATAGCCCAGCCCCAGATCAAGTTTTACCCCAATCCCAGATCTTCCCTCTATCGTGGTAACAGCCGCCCCAGATGGACCGACCGGCAAGCCGCGCGGCAGACTGGGGTCACCTCCGCCTTGGAAGGAAGTCATGGCTCCACGCGCGAACCCAACACTCCGTCAGCGGCGCCTCGGCGCAGAGCTGAGAAGGATGCGGGAGCAGGTCGGCTTCGGTGGCAGCGAGCTCGGCCGCCTCGTCGGCATGAGCCCTGCGCAGGTGACGCAGATGGAGGCAGGGAAGATCGGCATCAGCGTGGAGCGCCTGCGCACGATCGCCGCAACGTGCATGTGTGTCAACGAGCCCTTGGTCGCCGCCCTCTCGGACATCATCACGGAGCGCGAGAAGCCTGGGTGGTGGGAGGAGTATCGCGGAACCCTGTCCGAGGACTTCGTTGACGTCGCGGAGTTCGAGGGCCAGGCTCGAAGGCTCACTACCTACTCGATGGCTTTCATTCCCGGTCTGCTCCAGACCGGCTCCTACTCCTCCGCCGTCTTCGCCCAGACCTTCCCGCCCTTGCCTCGTCACGAGATCGACCTCAGAACAGCCTTCCGGATGCAGCGGCAGCGCGTTGTCCGATCGGGCACAACGCCTTACGCAGCATTCATCCATGAAGCAGCGCTGCGCATGCAGTTCAGCGGCCCGACCGTCCTTGCCGAACAGCTCGGCGCTCTCATCGAGGACTCCGAGCAATCGAGCGTTTCGATCCGAGTGGTTCCGTTCGACGTCAGCGCCATGCCGAGCTCAAGCGGGACCTTCACGTACGCCGAGGGGCCGATCCCAGAACTCGATGCAGCACAGGTAGACACGAGCCTCGGCTGCCGGATCTTCGATGCCCCAGCCCACGTGGCGAGGTTCCGATCCCTGCTCGCCCGATTCGAGTCCCGTGCCCTCTCGGAGGAGGAGTCCCGAGACTTCATCGGGTCCGTCATGAAGGAAATGGAAAGCAAGCGTGCATAGTTCCGTGTGGCAGAAGTCCAGCTACTCCAGCTCTAGCGACGAGTGCGTCGAGGTGCGCACAGTCGCCGGACAGGTCGAGCTGCGCGAGTCCGACGACAGCGAGGTCATAGTCCGCACCACGCCCGCCAAATTCGCCAGGTTCCTCCAAGGCGTCAAGGCAGGCGAGTTCGACCACTACGCCAACTGACATCGGCGGCCCTTCGCTCCACAGAGCGAAGGGCCGCCGCATTCGTCTAGAAGAGGGCACCCTCCGGCGGGAAGAGCCCGTCATCACCGAAACCGGCCGAGCTGGAGACGTTCAGCCGCTCGGCCTTCCTGCGCCGCGCCTCCGCAGAGGGCGCCGGAAGGTCGGGCCGCCGGTTCGGCTTCTTGTGCAACCCGAGGAACACCTCGTCGGCATACGTCTGGTGGTTGAGCCGACGAAGCCGGTCGATGATCTCCGTCCGCGCGAGCAGTCCGATGGTGTACCGAGTCCCCTGGTCCGTCTCGTGGAACCCGTGATCCAGCGGAAACGTCTCGTGCGTCGGATCCGTCGGCCGGGTAGCCCCAGTGGGATCGAGCAGGTCGTACCACCCGTAGGCAGCGATGGTCGCTTGGTCGATACTCCTCAGGAACGCAGTTCCCGTTCTAGGGCGGGCTTACCCAGCTGGCGCTCGGAGACCAGCTCGCGCAGTTTGGTGCGGGTTTCCGGGTCGGTCGAGTAGAGGACCGTGCCGATCATCCCGCGTGTCAGCAGAACCTTGTAGGTGTTGCGGATCAGGCGGTCGATGTCGGCGTCGGTGGTGGACTTGCGGAAGACCGGGTCCTTGGACGCCGTTCGGTCAGTGATCCAGCGGTCGGTTCGCCAGACGAGGTCCGGCCCAAGGATGACGCCACTCCAGTCGTACTCGAAGCCCTGAGCGGTGTACACGCAGCCGACCTGGCCGAAGCCGGCCGGGTCGGTGGCCCACAGCGCGGCCGGAGGCGCGCCGGCGATCGAGCGGTCGCCGTACACGTTCCACGGCCGTGCCCAGTCCCCGATCCGCACATCCAGCGGAAGAGGATCCCCTGGGGCCACCTTCGTCGTCCACTTCCAGCAGTACCCGGCCGACATGCGGGCGCCGTATCCCTCGGCGCGCCGCGCGTCGAGGAACGCCTCCAACTCCTCAGGACTGTCGACCACCTTCAGAGCGACCTTGCCGTCAGACTCCCAACCCACGGGACCGCCAGCCTCCAGCCCCAGGAGCCGCACCACCCAGTGCAGGTAGGCGTCGCTGCCTCCACAGCGGAACTGGCTGTCCAATTCGACCAGTTGGCAGTCCAGGCCCTTGAGCGCGGCGGCGGCCCGGATCTGGGCCACCGTGCCCATCTCGCCCGGCCGAACGACCTGGTGCTCGTCCAGCAGGAACACCGGCACTCGGGCCGCGTCGATCAGCTCCTCGATCTGAGGCTTCCCCGTCCGCTGCGCAGCCCGGGTGTAGCGGTTTGCCGACGTCTCCCGAATCCGGTGCGCCTCGTCGCAGATCAGCACATCCAGCCCGTTGCGCTCGGCGGACATGAAGCTGTTGAAGTACTTGAACAGCTCCTGCACCTCACGCTTCCGCGCCCCGGCCATCCGACGCATGGTGGTGGTGAACGAGCTGGATCCGGTCGCATGGAGAGCTGTGACACCGCGCCGGTATAGATCGCCCAGGAGCGACAGCGCAATGACGCTCTTCCCGGTACCCGGGCCACCCGTAATGACGACCACCTCCTTGTGGTCAGCCTGCTGCGCCCGGCGGACTGCGCGCAGCACAAGCTCGAAGGCAACGCGCTGCTCGTCCAGCAGGACGAACTGCTCGCGTTCGCGGACCTCCTCGGCAGCAACCGCCATCAGCTGCTTGGACGGACCCACCTTGCCCGCGAGCAGCTGGTCCGCCACCTCCGCGCCGGAGGCTGGCTTCAGCTTCGTGCGGAGGTACTGGACGAACTCTCCACGGCGGTCACCGGTGAAGAGCCGGCCGCGCTCGTCCTGCTGCACCTCATAGAGGCCCTGGACGCCGAACTCTGTCGCGTTGTGGAGGAAAACCACTCCGGCGATCCGCTCCGGATGGGCAGCGAGCGCACCATTGAAGGAGAGGAGGTAGTCGCAGTAGCCGCGGACCTGCTCGATGGGATTCAGCACCGGTCGGGTGTACGCATCTACGCGGCAGAGCAGGGGCTCACCGTCCTCCGGGACCGCACTGCTCCACTGTTTGAGCTCGACCACCACGTAGGACGGCTCGCCGGTGCTCGGGTGAACGCCGGCGAGTATGACATCAGCTCGCTTACTGTTGAGTGGAAGCGAGTACTCGAGGAGTACCTCCACCATGCCGAGCCCAGCGTCCAGCAGCGCGTTGGTCAGGGCGGGGATGCTCCGCTCCCAGGAACGCACCTCGGACGGGCTGGGCTTGTGGCCGTGCTGGTGGACGAACTGATCGATGAGGCGCACGAACAGTGATCCAGCCAGACTCTCGGCGGCGACCGCAGACGCGGAGTCGCGGAACAGCAAGACATGCTCCCAGGCAGCACGAAGTGACTCGTGCGGGTGGGGGCATGTCCCGGAAGGGAAGCCCGGCGGGCCGCGCTGATGACAAGGCAAAACCCTACCCCCAGCGCCTGTCCGAGCGCCTGCCACTTGAAGGCTAGACCGGTACCGCTACGCGAAGGCACCCAGCATCTTTCAGCTGAACGCCGGCGAACATGAGCGAGTAGAAGCTTCTCCTGCTACCCATCAGCCGAACTGCAGGAAATCAACGCTCACCAGGCGAGCTGCCGGCGAGCATCTGGTGCAGCAGGCAGCCCACGCTGTAGAGGTCGCTGCGGGCGTCCAACGCCGGGACGCCGGTGAGCAACTCCGGTGAGGCGCACTGGAGGTTGCCCAGCCGCTCGCCGGTCGAGGTGAGGCGGGGCCCGTTGTCCGCGACCACCTTGACCAGCCCGAAGTCGAGGATCTTGACCACGCCGTCCCGGCCGATCATGACGTTCTCGGCCTTGAGGTCCCGGTGCACCAGGCCCGCGGCGTGCGCTGCGGCCAGGCCCGAGCACATCTGCGCCGCCACCGCGACGGCGGACTCGACCTCCAGCCGCTCCTGTTCGTCCAGCAGTTGGCCGAGCGTCGCCCCTTCGACGAGCTGCATGACCAGCCAGCAGACCTCGTCCGTGATGGCGGCGTCGTGAACCGTCGCGATGTTGGCGTGGTCAAGTGCCGCCGCCGCCTTCGCCTCCCGTTCGAAACGGCGCAGCGCACCCGCCCGTCCCGCCGGATCGGCCAACAGCTCGGCAGCGACGATCTTCACGGCAACCGCCCGGCCCAGATGCCGGTCCCGGCCCTGCCACACGTGGCCCATGGACCCACGGCCCAGGGGGCGTTCCAGCCCGTAGCGCCCCCCGAGCACGGTGCCGCAGCCGATGCGCTCCATGCGTCTCCTCCCGCCTCGGGGAGTGTACGGCAGTTGTCCGTACGCGCCCCGAGTGATCACCGAGGCCAGTACAGTGAGCGCACTACCCGACCGGACAGAGGCGCAAGGGGGCCTGGGTGGCGACGCTGGGTATGCACCGGGACTTTCTGCTGGAGTTCGCGGCGCTGGAGAAGTCGGTGCAACGGCGGGTCTTCGAGGCCTTCGAGAAATTCACCGTGGCTACGCACACCGGCGCACACCTGGAGAAGCTCACCAATCAGCGGGATCCGCGCATCCGGACCATCCGGATCACCGACTTCTGGCGCGGGGTGCTCCTCAAGGAGGACGAGGGCGACAGCTACCTCCTGCTGAAGGTCCTCCCGCACGACAAGGCCAATGACTGGGCGTGCAAGCATCGGGGCTCGGTCAACGCCGCCACCCAGGGCATCGAGATCCGCAACGACGTCGCGCTGGAACGCGCCACCGCGTCCCTGAAGGCCGTTGCCGCCGACGAACCCCGGCGGCTCTTTGCCAATCGCTCCGACAAGGTGCTGCGCAGCCTGGGCATCGACGAGGAGATCCTGCCGATCATCCGGCTGCTGCCCGACGAGGCTCACCTGGAGGCTCTTCACCGCGTCCTGCCGGAGCAGCAGTTCGACGTTCTGCTCGGCCTCGCGAGCGGGATGGAACCGGAGGACGTCGACCGCGAGATCGTCCAGGCGTACGCACGGACGGCGGCTCCCACGAGCACCGGTCAATCCGAGGACGGGCTGGTCTCGGCGATGGCCCACGCGCGCGGCCGGGTCGCCCTGGTGTCCGGACCGGAGGAGCTGCTGGAGATCCTGGACCGGCCGTTCGACACCTGGCGGATCTTCCTCCACCCGGCCCAGTACCGGGTGGCCTACCGGGACTCGTACAACGGCCCGGCCCGGGTGACGGGCGGCCCCGGGACCGGAAAGACCGTGGTGGCCCTGCACCGGGCGTACCACCTGGCGCGCCGGCTGCCGGCGGACGCCCCGGACGGGTGCGTACTGCTCACCACCTTCACAACGGCGAGCTGAGCCTGCTCTTCGTGGCATGCACGCGCGCGCGGGAAGCCCTGCGTGTCTCCTGGCACGGCACACCGAGTGCCTTCCTCGGACCGGCCATCCCGGCGCAGGCAGCACAACCCCGATCGGCCCGGGTCCTCACCCCGTGACTGGTCACCGCGCCAAGTCGGCGAGGAGGTCGTCCAGGACGAGTTCCTCCTCGATGCGCCGGCCGGCCGTGCGCAGTGCCGCACTCAGCTCGGGGTCCCAGGCTGCCTCGGTCGGGGTGCCGGTAAGGGGCGCGGTGTCGCCGTGCGCGTCCTGGGCCGCGCGGTAGTCGGCGGTCGTGTATCGCCACGGCGTCCACGGGACGTGGGCGAGCAGGCGGCTGGCGATCCGGATGCCGCCCCAGTCGAAGTCACCGTGGTAGCGAAGGTTCCAGCCGGCGTCAGCGTAGAGCTTCAGAAGGCGCAGAGCGGCCGTGCTGGGCTGGCCCTGGAGGCAGACCAGCGGGGCGCAGTCGGGGCCGAGGCGATCGGCGGCAGCCAGGACGACCGCGGGGTTCTCGCACACGTACGCCGTGCCGCCCCGGAGTACGCGGGGGGTGTCGCGGACGAGTTGCCGGAGGGTCAGAACAGCCGGCTGTCCGACCGCCCCGAGGGCATCGAGAGCCCGGCCCGTGGCGGTGGCGGGATCGCCGGGGAGGTTGAGGACGAGAACCTGCGAGGAGAGCTCGTCGAGCAGGAGCCCCGCTGCCGCCCAGGTATCACGCCGCGCCTGGGCCCCGTCGCCGGGCGGGATGCCGGTCAGGGCCCGGACGGCGTCCAGGGTGAGGGTCGCCAGTGGCCCGTGGTCCAGGGCATGGGCGCCACCGGCGTGTTCGGCGGCGAAGGTGCTGAGCGAGCGCGGTGGTGAAACGGGCAGGTGCGGCAGCAGGCGAGCGAGGCCGGCGAGCAGTGGCGTCGCCTCCTCGGGGCTGCGGGCCAGTCGCCGGACGAGACCGGTGGTGTTGAGTGAGGCGTACCAGTCGGCGAGTTCGGGCCGGTCGGCCACCATGGAGGCCAGCGGGGCGAAGGCGCTGTCCCAGGCCCGGGCCAACCGGTCGGCCGCCTCCTGCCGGGGGACGACCGGTCCAGTGAGCGCGACGATCGCCGCCGCCAGGCCGTCCGGGCTGGCGCCACTGGCGCGCAGCACCTGGTCGATTGCCTCCAGCGACACGGACAGCGACCGACCTGGCCGAGGGGCGCGACCCAAGAGCCGGGCCACGGCGGCTCGTTCGGCGTCGGCGGCACCATTGAGGGTGACCGTGCCCTCAAGTGGCTGCCCCGCCTCCATCCGCCGGCGGGCTCGGTCGAGCAGCCAGGTGAGTTCGGGCGAGCCGATCAGGCGTTGAAGCCGGGGAACGTCCATGATCAGGAGAACACGCTCCCCTGCCGCGGACCCGGCACCTCACCGTCGGCCACCCGCGCACGCCGGTGGCCGTCCCACTCCCAGCGGGTGACCAGGACGGCGGCGATCTCGTCGACCCGGGAGAGCTGGGCGATGGCCAGGCCCGGCACCTGCGGGTAGCAGCCCCATTCGCGTTCAGAGGTCATCACCACGTCCAGGTCGAAGGCGGCGAGCAGACCGAGCGACTTGGCCCGGGAGTCGTCGTCCACGCCGGCGAACGCCTCGTCCAAAGTGACCAGACGTGGCGCGTGCGGGTTCCCGGCCGAGGCGTAGTGCGAGGAGGCCGCGGCGAACAGCGGGAGCGAGACGGAGAGCACCCGTTCGCCGCCGGAGGCCGGGCCGGTCGCGGACTGCCACTTGCCGTGCTGGTGGCGTTCGATGCCGAACTCGTGCCAGGACCGGTAGTCCAGGGCCGCGGTGAGATGCTCCAGCCAGGTCCCGGACGGGTTGTCGGTGCGAGCGCGCTCGATCTGTGCCTGGAGGAACTCGCCGAGTGCGGCCCGGTCAGTGGCCGTCCAGGCGTCGGAGGACTGACGCAGGAGGCGTTCGCGGGCGGCTGCCAGTCCGCCGGGCGCGTTTCGGGCGAGCCGCCAGACGAGCCGTAGCAGCATGCCGGTGCTGGTCGGGCGGTCCGTGAGTTCCCCGTTCATGCGCAGGACCTGTTGCTCGGCGGCACTGACCAGCTCCTGGAGGGTCCCGGCAACCTCGGTGATCAGGTGGTTCTCCAGGATCTCCTGCTCCCGGGCGGAGAGCAGCTGCTGCCGGTCGGCGACCTCGGTGGTCAAGGCGGCGGCCAGCTCGGGGACCGAGCGCTCACGCCCCTGGAAGACGATGTCGACGACCAGCCCTTCCTCCAGCATCCGGGCCGCCGCCGTGTGGCCGTGGCGGGCGAGGGCGTCGGAGAGGTCCTTGAGCTCTTCGGTGATCCGGCGCTGGACTCGTCCCCACGCCGGGTCGGCGTCGTCGACGGACTCCAGCTCGCGCTCGACGGCCCGGGCGAGGCGGACGGCGGGCTCGGGAGCCCAGGAGTCGGCGGCGTGTTCTGCGGCCAGGTCGGGCAGGGCGACGGCGAGCAAGCCGGTGGCGGCGAACCGACGCAGCGCGTCGATCGCCTCGGCACGGGTACGGGTGGTGTCCTCGATCTCGGTACGGACCCGGTCACGCAGGGCATCCGCAGCGGCCCGGCGACCGGTCGCGTCGTTCTGTGCCCGGCGGGTGGCCCGCTCAAACTCCTCACAGCCCCGCAACGCGGCCTTCACTTCGGCAAGTTGGCATTGCAGTTCGGCAACGGCAGCGCCGACGGTGGCGGCGAGCGTCTTGTGGCGCTCGCCTGCCGTGACGGCCTCGCGCGCCGCGTCGCGCGCACGCTCGGCCAACTCGGCGGCGTGTTCAGCGGCACGGCCGTGATCGGCCTCCTCGGCCGCCAGTGCGGTGCAGGCGGCGCGGGTCTCCCGCACGGCGGGCCACAGAGCAGCCAGGGCCTCACGGTAGGAACCGAGATCGTCCCGGGCCTCCCGCAGGCCGGCACCTGTGGCCGGCAGGCCGAGTTCCTCGGCCAGGCCGTGCAGTTCGGCGGCGGAGTGCTCGGCGACGGCCGCTGCCCCGGCGGCCTCCCGCTCGGCCTCTCCGCGGCGTTCGACGGCCCGGGCATGCTCGCGGTGTGCCGCCACCGCGATGGCGTGTGCACCGCGCAGGGCGGCGTCGTCCGGAAGGGCGGCGTGCTCGGCCGCCAAGATGCGAACCTCCTCCTCCAGCTGCTCCGATCGGGCCGACACATCCGCCAACTGCTGTGCAAGCTGCGCAAGTTCCGTCTCGATAACGGCCATCCGGGCGCGCCTGGCCTGCTCTCGGGCGCCCTCACCGAGATACTCGGCAGCGGGCTTGGACCAGGCCCCGGTCAGCGAGCCGAGACGGTAGCGCCCGTCCAGACCGATCCAGCTGCCGCTGCCGGGCACGTCCTCGTCCTGGTGCAGCAGTCCGATGCCGGCGAGCAGCCGGGAGACCAGCTCGTCGGACAGCACGGCTGCGGCCGGGTCTGCGCGGTCCACCGCGGGACGCAGCACCGCAGCCAGCGACGCGCCGTCCACCCGTGCACCAGCAGTTGCCAGGGTGTCCCAGGAGCCAGCGGCTGCCACCGTCCCGTCCGGGGCGACCCAGGCGTCCAGCAGGCCCGACACCTCCAGGGCGGCTTCCAGGCCCGCTGCCTGCTGCTGCGTCAGACCGTCCGTGAAATCGACCAGATGCCACAGCGGTGCGCCGGGGCGGCCATCCCTGGCTTCGGGTGAGCGGGTGTACGGCACCCGCGGCCCACGCCGGCCACCTGCCCGCAGCTCAGCCAGCTCGGTTTGCAGCCGGTCACGTTGCTCGTTCGCGTCCCGTTGCTCGGTCTCCAGCACGGCCCGACGGCGGGCCAGATCACCCCCGACCGTGGACGCCACCTCCTGCGCCGCCACCCGGGACGGGTCGGCACCGGCCAATGTCCCACTCCACTGGCCGAGTTCATCGAGTACGCCTTCGATGCCGGCGGGGCGAAGCAGAGCGCATGCATCGAAGTGCGAGCGGACGGCAGTGACGTAGTCCCGTCCCGCCTGCACGGTGCCCTCCTCGGCCTCGGCCCTCAGCTCGGCCCGATGGGCCAGGTCGCCGTCCGCGTCCTCCAGCCGGCGACGGGCCCGGTCCAGCTCCCGGACCGCGTCCTGCGCGGTCGCGAGGTGCTCCTCGACCAGGGCGATCGAGCGCTGACGGCGGTCGGTGAGTTGGGCAGCACCGCGCTGCACGGCTTCGGGCACCTCACCCGCCGCCAACGGAAGGGCAACCCGGTCGGCGTGCTCCCGACCCAGGCCGGCCGCGCACGCGGAGGCATCCGAGCGCTCCAACGCGCTGTCCTGGGAGCGCTCCGCGGCATCTGCACGTGATCGCGCCGCCCCCAGCTTGGCTGCGAACCGTGTCAGTTCGCCCTCGGCCCGGAGTCGGTCCACCTCGGCACGGTCGGCGTCCTTCGCCGTACGCTCGGCCAAGGCGGCGGCCTGCTCCAGCTCGCGGGCACTGCGCATCTCCGGGCCGGCCCGCAGGGCTTCGTCCCTGGCCCGAAGTCCGGTTCGCTGCCGATTTAGCTCCTCCAGTCGCGTCTCTGCTTCCGCGAGCGCGGTGCCGGCGACCTCGAAGTCCTGCTCAGCGGTGTTGAGTTCGGCGCGAAGCGCCTCGTACCGGGAGTGCTGGGCGCGGGGGGCACGGGCCTTCCGCCGGGCGGCGACCCGGGCGTAGCGGCGGTAGTGCTGGAGGAAGGCTCCCGCGGCACGCTCGGCGGCTGCCATGACGGCGAGTTGTTCCTTCTCCTCGTCCAGTGAGCGGAACGCCTCCGCGACATCGGCGACCACGGCCTGGTCCATCGGCGGCAGCGATTCGGTCAGGGCCTGGGAGAGGGCCTTCTCGCTGGGCCGCTTGGACAACTGGGGCTGGCGCAGCTGGATCAGCAGATCGACCAGGGCCGCGTACCGCTGCTCGCCCAGGCCGAACAGGGCCTCGTCCACCGCGCGCCGGTACGCCCGCGCCGAGTCGTACAGCAGGCCCCGGCCGTCCAGGGCCTCGGCCAGCCGGTCCCGGCCGACAGCGGCGCCGGTGGAGTCCACCAACCGCAACTCCGGGCCGATTCGCTGGTCGGTCAGGAAGTACCAGTGCCGGGCGATACCCCGACCGCTGACCGCCTTCAGACCGCAGCCGAGCGTGGTGTAGTGCGCGGTACCGTCCTGGTCCAGGCGACCGAACTCGATCCAGGTGTAGCCGAGCCGCTCGGAGTGCGGATGCTCGCCGCCCAGCAGCAGGTTCCACTCCATCCGCTTCTTCGGGTCGGCGTCCGGCTCCACCCTGTGCGAGGAGAGATCGCCGTCCAGCAGGAAGGGCAGGGTCAGGGCGAGCACCTTGGACTTGCCGGTGCCGTTGTTGCCGCGCAGGAGCAGCCGACCGTCGCGGAAGTGGAATTCCTCCTGGTCGTAGTAGAACAGGTCGACCAACCCGACCCGAAGCGGCTGCCAGCGAGGGCGACCAGGCAGCGGCAGCCGCGACTCGGCGGTGGTGTTCATCGGTTCCTCGTGCCCTTCGTACGGCCTGCCGTCGTCTTCGCGTTCTTCCGGGGAGCGCTCTGGCCGGGTTCCAGCAGAACGGCCTCGCCGACCCGGTAGCGGTCCAGGGCGGGTCTGGGCCGCACCAGAGCGGCACCGTCCGGGCCCGCCACGCGTTCCAGCAGCCCGAGCGCGACCAGCCGTTCCACGGCCTGTTCGGCCAACTCGGCCTCGGCGCCGGGGGCGGTCGCGCTGCGCCGCCAGAAGCCTGCGTGCTCCACGGCCCAGCCCGCCACCCGCTGGTGCAGGTCGGTCAGCGGGACCGTACCGCCCCGGTCGGCGAGGTACTCGGCCACCAGCAACGCCACGTGGCCGTCGGTGCCCGACTCCGGCATCCGCAGGTCCGTCAGGTCGTCATCGGGGTCGACCATCGCCAGGCCTTCCGCTCTCACCTCCGGGACCAGACCGGTGAGTTCGCTGATGCGCCGGGTCAGCGCGCCACGCTGCGAGGTGAGGTACGCGCTCTCGTTCTCGGTCAGCCCTTCCAGGTACACCACCGGGTCGTCCAGCAACCGGCGGGTCAGACTGTGTCTCAGCGCCCGGTTCCGCAGCTCGTCGCTGTCCGGCAGCGCCTCGGCGTTGAGTTCGGCGAGCCGCTCCTCGAAGCCGTACGCCCGCACGGTGCTCGGTCCACGCCGGGCGACGAGCAGGACGGCGAGCACTCGGCGGTCCACGTCGTACAGGGCGTCGCCGGCCGACTTCAGGAAGGCCTCCTCGTCACCCGCGACCTTGGTCAGCACACCCCATTCCAGGAGCAGCCGGACCACGGCCACCAGGTCGGTGCGCTGTTCCCGGTCGGCCAGGGTGAACTGGACGCCGGCGGCGTCCAGCGCCGGATCGGCAGCCGCCAGCACGACATGCTCGGCCAACCGCCCCAGCGCGACCTGCTGCTCGGCCCGCTCCAGCACCGCCAGGCACAAGCACACCAGGACGTAGCGGCGCCGCGAGAACGGCAGGCCGGTGCGCTGGTCCCTGGCCGGGTGAGTCGAATCGTCGGCTCGCCCCGGAATGCGGCGGAGCCGGGCCACCTCGGAGTCCACCAGGAGCCCCCAACCGGTGTTCCGCTCGAACCAGGTGCGCAGTTCTGTCGCGTGTTGCCGTACCAGCCGGAAGTCATCGGCGTGGGAACCACCTGCGCGCAGCAGCGGGCGGCGCAACAGCGCCCGCGCGGCGCGCCGCACCTCTGCCGCACGCTGCGCGGCGAGGGCGTCCCCCAGACGGTCGTCACTCATGGTCGGCCCCTACCGGCTCGCGGCGGCTTGCCAGGTCGACGATCTCGACCAGGTGCTCCGGGCCCCACAACACACCGTCGAGGGTGCTGATCTCGGCAATCCCGCCGCCGCGCACCCTGGTCAGCCTGATCTCCATCGTCCCGTCGTTGGTGGTGGTCGAGACGGACTCCACACCCGGGCGCCAGGCCGACAGCGCGTCCCCGAGCAACAGCAGGAACAGCCGGAACGCCTCCCGGTCGAGCACGTCCAGGTCGCTGAGCCGCACCTCTCCGCGGGTAGCCAGCCGGGCCCGGACCGCCTCCGTCTGCTCGGCCTGCTTGCGGGCCAACTCAGCCAGGTACGCCTTGGCTTCGCCGCGATCCTGCACCGCCGCGCGGCGGCCACGGCGCTCGTACGAGCCGGTACGGCGCAGCTGCGGACTGATCCGCACGCCCGGAGCATCACGCCAGGACGCGGAAGCGGACACCGGATCGGCCTCACGCTCGGCGAGAGCATCATGATCGATCGTGAGGTGCCTGGCTGAATGGAGTCCGAACGCCGAGCGCCACAGCCGGTGCCGGTTGTCGTCGTCGGGCGCCTCCGCGAACCATCGGGCGAGTTCGCGGAAATCCGCCGAACGGTCCGAACGGCCTGCCCGACGCTCGTTCAACGCTTGGACCACATTGAGCAGTTGGGGAATCGCCTGACGGGCAGCCGAACGCAGCAGCTTGGCCTGGGAGCTTCGACCGGGCACACTGAGGAACCAGGCCCGCAGCCCGTCCCAGCGCCCGCTCCAGCGCCGCTCCGCCGCGGCCAGGGCCTCGGCCGCCACGTCGGGCGCGGCGTCCGCGGCCTCCCGTTCGACGGCGAGGCGCAGCAGTGTGGCGACCTGCCCCCGCTGCGGAGTCCCGAGGTCCTCCAGCAGCGTCGCGATCTCGGCACCGCGAGTCACCAGGTCCTCGATGAACCGCTCCAGGTAGTCGATCAACCGCTGCTTGTAGGCCAGGAAGAGCTCGACATCGGCCTCGTGCAGATCGACCGTCCGCTGGAGCGAGTTCATGAATGCTCGGGCGTTCTCGGCAAGCCCTGAGAAGCGGTCCACCAAGGCGAGCAGCGTGAGGTGCGACGCCGCCGCGTCCGGTTCGTTACGATCCGCCAGGGCCAGCAGCGCCCGCAGGTGAACGGCGATGTCGGCGAGTGCGACCGCCTGCAGTTCGCCGCGCCGGCCGAGCGCCGCGTCGTAGGCGCCCAACGCCTCCTCGGCGGCCTCTCCGGCACGCGTGAGCTGGTAGATGTACCGGGACCGGTAGAAGTCCTCCAGCGCCGTGACCCGGCCCGTGTCCGGATCGGCACGGAGGTTCCCCCACTTGGCAAGCCGTTCCAGCGCGGTAGCGACCGACTCCAGGGAGGGCCGCTCCTCCGGTACCAGGCCGAGGTGGACGTCCTCCGGGCGCAGGTGAACGGTGAACTCCTGCTTGGCCCGGACGAAGACCCCCATCACCTGCCGGTAGAGCTCACAGTTGTCGGTGGTGAGATGCGCGAACGGCTGGTATCGCTCGTCGGCTCGGCCCTGGACGCCGACCCGCAGCCTCGAACTCGGGTCGTCGGCGCTGGTCATGGGCGTCATTGTGCCGGACGGCCGTGTCCACCCGAACCAGTTCGGTGAAATCGGGGCGACTTCGCGGAGAATTTGCCGGGGGTGCGGCGGGGTGGGGTAATGGGAAGCGGCCGGTGTTCGAGTGTTCCGTGAGAGACCCGGGAGCTTGCCATGAGCGGTGGGCCGGAACCGATCAGTGCCGAGGGCCTGCGTGCGGTGCAGGAGGAGCTGGCGCAGCTGCGGGTGGAGCGGGGGGAGGTGGCCGCGACGCTGCGGGGGGACGATCCGGTGGGTGATCCTGCGGATGCGGCGGACGAATTGCAGCGTGCCTCCGACGTGACGCGGCTGGACCGGCGGATCGCCGAGCTGGAGGGCCGGTTGCGGGAGGCCGAGCTGGCCGGGGCGCCGTCGACGGATGTGATCGGGGTGGGCTCGACCGTCAAGGTGCGGTTCGCGGACGGCGAGGAGGAGACCGTCGAGATCTCCGAGCTGGCCGAGGAGCGGGAGTTGACCTTGGTGACGTACGACAGCCCGCTCGGGAAGGCGCTGTTGGGCCACCACGCCGGGGAGACGGTGAGCTACGAGACGCCGGGCGGCGCGGCAAGCGCGGTCGTGCTGGCGGTGGGGGACGGCGGGTAGCGATCACAGTTCTCGATAAGTCCCGCCTATCAGGACAGCGGAACTGCCTCTTTGACCTGCGGCGATGCCGGACAACACACTGGACGGGCGGCCTTCCGCCGCCGACGCCCCCGTCTGAGCGAACCGTCCGAGGAGAACCCGCACGTGCGCACCGCCCGCTGGATCCCAGCCGCGGCCGCCGTGGCCGTCGCCGCCTGGGGTGCGAACCAGTTCACCGCCCTCGCCACCGTGTACCGGGCGCGCACCGACTGGTCGGCAATGTCGTTGGCGGCGATGTTCTCGGTGTACCTGGTCGGCCTGGTGCCCGGCCTGCTGCTGGGCGGTCCCGCCGCCGACCGATACGGGCGGCGGCGGACGGTGCGCGGCGCGCTGGGCCTGTCCGCCGCCGCCAGCGTCCTGCTGGCGCTGGGGGACGAGCCGTCGGTGTACGCGGCCCGGCTGGGCACCGGTTTCGCGGCCGGACTGGTGTTCCTGGCCGGGACGACCTGGCTGCGGGAGCTCTCCGGGCCCGAGGTCACGCCCGGGGACGGGGCCCGCCGCGCGATGTACGCCACCGGCACCGGCTTCGCGGCGGGCGCGCTGGTCTCCGGGGTGATCGCCGAGTGGCTGCCCGGTCCGACGGCGCTGCCGGGCCTGGCGCACGCGCTGGGCTGTCTGCTGGTGCTGCGGGCCACCCGTCGCCTCCCCGAGACGACGGAGACGGAGACCACCCCCAGCCGCTGTACGCCCCAGCTCCGCACGGCTGCCGTCCGCCACCCCCGGTTCCGCTACGTCGTGCTCCCCGCGAGCCCCGCCGTCCTCGGCGCCGCCACGGTGGCGTACGTGGTGCTGCCGCCGCTGGTCGCCGACCGGGTGCCCGGCTACGCGCCGCTGTTCAGCGGCCTGGTCGCGGCGCTGACCCTGACCACGGGCGTGGTCGCCCAGCCCTTCGCCGCCCGGCTGGACGACGCGCACAGCGCCCGGGCCACCCTGACCGCGATGGCCACCGTGATCGCCGGGCTGCTGCTCGGCGCACTCGCCGCCGCCCGCGACTCGGTGGGCCTGGTGGTGGCCGCGGCCCTGGTGCTGGGCACCGGGTACGGGCTGACGCTCGGCGCGGGGCTGCACGAGGTGGAACGGCTCGCCCCGGGAAGGACCGCACGCCACAGCGGCCCGACCTCCGCCTCGCTCTACCAGAGCACCACCTCCAGCGGCTTCCTCACCCCGCTGCTGCTCGCCGGGACCTCCGGCCACGCCTCCTACCCGGCGCTGCTGGCGGGCATGGCGGCCGTGGGCCTGCTCTGCCTGGCGGTGACCGCCGCGCACAGCCGCCGCCACCTGCCCGGACCGCACCACCGCCACCCGGCGCCCGGGGGCCGCGGAAAGAGCGAGGATTCATTCGTACAGTCCGGACTGACACCACCGAGGAGCCGACGACGATGGGCCGAGTGACCGTACCGCGCAGGGTGCTGCGGCTGCGCCAGGGCGTGCCCTCGCACCGCCCCGACACCCTGGCCGCCGAGGAGCCGATGGAGATCCGGGTCGGCGGGCGCCCGCTGACGGTGACCATGCGCACCCCCGGCAGCGACTTCGACCTGGCTGCCGGTTTCCTGGTCAGCGAGGGCGTGCTGCACGCCGCCGACCATCTGGCCGGGATCCGCTACTGCGCAGGGGCCACCGCCGACGGCGGCAACACCTACAACGTGGTGGACGTCGTGCTCGCCCACGGCGTGCCCGCCCCGGACGCCTCGCTGGAGCGCAACTTCTACACCACCTCCTCCTGCGGCCTGTGCGGCAAGGCCAGCCTGGACGCGGTGCGCACCACCGCGCCGTGGAGCGTCGCCGAGGACGAGCTGCGCGTGACCCCCGCGCTGCTGTCGGCACTGCCCGAGCGGCTGCGGGCCGCCCAGAAGGTCTTCGACAGCACCGGCGGCCTGCACGCGGCCGGCCTGTTCGACGCCGACGGGCGGCTGCTCTGCCTGCGCGAGGACGTGGGCCGGCACAACGCGGTGGACAAGGTGGTCGGCCACGCACTGCGCGAGGGCCTGCTCCCGGCGCGCGGCACGGTGCTGATGGTCAGCGGCCGGGCCTCCTTCGAGCTGGTGCAGAAGGCCGTGATGGCGGGCGTCCCGATGCTCGCCGCCGTCTCCGCGCCCTCCTCGCTGGCGGTGGACCTGGCCGAGGAGAGCGGGCTGACCCTGGTCGGCTTCCTGCGCGGCGAGTCGATGAACGTCTACACCCGCCCGGACCGCATCGACACCGACCTCCTCGGCAACGACCGCATCGACACCGACCACCTCGACACCGACCGCGCCGCCCCTGCCCGCGTCGACCGCGCGCACAGCGGCGCCGCCCGCACCGACCCCGCCCCGGGGGCCGAGTAGATGCTCTTCCGCCAGCTCGAGTACCTGGTCGCCCTCGCCCGCGAGCGCCACTTCGCCCGCGCCGCCCAGGCCTGCCACGTCTCCCAGCCGGCCCTGTCCGAGGCCGTCCGCAAGCTGGAGGACGAGCTGAAGGTGCTGCTGGTGCGGCGCGGCCGGGCCTACGAGGGCCTCACCCCCGAGGGCGAGCGGATCGTGCTGTGGGCGCAGCGCATCCTGGCCGACCGGGACGCCCTGCGGGACGAGGTGGACGCGCTGCGCACCGGGCTGAGCGGACGGCTGCGGATCGGCGCCGTGCCGACCGCCTCGGGCGCCGTCTCGCTGCTCACCGGGCCGCTCTGCGCCGCCCACCCGCTGGCCGCCGTGGAGCTGTCCACCGACCTGCGCTCCGAGGAACTGCTGCGCCAGGTACGGAACTTCGAGATCGACGCGGGCATCACCTACCTGCCCGAGCCGGGCTCGGCGGACCTGCGCGCCCTGCCCCTGTACGAGGAACGGTACGTCCTGCTGACCAGCCTGGCGGACGGGTTGGCCCGGCATCCGCGTGCCACCTGGGCGGAGGCCTCCCGGCTGCCGCTGTGCCTGCTGCACCCGGGCATGCAGGGCCGCCGGGTGCTGGACGAGGTGTTCGCGGGCCTCGGGCTGGAGCCGACGCCCCGGGTGGAGACCGACTCGGTGGCCTCGCTGTTCGCGCACGTGCGCACCGGCCACTGGGCCAGCGTGGTGCCGTACGCCTGGCTGCACGTGTTCGGCGTGCCGCCCGGGATGCAGGCCGTCCCGCTGGTGGAGCCGGTGCACAGCGCGCCGATCGGGTTGGTGATCGCCGCCCGGGAGCCGGGTTCGGTGATGGCCCGGGCGCTGCTGGAGGTGGCCCGGCGCACCGACGTGGCGGCCGTCCTCGGCAGCCTGCCGGGGGTGTGACCGCTCGACGGGCGGGGCCCGGCCACCGTGACCACCTCCGACGACGCCGTGACCGCTCCCCGACCGGAGCAGGAGGCCGTGGGCCCCTCCCCCGCCGGCCCGCCGCAGTTCGCGCCGTACCACCACCCGGCCGCCGGCTGGGGCGCCGCCAAGAGCGTCACCCGCTTCCTGACGCGCGAGGGCGCGTACGTGGACGGGCCGCGGGCGGTGATGCGGATGAACCACGAGCGGACCGGCTTCGACTGCCCCGGGTGCGCCTGGCCGGACGACACCAAGGGCCTGCACCTGGACATCTGCGAGAACGGCATCAAGTACGTCACCTGGGAGATGACCTGCAAGCGGGTCGGCCGGGAGTTCTTCGCCACCCACTCGGTGACCGAGCTGTCCGGGTGGAGCGACTTCGCGCTGGAGGACCAGGGCCGGCTCACCGAGCCGATGGTCTACGACCCGGACATCGACCACTACGTCCCGATCAGCTGGAAGGACGCCTTCGAGCTGGTCGGCCGTACTCTGCGCGGGCTGGACGATCCCAACCGGGCCACCTTCTACACCTCCGGCCGGCTCGGCAACGAGGCGACCTTCCTCTACCAGCTGCTGACCCGCGAGCTGGGCACCAACAACCTGCCCGACTGCTCGTTTTGGTTCCATCGTGGTGACACGAACCAACGTGCTATCGTGGTGACTATGGGTCAGAAGGCCATGGTGAGGCGGAATTTGGGGCATCGTTCCCGGCTTGCGCTGTGTCCTTCCGGGGTGTCCAAGGCCGATGAGCAGGCCCACGCGGCGCGGCTGATGTGGAACCTGCTGCACGCCTGGTGGCAGATGATGCCCAAGGACAAGCGCACCCTTGCGGGCGCGGACGCGGCGATCCGGCAGGCCCGCAAGGAGATCGACTTCCTTGCCGTCCTTCCGGCGCAGGCCGCCCAGGCGGTGCTGAAGACGTACGTCCAGGCGTGGCGGAACTGCTGGGAGGGTCGGGCCGACGCCCCGAACTTCAAGGCCCGCTTCCGGTCGGCCATGTCGGTCGACATCCCGCAGGGCCGTGACCTGAACGTCGTGCGGGTCCACCGCCGCTGGGGCATGGTCCAGCTGCCGAAGATCGGCCGGGTCCGGTTCCGCTGGACCAAAGACCTTCCCGTCGGCAAGCGCGCCGATACCGACAACCGGATCACCGGGGCACGCCTGGTCAAGGACGCTTTGGGCTGGCACATCGCCTTCCGCGTCCAGACCACGGAAACCGCACCGGCCCCGCACCAGGGGCCGGAAGTCGGTATCGACGCCGGGGTGAACATCCCCCTCGCCCTGTCGACGGCAACCACCAGCACCACGACGAATGGCTGACCAGCAAGGAACAGGCCAAGCTCCTGCGCCTCCAGCAGCGGGCCGCCCGCCGCGAGGCCCACCGCGGACCCGGCGAACGCACCTCGCGTCGCCTGCACCGCACCTACGACCAGACCGCACGGTTGCGCGCGAAAGCCAAGCGACGCCACCAGGACTGGCAGCACCAGACCACCACCGCCATCGCCAAGCAGTACGGCACGGTCGTGGTGGAGCAGTTGCAGATCACGAACATGGTCAAGACCGCCAGGGGAACCATCGAGCAGCCGGGCAGGAACGTCGCACAGAAGTGCGGCCTGAACCGGTCGATCCACGCTGAGGCCTGGGGCCGCACGGTCACGATGCTGGCCTACAAGCTCGCCCAGCGCGGCGGCAGCCTCGCCAAGGTCCCCGCTCCCGGAACCTCCCGGCGTTGCCACGCCTGCGGTTTCACCACCGGCGGCAGCCGGGCGACACAGGCCTTGTTCGTGTGCAAGAGCCCCGGCTGCGGCTGGAGCGGCAACGCCGACCTCAACGCCGCCAGGAACATCCTGCACCTGTACCGGATCGGCCACACCGTGGCGATCCCGGCTGCCGGAAGGGCAGTCGTCAGGCGCGCACGTCGCGTCAAGCCACCCGCCCCGAGGTAGGGAGGAATCTCCCGCGTGGACACGGGCCGAATCTCCCGCGTTCACACGGGAGAGCGCTTCAATCGGACAACGACCGCTACCGGGGCGTGAAGAACCTGCGCACCCTCGTCTTCATGAACAAGGACGACATGCGCGAGCGGGGCATCGCCGGGTTCGACCCGGTGGACATCACCAGTACGGCGAGGGACGGCAGCACCCGCTCGGTGCACGGCTACCTGGCGGTCCCGTACGACATCCCGCGCGGCTGCGCGGCCGGGTACATGCCGGAGCTGAACGTGCTGTGCGCGATCGGCGACTACAGCGCCCAGAGCGACCAGCCGATCATGAAGCACCTGAAGGTGACCGTGACGAAGGCCTAACGTGATGAAGGCCTAATCGGAGGGCTGGGGCGTCCAGCGGTGCAGGCCCTTTCGGTCGTAGTAGCGGGTCATCGCGAAGCCGAAGGCCAGGGCGAGCAGCACGCCGACGGCGATCATGGTCCAGCCGCGGGCCAGCCCGGCGTCGGCCCGGGCGTCGAAGAAGAGGATCGCCCGGATGCCGTCGCTCAGCTGGCGCATCGGCTCGAAGACGCCGAGGAAGCGGTAGAAGTCGGGCACCGCCTGGAGCGGGACGGTCGCGCCGGAGGAGGGCAGGGCCAGCGCGATGAAGACGAACATGGACACCAGCTGCCCGATCCCGCCGAACGCGGCGTTGATCGCCTGCACCCCGAGGCCCACGGCCAGGCTCGCGCAGTAGGCGAACAGCCAGAGCATCGCCCGGTGCGGGGCGTCCATGCCGAGGACACCGACCGCGCAGAGCATCACCAGCGAGGTGGTGAGCAGCATGATCCCGGCGGTCATCAGCATCTTGAGCAGCAGGGTCTGGGTGCGGCTGATCGGGACGGTCGGGCGGCGGGTGTGCCAGGGGCCGATCTCGCTGTCGCTGTAGCCGAGCGCGCCGTCGACGCCGTTGTGGATGATGTTGCCGCCGATGAAGCCGCTCAGGACGGCCAGCAGGGTGTAGTAGAAGGCACTCAGGCCGAGTCCGCTGTGGCTGCCGATCGGGCCGGTCCGGGTGGTGATGGCGAACGGGTCGGCGAGCAGCAGCCGGGCGGTGGCGCCGGTGTCCGGCCCCTTGTCGTTGGAGCGCGGTACGGCGGCCAGCAGCTGCTTGCCGGCCGCGAGCGAGGCCTGATGGGCGGCGCTCTGGGCGATCTGCGCGGCCATCGAGGCACCGAGGCTGCCCAGGCCGGGGTTGGTGAGGACGGTCAGGGTGGGCCGCTCGGTGGCCCCGCCGGTGGCCAGCTTGGTGATGGCCGCGGTGAAGTCCTCGGGGACGAGCAGCGCGCCGTAGACCTTGCCGGAGGCGAGCAGGTCGCGGGCCCCGACCTGGTCCGTCTGCCGCCAGTCGACGGTGTCGCCGGGCGTGCCGGCCACCACCGCCCGGGTCAGCTGGGTGCCGAAGTTCACCGGCTGGCCGGGCGGCGGCGCGCCCTGATCGGCGTTCACCAGGGCGATCGGCAGCCGGTGCAGGTTCCCGTTCGGGTTGACGATGCCGCCCATGTAGAGCAGGGAGAGCATCACGGCCAGCAGGCCGCACAGGACGCTCGGGAAGAGCCACAGTTTCGGCTTCCGGGCGAGCGCCAGCGCCCTCACCTGCCGGGGAGCCCCCTGGGAGCCTGTGGTCGCCATGCCACCCCTCGGGTTGTGGGCACTGCCTGGTGCCGCTGCGGGTACGGCGGGAAGTCGTTCCGTGGCGGCCGGGCGGTCAAACCCGCGCCACCCGGGCGGGTGGCACACCGCCGGCACACCTCAGCAAAGGTAAAGATTCTACCAAGTGCGCAAGTATCGGGCTCCACGCGTTCTATGCTTCTGGAGGTTTGAAGAAGGCACCTCGTTCGGTGAGGCTTCTTCACGGACACAGGCCACTGATCCGACGACGTCGAGAGACGCCCAGGGTTAGGACAGATCCTCCCGACCTAAGGGTTGATCCGAAGTGGCTTCCGGCCCGAAGGGGTTGGACACGCCGTGGAGTGCCAAAGCTCTGACGAGTTGGGGTGAACCGGCGGTCGCTTCGCGCGCCGGCGAACTCCTTGCCGCGTCGATGACACGCACCACGGGGTGCGTCGACCGGGAGGAGGCGAGAGACATGGATTGCAGTAGTCCGGGCCACAGTAGCCCCTGCCCCCGCTTGCCCTCGCACACCTCCGGCACACGGTAACGACCTTCCCTGCGCGCTCACCTGATGGTGCGCCAGTAGCACGCACCGGCACCACCGGTTCCACGCACGCGGCTTCGCCGTGCCCGTACGGGCGCGCACCGCCGTGCGTCGGTACGCCGTGCCCGCACGCAGGGGGAATCGCTGCTGCGCGCCCCCAACCGCCCCACACCTGCCAGGGGTTCACGGGAGGAACGTCATGACCACCAACGCCACGCTCAACTCCAAGGTCCCGCCGCCGCGTTCAGCGGTACTGGACGACGCCCACGTCGGCGACATCAAGGGCGCGCTCGGCACCATCCGGCTCGATGACGACGCACCGCGCCAGGGTCTGTCGGCGAGACTCAAGACGCTGCTCGCGATCGTCGGCCCGGGCCTGATCGTGATGGTCGGGGACAACGACGCGGGCGCCTTCTCCACCTACGGCCAGGCCGGC